>JAAUQE010000280.1 GCA_012032425.1 Leptolyngbya sp. RL_3_1 | reverse complement strand
TCCCCGAATGGCAACAGAATCTGCTGGTGCCACACCAGCCCTTTCGGGCAGAGCGGCATATTTTCAAGGTGTCTTTGGGTAAGGTGTGGCGGCGGATTGCCATTACTGGGGAGGCGACCTTAGCTAACCTCAGTGAGTTGATTTTAGATTCGGTGGATTTTGACCATGATCACCTTGATCAGTTCACCTATAAAACCTTTAACGGTCGGACGGTAGAGGTTTGCCATCCCGATGTGATGCGGGGGAGCTTGACCACTGAGGATGTCCAGATCGGTCGCTTACCCCTCGCCCCAGGCAGTACCCTGGAGTACCTGTTTGACTTTGGCGATTGCTGGCGATTTCAGGTGCAGCTAGAAACCGTCGAGGCCCCTGCGCCCGAACCCCCGCCCAAAGGGTTTGGCAAGATGAAGGGCAAGATGAAGGGCAAGAAGAAACAGCCTCGATCACGTCAGCCCCTGGGTGAGGTGATCGAGGTCCATGGCGCAGCCCCTGATCAATATCCCGACTACGACGATGATTGGTAGTCCGGCTCACCCCAGCCTACCGGTGACGGGCTCAGGTTTCTGGCTCTAGCTCACCCACCGAGCCGTCATCTTCCGATTCTTTAAACACCACCCTCAGCAGGGGCGGGGCGACAAAGGTGGTCAAAATCACCATGACGATAATCGCCGCTTCCAGGGACTCGGAGAGCACGCCGCTGGCGGAGCCCACCCCAGCCAAACACTAGACCCACCTCCCCCCGAGGAATCATCCCGACCCCAATGGCGAGGCGATTGAGCTGGGGTTGGCCGAAGATTACAAATCCGGTGATCACCTTGCCAAAGATCGCCACGATTACCAGGAAGGAGGCAATGATCAAGCCTTCGCGGTTAGAGGGCTCCAATGGATTTAGCACGCTGAGGTCGGTGCGAGCCCCCACCGTGACGAAGAAGACCGGCACCAGCATGTCCGAGATCGGACTGATCTGCTCCTCTAGCTCCTTGCGCTTGGAGGTTTCAGCCAAAATCAAACCAGCGGCAAAGGCCCCCAAAATCGCCTCTAGATTAATGGCGGCGGCAATGTAGGAGAGGGCAAAGGCGAAAATCAGGGAGCTGATGATCACCTGCCCACGGGTCTGCATTTGTTCGACTAAGGCCACAAACAAGGGGCTGAGTAATCGACCCACAAAAATCGAGCCCACCAAAAAGATGGCGGCACCGGCAATCAGATAGACCACGTTGAGGATTTCGATTTCTCCGGTCTTCGCCAAGCTGGCGACCACGGCTAGGACGATGATGCCGAGCACGTCATCTAAAACGGCAGCGCCAATAATCACTTGGCCTTCTTTAGAACTGAGCTTTTGGATTTCGGCCAGCACCTTGGCGGTGATACCGATGCTAGTGGCGGTCAGGGCGGCTCCCGCAAACACGGCAGGAATCGTGGCGATGCTAAAGAAAGCAATCAGCCCAGCGGTGCCGAGGGAAAAGGGCACCACCACCCCCACCACGGCGACCACCGCCGCCTGGGGACCCACGCGAATCAATTCTTTTAAATCCGACTCTAGGCCGATCTCAAATAAGAGAATCACCACCCCTAGCTCTGCCAGGATGGAAACCACTTCGCTTTCGCCTTTAAAAACGGCTAACAGGCCCTCGGGTTCTAGGCCCGCCGTGGCTTGAACCACCGTCATCAGGTTGGAACCGGCGTCTGCGGCTCCTTCGGGAAAGACAATCAAATGTAAGGCCGACACCCCTACAATCACGCCACCCACCAGTTCGCCCAGTACGGGAGGCAGGTTGATCCGGGCGCATAGCTCACCCCCAATCTTGGCGGCTAAATACACCGTGATCAGACTCAGCAACACACTGGCCAACACTAGCGGCTCTAATTCAGCTTCCGAGGTTTCAGCGAGCAGCGGCCCATTGAACCACCCTAAACCAGTAGAAGCCAGGGAAGCGCTAGGAGACAGGAGCCAAGGAAGCACATCCACCATTCGGCCTAAAAGAACGCATCTCACCTAGGGTACCTGAGTCTGTAACCCCTCTAGTGTCGAGTTTGACGGTTTCAGCGGAATAAAATTGTCGGACGTTGCAGCTCCCTAAATAAACACCCGGTGCTGGAGGGCAGGCATTTGCTGGCGCACTTGACTGAGGCGGGCGGGGTTGATTTCAGCGATCGCCACCCCTGGTTTGGTCCCGGCATCTGCCAGGATCATTCCCCAGGGATCAATCACCACCGCATGGCCATGGGACTGGCGACGATTGTTGTGGAACCCAGTTTGGGCCGGAGCCAAGACGTAGCAGGTATTTTCAATGGCGCGGGCTTGCAGCAACACCTGCCAATGATCCTTGCCGGTAAAGGCGGTAAAGGCCGCTGGGACGATCAGCACTTCTGCCCCCATCTGGGCCAAGTGACGGTACAGCTCGGGAAAGCGCACATCGTAGCAAACGGAGATGCCTAAATGCCCTAAGGTCTTGGAGGCATAGATATTCGGTAAGCGTTTGCCCGAGACCACCGTGCTCGATTCTCGGTAGGTATTGCCATCGGGCACGTTCACGTCGAATAGATGGGCCTTTTTCGTAGCGCAGCAGCTCATTGCCGTCCGGGGCGACTAAAAGGGCGGTGTTGTAGACTTTATCCCCCGTTGTCGGGACCGGATAGCCGCCCCCCAGCAGGGTGACTTGATAGCGCTGGGCCATCTTTTTTAGAAAGATCTCGCTAGCCTCACAAATTTGGGCGGCCTGACTGACTTTGGCAGCCTCATCGCCGAGAAAGGAAAAGTTCTCGGGCAGCGTGACGAGTTCTGCGCCTTGGCGCACCGCCAAATCGATCAAATCTTCTGCCTGGGCCAGATTTTTCTCTAAATCCGGCACGCTGGTCATTTGTAGCGCGGCTGCCAGATAGGGCTTCATCAAGGGTTTCGTCCGGTGGGTGGGTAAATAACACAGAGTTCAATTTTACGTGGATTGGGGGCATCTGGCGCTGACCAGGCCCGTCTCTTCACGGGGGAGATGAATCCGCCACGATGAATCCGCCACTCTGAATCCGTCACAATACAAAGGGCGTTTTATGCAATGGGGAGAGTCGTGGCCATAGATACAGTGATGACAGCGGTGCCCACTAACCCGAGCTGGGCTGGGGCGATCGCCACCCCCGCCTCAGAATTCCCCCGTTCTGCCCTCGCAATCCTGGCCGGGGCAATCCCGACTGAGCTACAGGGCAGTCTGTATCGCAACGGTCCAGCCCGGTTAGAGCGGCAGGGACAACGGGTCGGCCATTGGTTTGATGGGGATGGGGCGATTTTGGCGGTGCAGTTTGCCGCTGGGGAGGCCCAGGCCACCTATCGCTACGTGCAGTCGGCGGGCTATGGGGCGGAGTCAGCAGCCGATCAGTTTCTCTACGGCAGTTACGGTAGCTTGCCCCCCGGACCGATCTGGCAGCGGTGGCAGGCTCAGTTCAAAAATGCCGCTAACACCTCAGTCTTGGCTCTGCCCGATCGCCTCTTGGCCCTTTGGGAAGGGGGGATGCCCCACCACCTTGACCTTCACACCCTCGACACCGCAGGCATCGATACTCTAGACAGCCTCGCCGCCAATGAACCTTACTCCGCCCACCCGAAGCGACATCCACAAACGGGTCACATCTTTAACTTTGGGGTGATGCCTGGGGCCAATGCCACGTTGAACTGCTATCGCAGCGGACCCGATGGCCGCATCGAAAAGAAAAGCGGCATCGACCTGAACGGCATTCCCTTAATCCATGACTTTGTTTTAGCCGATCGCTATTTGGTCTTTTGCGTCCCACCGGTGCGGCTGAATGCGCTACCGGCGGTGCTGGGGCTCCGCAGCTTTAGCGATGCGCTGATATGGCAACCCCGCCACGGTACCCAACTGCTGGTGGTGGATGCGGACACCTTTGAGGTGGTGAGTTGGGGGGAAACCGATGCTTGGTTCCAGTGGCACTTTGGTCGGGGCTATGTGGATAGCTATGGCGACATTGTGCTGGAGGTGGTGCGTTACGAAGATTTTGCTACCAATCAATACCTCAAGGAGGTGGCTAGTGGGGCCACCCAAACGCTGGTGCAGGGCCAATTATGGCGAATCCGCCTGAACCCCCAAACAGCGGCGATTCGGGATCAGGTCTGTTTAATATCTCAGAGCTGTGAGTTTCCGGTGGTGCCCCCGACAACTGAGCTAGAAACTGCCGCTACCTATCTCTCGATCCATGCACCGGGGGTGGATACGACGGGGGAACTGTTTGGGGCGATCGCCGCTTTGACCCCCAAACGGACCGCCTCACTATTGCGGATGCCGGGGCTCAGCGCTATCCATCGGAGCCGGTGTTTGCACCGCACCCAGACCATACGGAACAAGGCTGGGTGCTGACGGTGGTCTATGACGGGGCACAGCACAGCAGTGAACTGTGGATTTATGACAGTGAAACATTGGGGGCGGGGCCAATTTGTCGGCTGGCGTTGCCCAGCGTGATTCCCCACAGTTTCCATGGGGTGTGGCAAGGGGCTTGATTTCGAGAGGCGCTGGTCTGGATTCTCGTTTTTATAATGGGGGTAGCACCTTAACCCCCCAACCCGATGGCTCTCCCGCTACAAGAGCGATATATCAATCTCCTCACCGACTTCGGCTTTAAGCGGGTGTTTGGCACGGAGCCGAATAAGCAACTCTTGATTGATTTTTTAAATACGCTGCTGCCAGAGCCCCATCACATGCCAGATTATGAAGAGAGCCTCAAGTACTATCGCGACCTGAATAACGTGGTGGCGACCTCTCGGCAG
>JAAUQE010000279.1 GCA_012032425.1 Leptolyngbya sp. RL_3_1 | reverse complement strand
GTCAGAACCCCTCGCCCGCTTTGGGAGAGGGGCAGGGGAGAGGGGCTTCAGCGACTGACTATTATTTGATTGCAATACTCTAAAGCCATGCCTGAAATCCACTTTAAAGTCCAATGGCCAGACGGCTCCCAAGCCACCTGTTACTCGCCATCGCTGATTGTCAAAGACTATTTTGTGCCCGGTACGGACTACGACCTAGAGGACTTTTTGGCGCGATCGCGCACGGCGCTGAATATTGCCAGCGATCGGGTGCAGGCCAAATATGGGTTTCCCTGTAGTCTCGCGCTAGGGCAACTGCGCCAAATTGAAAGCCTCGTGGCCCAATATGCCCATCTCGACGCGCCGCAGGTGAGCGTACTGAGCTTTATCGAATAGCTAGTATAAGGCGGCGTAAATCCGCCTACCCTTGAACAAGGGGCTTAAGCCCCTTGCCCTGGGTTTGCAATAGTCACGTGACCATTGCAGTTACTAGCCTCCTTGCCCCTTAAGCACCCCTGCTCTCAGCAATAGTGCTGTCGAGCCGCTAGGAAATCTGGTTTGCCTTGACCCAGCCGCGTTCAATTACCCAGCACCAGAGACAGCAGGCTCCGAATCACCTGGGCGTAGAAGTTGCCTTCCAAGTTGCGAAACAGTTGAAAAGGTTCCCCCGGCGAGCCGAAGAACGGGCGCAGGGTCCAGCCCAGTTGACTGCCCACCAAGCCGTAAAGCACCACCCAAGACAAGAGTAGGTTACTGCGAATTTTTGGGGTCTTGGCATCAAACCCCATCACTGTTTTCACCCCCTTGTAGAACAAATTGACCCCAACGAATCCGGTCAGGGAGAAGATCGCCACGTTCAGCAGCAAAAAGAAGTGATAGTCCCGAATCGAGATCAGAAAGAACAGGGTCACTGGCGCAAAGCTAAACAGCAGCACGCTGATCACCGACACCGTAGTCAGACTCATCACCGTGTATTGCTTAAAGTCCGCTTTGGAGCCAAACAAAATGTCGAAAAAATAGAGGGTCGGCAAGCAAATCAGCAGGGTCAGGAGGTAAAGCGCCGGGAGTTTAGCGGTCGAGACCAGCATCTGCTGCCAACCGTTAGAGGCCCCGATAATCGCGCCGTAGATGGCAAAAAAGAGGGAGCTGGCAATTATCAAAGACAGAATCTTGGACTCGACTTTGACGCCATCACGGACCTCGTTGAGAAAGACGTTGCGATCGCGCAGCAAGGTGATCAGCGTTGAAAAATGATTCATGGCTTGGCCCTGGGCTAACGGGATGACGAGACAGTTCTTCCAGAGCTTACCCAGTCCCATCGTGGGATTAAGTCGGATTCGGTCGGTGAAGGGGCGGCGCTGGCTGGATTGGTAACGCCGCCTCAAGATGCGAGGAAACCCACCCGTTGTCCATCAGAACAAAAAAAATCGGCCTCTCGCGAAGCCGACCTTAAACAATAATTTTGTTGCTCTCTCAAGTTGGAGGAAGCCGTCCAAGAAACTTGGTGCAGCTAAGGCGGGGCTCTCACCTCCCGCTGACTCCGTAAGCTATTGTATCAAGCTCTACAGTATTTCTGTCATATATCTTCAGATTTTTGTATTTCTCTGCTATCAAAGGGTTTCCACTCTCACCAAGGTCTCTGAATGTATTTTTGAGCAGCGGACTGTAAAGTTTGGTCTCGAATTGAGTCTGGTGCGAAACCCCTAGGAGACGCCTCACCAGGACAATACCCATAGGGCATGATGACAGGCAACGCCCTCTGGGGAGCGACCTCGATTAAGCTAACTTATAGGCATACGTCTATCTAAAATAGGGACGCAGGTGAGCCTGGTCTTGGCTCCTCCCGAAGTTTAGGGGCTTAAAGCCCTCCGGGCAGAAGTAAAGGGGACCAATAAACCCGGCGAAAAGTAACGTTGACTTCTATGGTTGCCCCCTTTAGGGAAAGCGCCTCAGCCCAAATAGGTTCAAGGTTCATTGTTGCCAGGTGACGCAATCTAATTCCCTCTGGGAAAGGAACAGCATGGTCGATCGTGATGACGCCGCCAAGGAAGAATTTTTAATGCCTAAGAGTTCCTATTGGGGAGAGGTCACGCTGTCTAACTTGACCTTCAACTCAAATTTGCAGGAATTTGCCCAGCGGGTGTCGTTAATTTGCAACCTGGAGACGGGTGGCAAAATTCCCCCAGGGGAAGCTTATGTCCAGATCAAACAGTTGTGGAAGCAGTTGAAAAGGTCTAAAAAGAACCTGATCGATGACCCTCCAACCCCTGAACTCCCCCCTGAGGAACTCGATTAGCGTCAATTTCAGGCAAACTGAGGACGGGTGAGGATTTCAACCGTCACGATATTGACGCCCTCATCCCGCATCGATCTGAAGGCAACGGAGGCGAACCGTAACCATGGGGAATTTGATCAAAGGGATGGCGGCGATCGCTGGCATTGCTGGGGTCGTGGCTTTGCAGTGGCCGCGATTACAGGCCCAAACGGCAGTGCGCGACATCGATCCCGCCGCAGAAGCAGCGGCCCAAGTCCTACAGGCTGAGCAGCTTAACCTGCGGAAAGTTTCACCCAGCTTCGGTTTTGACAATCTGATTGCGGATTGGACCTTTTTAGAGTTTTTGCAATACTTTGGCGATACCCCTGCCAGAGAAGTCACCGACTATCGCCTCAGCGGTGACTTTTTGGAGGTGATTGTGGCGCAGGATCCTTACTTTACCGAGACCTATGTCTTTTTAACGACGGCCACATCGTTCTACGCGGCCCAACCGGAAACCACCGTCAAACTACTCACCCAAAGCCTGGAGGCGATGACCCCAGCTTTACCGCCCGATTCCTACCTGCTGTGGCGCTACAAGGCTTTGGATGAATTGCTGCTGTTGGGCGATGGTCAAGCGGCCCAGCGATCGTTCTCTCAGGCGGCGGACTGGGCCGAGCAGTCGCCTCTACCCAATGCGCCCCAAGCCGCTGAGCTCTCTCGCAACACTGCCAACTTTTTGCAACAAGACCCCGATAGCAGTCAGGCCCAAGTCAGCGCTTGGCTGCAGGTGTGGAGCAGTGCGGTCAATGATGATATTCAACAGCTGGCCGCAGACCGGATTAGGGGGTTGGGATTTGAGGTGGTGGTCGAAAATGACGCCGTTCAGTTGATTCCATTGGCTCCTGATGACGCCGCCGCTGGCAATGGGGGCGACAGCAACAGTGAATAGAAAATATCTTGTGGCCACAACAACAGGCCCCTGGCTAAACCCGCCCCTACAAAACCGGTATATTCATTGTCGAAAATTGCCAGCCAAGGGGGCTAGCAACGGGATTCTTGCGGTAAAACTGCAAACAAGGGAACTGAAGGACTGTCATCCATGACCGATTGGAAAAAACTCAGCATTTACACCAGCACCGCTAGCCGCTGGGGAACTCGCCCCCTGCACGAGGCGGCCTTGGCGATCGCCCTAGAGCGGGGCCTGTATAGCGCGATTACGCTGGATGCTGGGGGCGGATTTGGTCCTTATTTGGCGATTCCTAGCGCCAACCGCATGGCCCTGGCCAATGATTTGCCCCTAGAAGTACGGATTATCGATCAGGAAGCGGCGATCGAAGCGTTTTTGGCCCAGGAAGCGGAGATGCTGAAGCGTTGCCTGGTCACCCTCGAAGATATCGAAATCGTTCAGTATCCCGACTAGTGCAGCGTCAAGCGGCAATTTGTAGGTTGGGTGGCGCGATAGCAAAACCCAACAATCACCTACTGTGTTGGGTTTCACTGCGTTTCACCCAACCTACGAAACCCTGATTTTTTAAGATTGACAGACCACTAGGGGGTCGCGGCCAAATAACATCCCAGTCATCATGCCGACTTGCGGTAAGGGTTTGGCAATACCAAACCCCTACGACCGGTGCGCTAGTACTCGGCGGCTTAAATGGCCTTAGCCTTGAACAAGGGGCTTAGGCCCCTTGCCTTGGGTTTGTAATGGTTGGGTTAATTCCGCCATTGAGTACTAGCAATCTGGCTAGGAGCAGACTAGCGACTGCACTATCAGCTTGACCTATCGTCATCAGTAGGCCAGGTGCAGTAAGGGTTAATGGCCAGATTCCGATTCCGGTACTTGGGATTATGGGAGACCTCAGCGCCGACCCAGGGGGGCAGGGGAACCGTGGCGGCGGCATCCTCAAGTTCCACCTCGGCCAGCACCAGCCCGACGTTGTCCCCCAAAAACTCATCCACCTCCCAGATGTAGCCCTGAAACTCAACCCGATAGCGATATTTCTCAATCAAGGGGGGAACGCAAAGGCTGTTGAGCAGCTCCTCCGCATCGTCAGTGGGAATGGGGTATTCAAATTCGCTGCGGGTAATGCCAACGGTGGGTCCTTTTAAGGTCACGTAGCCTTGGTCGCCCGCGATCCGAATTCGCACCGTCGTCCGATTCTGGGTCGGAATGTACCCCTGTCGATAGAGCAGACCGGCTTGAGCACGCCAGGGGGTCTTATCCCCCTGAATCAGGAATTTACGTTCAATTTCTGCGGCCATAGGGCGATTTGAGACGGATGCGACGGGTCGATCATATAGCAGTCGCCAGTCTAATTAAGACAAGACTGCGAGCCACTTTGCTGGTGGGCTACAGAACCGGACGATCCGAAGTGTCTTAAGCAACGTGGCCAGCGCTATAGCGTCAGGCCGAATCAGCAACGGTTTGCAACAGCTCAGCAATGGCTTGGGGGGTCGGTTGGGCGGCGATCGCCCCTGGCTGTAACGTGGTTAAGGCCCCGGCGGCACTGGCAAACCGCATGATCTGCTGAACACAGGCCGCATCCTGTAATTGCGCTGAACCATGCTGC
>JAAUQE010000278.1 GCA_012032425.1 Leptolyngbya sp. RL_3_1 | reverse complement strand
TGGCAACTTCTACGGTGAAGCCACTGTCTTCGAGATAAGCCTGCACCGCTTCCCGCAGGCCAGCTTCGTCATCCACCAGCAATACCCGTCCGATCGTCTCGCTCATTGCCCATTCCATTACAGTTCTCATTGCCACTTTAACCCCTTACTGACGCCTCAAAAGATGGCCACAGTGCAGGGATAACCGGTCTGGACAGGAGGATGATTCGTAGGATGTAACCAAGCGCGGCATTATGCACACCATGGCCCCGAGGCTCTCTCCTAGTCGGTCATTTAATCTACCGAAATTTCCTCCAACTGCAACAGATAGAGGCGGGCGGTAACGCGGGCGGTTTTGACCATGCGGGCGGCGATTGCGGGCGTCATCCAATCGGCATTGAAAACTGCCTCCAGCTTGGCGATGTGGTTCTCGTCATTCTCGCTGTGGTAGGCCAAGAACGACACCTGGTCCCGCCGTAGCCCCAGCACCCGCTGGATTTGCGCCGCCCATTCCCCCGCTAAGCGGTTCCCCAGCCCTTCAATAATGAACATGCTGCCCACCAAATCAATCGGGTTTTCCTGGGACGCCTGGTGGAAGATAAAGGCCGACAGCGCCTCACTGCCGATATTTTTCTCCGCCCCGGCAATTTCCGCCAGCGGGCCGCCCACTGCCACATAGTTGCGCTCCAGCATTTGAAAGTCGCGATGCTCATCCTGGGCGTGGCCGATGAACAGCGATCGCATCTCAAAATCAGTCATATGGGAGGCAGCGCGGGCAATCCAGCGCGCCCCTTCCACCACCTGGGGGCGTAGGTTGCGCAGCAGGGCCTTGTAGTCTTCGAGGCTAAAGTCTCCCCGGTTGAGCTTGCGAATCAGCGGCACCCCCTGGAGGCGACGCTCAAAGTCGAGCCAGGTGAGGGTGAGGTCGCGGAGGAGATCGGGGGCCAGTGGTGGGATTGAAGGGCGGGGGCGCGGGGGTGCTGGGGTGAGGGAGTGCAGGGGACCTCGACTCAGGGAGTGGAGAAGGAAATTTTGAATTTTGAATTTTGAGTTTTGAATTGAGCGGTGAGCTATTTTCGACCACGGTCATTTTCATATAGGCGGTGGTGAAGCGGCCACTTTCGGGCACGAAGCAAAACAGGGTTTGGCCCGGTTGCAGTTTGCCGGAGTTGAACAGCTCTTCTAGCATTAAATAAATTGAGGCGCAGCCGGTGTTGCCTCGGGTGTAGAGGTTGGTAAACCAGCGCTCTTCGGGAATCATGCAGTTGGCTTTTTCCAGCAGTTCCACAATTTGACTGCGGAAGAAGTGGGAGGAGTAGTGGCACAGCAGCCAGTCGATGTCATCGGGGTTCACGCGACCCCGCTCAATCAGCCGCAGCCAGCCTTCTACCCCCAGCTTGATCACCTTGTCGAGCAGACGAATATTTTGGCGCAGGTGCAGGGCTCCGGCAGCAGTGGCCTCGGCGGGGTTGGGGTAGTCCATCCAACTGGTGGGGGCCGCGTCGGTGGCGCTACCGGCATACATGCAGAGGGGATGGGTGCTGGCGTGGGAAATCAGCTCGATCCAATCAATCCGCAGGCTCAATCCCTGGGGGTTGGGGCGATCGCGCACCACCAGCGCCCCAGCCCCATCGGAGAGCATCCATCGCAAAAACTCGGTGTCAAAGGGCAGGGCTTTACCGGCTTGGATAGCGGGCTCAGTCTCAAACTGGGTGTGCTTAAACAGGCGGGAAGCGAACTCGGAGGCGACGGTGATCGCGCAGCGTTTTTCACCACTGGCCACCTGAGCGGTGGCATATTTGAGCGCCGCCACCCCAGCACAGCAGACCCCCTTGGTGGGTAGTGGCTTCGAGGGCGGGCAGCTCGGTGAGGCTGCCGTGGACCATGCTGGCAAAGCCGGGGACGAGCAGATCGGGCCAGGTGGTGGCGGCGCAGAGCAGATCCACTTGGGCGGGGTCCAGATGGCTTTTTCCCAGGGCATCGCGCACCGCCAGAGCGGCCATTTGATGGTTGAGGTGGGTGGTCTGCTGCTGGCGATCTAAAGCGTAGTGGCGTTGGCGAATGCCGTTGCTAGTGAGGATACGGCGTTTAACGCGGGAGGGCTTGCCTTGGATCTGGCCCAGGTAGGCTTCCATCTGATCGTTATCGATGGGGTCGCCAGGGAGAAATTGGCCGGTTTGGGTGATGTAGGCGTTCATCGGCGTTGGGGGTGGGACCGGTCAGAAACCGGAGTTTACGCTACGACGGTACGCGGGGTTTTTTGAATGTGCCAGTTGAGTATGCCGATTTCAAGGGCGTCAGCCCCTGAACTTTTCACAGGCAGACCGGTGGACAGTGCGGTTGTTCACAACTCCCCCATATCCCGTAGTAGGGCTGTGGCCAGATTAGGACTGATGTAAATGCCGCTAGCGCGGAGCTGCTCGATTCTGGCTAACGGCCTGTGAACCTGGCAAGCCCGCTCCTTGCACCGTGACTTCATGCCACACAGTGGGGGATGCCAAGATCCGTCGGTACAGTTAGGGCAGCCACATGCCCCTGACAGGAGTGTCTAATATCACCAGCAGCATTCCCTTAAAAAATGCTGGCGCGAGTCCTGGCCGGAATGAGCCTCAGCAGGTGGTTTGAGACCCTTGCCCTGAATTCCTTGAAAATCGACCGATTTCATCGCCGCTTTAAATTAGCCCATGCTGTTTAAAGCCATGGTGAGGATTGTCACGACCCAGTAAAAACACCGTAGAACACCAGGGATCTACCCGTCTATTGTTTACTTATTCGGCGAAGGAACATACATAGATAACGCAAGATGAACAACAAGATGTCAGGTTTAGTGGGTAGTGCGGTAGTCGCTGGGATTTAGTTGCAACACCTGCGATGGCAGCCGACTTTACCCCGAGGCAGACCGGTGAGATTAATGTGGGTCTGGGTTGCTTAGAAGCAGGAACTTGCCTGACCTTGGATCCCATCTTCAAGAGCATTGAGTCTTTGACGGATTCATCGACCGGTGAAAAGAGCCGCCTCTTTGTCGATTATTTTGGTCCAGGTGATACCGAATACAAGTACAACCAGGGCAAAATTGTCTTTAACACTCGGGATGCGGGCACCAACTCATTAGGCTATTGGTTCCGTCCGTCTGAGGTCAATGAAGAAAAGGGCCAGCTTGAAGTCGGCACCTATCTGTTCACCTTTGAGAAGACCTTTGCTGAACTGGCGATCGACTTTTTTGACACGGAGTACAGCAACGAAACGGGTGTCCTGGCGATCAATGGCGAAGCCATTACGCCGAACTACGTTGCCAAGGGGCCAGACGGCAATATTGTGCGCCAAACGTTCTACAACGTGAACTCAATCGTCCTGGCACTTGGGTTTGACAAAGAAAAGGGTACGGGTGATGGGGTCAACTTCCGGATCTCTGGCACCCCAGTCGCCGATGTCCCTGAACCGGCTTCTATCCTTGGGCTTTTAGCCGTTGCTGGTCTGGGTTTTGCTAGCCGCCGCCAGCAAGCGCAGCCGACGGAAGGCTAATCGAGCCCAGACATCTCTTTTTCCTCTCTTCACACAGCACACATCACCCCTGGCCAAGGCTGGGGGTTTTTTATTGCACATCAAGAAGGCTTGCACAATCATTGGCTTGAACCTGAAGGCAGCTAGGCTAGGGTCAACTGCTCTGTATCACCCAGCAAGTCATGAAGCTCACTCAATCCCTACTGTGGAGCATCCCCTTAAGCCTCGTCGGCAACCTCGGCACCGCTGCCCTGGCCACAACTATTGAACTCGATCTGCTGCCTCACACCGATTCGACCGGCACCTGCCCGGAAACCCTGATTGCCCACCAAACCCCACGCCCCTACTTCGAAGGGGGCTATGTCATCGACGGCATGATTAAGCTGCGGGACATTGCGACCGACATTGAGCTGGTTGACACGACTCCATTTAGCGCCACCTGGGTCGGCACGCTCAAGCCCGCATATCGCGATTGCCAAGCCGCCGCAATCATCAACGCTGTTGATGACGAACGATTCCAGGGGCAGTCCTTTTTGCGGGTGCAGTTGTTTGACGGGCAGGCGCTGGTCAGCCTGGACAGGACCGGGATTGCCGACGCCAATGGTTATAACACCGTGATAATTTTCCAGGGGCTACGGGAGGGCAACCCCCGCTGGGCTTGGGGCGGCACGGATTAGCGCGGAGTCAACCTCATTTGGCAATCAACCTCATAGCGACGGTTACGGACGACACACCAAACCTGTGTCAAAGCCCCCTCAATGACGACATTCAAGGGGGCTCAGAAATATTGGGAACTAACGGGATTCACAAGCGGCCCAATCGGGGCAGGGCCTTAAGTTGGCGCTGAGCTTTGAGGGCGGGGGAGCGGCGGGAGAACGATCTACATTCACCTCTTGCTGTAGTTGATCGAGTAAGTCCTGAACCCGAGTCAGGGGCGATTGAACTGTTGCCATGGTGAATGCCTCGCTTAAGCGATCGCGTCCTTATCCAGGTTCTCGCGACGGAGCTGATCGAAGTCAACAGCGTCTTTGTCGAGGTTTTCACGACGCAGTTGGTCAAAGTCAACGCCTTTGACTTGCAGTTCCACGACGGCATCCTTATCCAGGTTCTCACGGCGGAGCTGGTCGAAGTCAACGGCGTCTTTGTCGAGGTTCTCTTGGCGCAACTCGTCAAAATCAACGGCGGCGTAGGTGGTGGGAGCGATCGCAACGGTAGCGATGGTCAGAGCGGTGAGGGCGATGGCAAAGCGTTTCATAGTCGTGAACTCCTTGATGTGATGTAGTTGGTTAATCAATCATCTTGAGTACTACTATCGCGGCCTGATCTGAGGAGCCTCTGACC
>JAAUQE010000080.1 GCA_012032425.1 Leptolyngbya sp. RL_3_1 | reverse complement strand
GCTGATGGGCTCAGCCATCGCCACCCCCGCCCCGAACGCGCCGACCTGCCGCTTGGATTGGCCTCGGAGCAGCAGTGGCGGCCCCCCTGCTGGCCCCGCCGATATCTTGGCCGATGGTGCTGGGGTTGGCGCTGGCGGCGGCGATTGCCTTTGGCCTCAACCTTTGCCTCAAGAATCGCGGCGGCGCAGGGGTGACGGTGGGTTTGGGGTTGGCAGGGGCGATCGCGGCTTTGGACTGGTACGGCCCCCCAGACCTAGGAGGCATCTTTGCGGGTTTAGCGCTGCTGCTGTGGGGGCTCTGGGGCATCCGCTTGGCGCTGCACCAGCAGCAGGGTCGCTTGGCTGCCTCCTATCGCTGGGCTTTAAACAGCGGCGGGATTTTACTGGCGGGATCAATCCTGCTGGGCGGCACGGTAGGACTTGTGGCACTCACCGCTGAGGCCATGGAGCCGTCTTTTTTGCTGGCCATGGGCTTGACGGCGGGGCGATCGCCTTTCGGATTTGGCAAACCCCCAGCAACCTGGGCTATGTGGGCTTGGCCTGGGGCATTGAGCTGCTCCTCCTGGGCAGCTTCTCGGTGCAGGGCTGGTCGGAGTCGGCTTTGGCGGTGTGCCATGGCGGCTTGGGGCTGGCCACTCAACTGGGGGGCGATTGGGTGATGCGTCGCTACCAGGGCCGCTCTCCCTCACCGGTGCGCAAGGTGAGTTGGGCGTTGATTCCCCTGGGGTTTGCGGCCCTCGCCTGGGTACAAGCGCACCTCGACTTTACGGCCACTACGGGGCTCTACAGTCTGGTAGCAGCCTGTGTGGCCATTGGGGTGGGGCGACGGCATCGAACGTTAGCGGTACTGAGCTATGGCGGCATCATTGGCCTGAGTTTTGGATCCTACGAGCTGTGGTTGTACCAGCTCATGCAGGGGGACGGGGGGACTTGGGAAAATGGCTTAACTCTGCTGGCGCTATTAGCGGTGGCGATCGCGGGACTCTATGGGCTCACCACCCGCTGGCTCCAGCACTGGTGGCGCTGCCCCCGCCGCCTCGTGCGCTGGGTCGCCCATCTCCATTGGGGGTTGGGATGTCTCTTGCTGCTGCCCACCTGTTTGGGCACTGTGAGCATCCCGCTGATGCCCCTGTGGATGGCGATCGCCCTCGGGCTGATCACCTATGGGGCTTGGCGGGGTCGCCGCACCGGAATCTGGATTGATGCCACCGTGGCGCTGTTCGCGATCGCCCTCTTCTATGGGTTGGCGCAAGGGCTACCGGCCCTGAATTTGGGGGCATGGGCGGCGACAGTGGCGGCCCTGGTGGCAGTATTCCTGTATTGGCTGCCGTGGAACCGATGGGGCTGGCCGTTGCGACCCTGGCGGCGATCGGCGCTGGTATTGCCGGGGGTAGTTGTCTTGCTGACCGCAGCGGCGATTAGCATCCCCAGTTTGCTAGTCGTCGCAGGGTTCTATGCCTGGGTGTCGAGCCAGACTCGCCGGATTCGACTCAGCTACATCAGTGTAGTTTTGGCGAATGGGGCAGTTTTAGATTGGCTCCATGAGATCAACCGGTTTGAGCCGCTGTGGGGGATGACGCTGGTGAGCGGCTCGATTCTCTATATGGTGCAGATGGACCCCGCCCTGCAAACAGTGGACCGTCGTCAACAGCGTCACGGGCTGCGGTGCCTCGCCGTCGCGCTGCTTTGCTTGACCGCCTTCTACCAAGCCGGGGCCTCCCTGGGGCTGGGGCTCGGGGTGGCGGTGCTGGGGTTGATTTTAGTGGGGTTAGGGTTATGGCTACGGGTGCGAGCCTACCTCTACGGCGGCACAATCACCTTTGGGCTGGAGGTCTTGAATCTGCTCTGGCGGTTTATCAGTGCGGAGGCGCTGTTGCTCTGGGCGCTGGGGATTGCGGTGGGGTTGGCGTTGATTTGGCTGGCGGCGACGTTTGAGGCGCGACGCAGTCAGGCGACGGAATTTGTGAATAACTGGCTAGCGGCTTTGGAGGAATGGGAATAGGGGCAAACGACATCTTTCAACCCAAACAGATGGCATTGGTGCGCTCTTGAGGGCAGCGCTATGCTGAATTCATCGGTCAGTCTTTTAAGGGTGAGCTTGTACCTATGGCGATCGCAACCAACCAACCCATGACCTTGGCGGCGTATCTGGACTATGACGCCACCGATACGCGCTATTAACTGGTGGATGGAATACTCGTCGATATGGGTGCTGAGAGTGACGTCAATGTGGTGTCAATGTGGTGATTGGCAGCTTACTGTTCTCGATATTTTTACAGTTTGTGCCCTATTACTGTGTACGTCTCGGCACTGAAATTGAGGTGTCTGGTCAGGCGGCGAATACGCGCTATCCGGATCTGGTGGTGGTGAGTGAGGCGGGGGCAGCGGCGCTGGCGGGGAAGAAGCGCTCTTTGGTGACGCTCGATATGCCTGCTCCCGTTTTGGTGGTGGAGGTGGTGCCGAGCAGCGACACGAATCCCCAGTCGAGGGAGCGGGATTATGTGGATAAGCGCCGTGAATATGCCCAGCGCGGCATCGCAGAATATTGGATTGTGGACCCGGTGGCAGCGATCGTTTTGGTGCTGAGGTTGACGGGTCAGGAATACCACGAACAACGGTTTGTTCAGAATGAATCGTTGGTCTCACCTGGATTTCCTGGGTTGAAATTAAGGGCTGATTAGCTTTTGCAGGCAGGCTTGTAAAATTCAATCGATTTCCCTGGTGCCCAAATTAAAGGAGCTTTAGGCTGCAAAGAAGTCGATTTCTTCGATATCACTCCCTTCTGCCTCCACCTGAGCCCGAAATTGGCCGAGTGCCTCTGCAAAGGCTAAGGTGGAGGGTTGAACAATTTGGGTGGGGCGCTTGAGGCGAATGAGCAAAACATCAACAAACAGCAAAACCTCCTTCAACATGCTTTCTGGAAGGAGCTTTAAACGTTCTAGGATTTGCTCTTGGGTGGTGGGCATCAACCAAACCCCTATAATTTCACCTCTTCCAATATTTTAGTCTTTGGGTCAGGGGCCGCAGGTATGACTGACCAAATACTGTTGGGTATTGGTGGTGTGAGCAGGCCAAGATCCCTGGGTTCTCGGTGCAGACCCGCAATGGATCGGGTTAATCCGGCAGAACCCAGGGATCTAACACCCACAATAAATAAGATTGACCGGGGGTTCGGGAGAGGGCGGCAGAGCCGCTGGGATACGCCTCGCCGGGGACTGGGGACCGGCAATCCCTCAGATCGTCGTACCGGGAACCATCACGGTAAACGCGCTTATCTGAGTTATCGCCTTCTGTCCAAGCATTGCCATCGGTGGGTGTAACTTCATAGCTGTCATGCCACACATCCTGGCATTACTCCCAAACATGGCTGTGCATATCATGGAAGACTTGAGCCGCTCGGGACTAGGGCGCTGTTTAAGCCACGCAGATGCTAGCGCGTTCGCGGCTTTCCCAAATCAGATGGGTGTGAGAGGTAATGTAGCTTTTCAAAGCTTGATGTTGGGCCTCATCTAAACAAACCCGAAACGCCATTTTATTCAGCAGGTGCTGGCACAACCGAGCGGGAGCCATGCCCAGGATTAAATGGGTTGGGGTTTCTTCAATGACACACCAGAGTAACCGCAAGAGTGAAGCATCCATATTACTTGCTCCTCTGTAAGGACTAGGGAAAAAGGGATTCGTTGGAGTTTTTTAATACTTTTTTAAGATTTCACCTTGCCTCTTAGGCTACCTTGACTCCCCCAAGGAGACAAGAGGGTTGAGTCTAAAACTTAAGAAAGCCCCTGGCTACCGCTTTTAGGACCATGTCGCGATGGCGACGACAGGAGATTAGGTCGGTCCTCAGGGATTGGCAGCCATGGCTGCCAATCCCTGAGCCAGAACCATTGGCGAGGCGGTGTAAAAGTAGCGCCGCCGAAACTGTTCTTCTTGAACTGCTGCTAGAAAAGGTTGAGCAATGGCCTGATAGATTTCGGCTAGGGGAGGCGGGGGCTGACCCGTAATGATCAGATGATCCTCGGCCTCAGGTCCCGTCGCGGCGGCTATTTCCACTTGAAAGCCCAGGGCTTCCAGGCAAGTCAAACCAATATCCAAGCTCCGTTCACTGATATTCAGCCGCTGGCACCAGCGATCGCGGCTGGTGGTTTGCCCGGTGCGGCTGAGATACTTGGCAACACCCACTAAAGCCTGCCATTGACTGGAAGGCGATACATCTACCGGAGCGCCGTAAGCTAACGTTAAGGACGTTGCGTCTGGGGTGGCGGAGCGGGCAGCGACCAATTCAGACCAGCTCACTGGACAGTGCTGCAACGCCGGGGGCGCAACGGGGACGGGGTGACGCTGATCGAGACGCTGATCGATCAGCGGGGTGCTGACTAAGCCAGGGTGGTCTGCTGCCGTCTCCCTAGCGCGACAATCCACCAGCCGCGCTTCGTAACGGGACTGGATCATATTCACATCTAGCTCAACGACGGCATCGCAGACCCCGGTCGGCAGGTCCCCCTGGCGATGCCCCCACCAATGGCCCGGAAACCGGTCTGCGGTGCTGGCGTCCTGTAACTCAAAGGTGACTTGATAAAACCGCTGCTTGCCGCCGCGCTGATCCCGCAAGGCTCGTTCTCGGATTTGCGTGAACTGCACATTTTGCAGCAACAGCCGGGGCACGGGGTTGCCCATGCCGTAGGGTTCGAGCTGCTTCAGAGTCTTAAACAGATCCCGTCCCAAATCCGCTACGGTGATCGTGAGATCAATCGGTAAGGCGCTCCGCTGGGAGGAACGGCTGGGGGAATGGTGCGATCGCAGCGCCCGGTTAATCCCCGCCGTCAATAATGGTAGATTCTCGACCGGCAGGGTCAGCCCCGCTGCAAAGGGATGGCCGCCAAAGGATGTCAGTAAATGGGCCTGTCCCTTGACCAGCTCATACAGATCAATTTGATTAACCGATCGGGCCGAGCCCCGCGCCATCAAGGGGCGATCACCCTCAGTCCCCAGCGCTGCTGGCAAGGGCTCCGCTGACAACGGCTCTGGCTCGACCAGCTCTGTTTGAAAGAGCAGCGTCGGGCGGCCATAGGTTTGGGCCAACTGACTGGCAACCAAACCTAGGACCCCCGGTGACCATTGGGGATCCGCCAGCACAATCACCTGGGTCGTGGCCAAGTCTAACTGGCCCAGTTGGGCCTCGGCCTCGGCCATCACCGTGGCTTGCAGGGCTTTGCGGCGGGTATTGGCCAGCTCTGCTTCTAGGGCTAGTGCTTCAGCCTGGGGGCGATCGCGGCTGGTGAGTAGGCTCACCCCAAATTGGGCATCCCCATGGATACGACTGACGGCATTAATGCGGGGACCAAGGCCAAAGGCCACATCAGAGGGGCGATCGCCGGTGCGCTTGCACAGCTCCAAGAGCTTGCTGACCCCCGGACGCAGCCGCTGCTTTGCCTGCTGTTCCAGGGTCTGGAGCCCCACCTGGGCCAGATAGCGGCAGTCCCCCCGCAGGTTAACAAGGTCGGCAATCAGACCAATGGCGACTAAATCCAGCAGTTGGGTCAGGGGCTGGGTGGGGAGATCGGGGCGTTGCTCATAGAGGGCCTCTACCAATTTATAGGCCACCGCCACCCCAGAGAGATCGGCCAAAGGGTGGTCGGGGGGCAGTTGACGGGGGTTGATCAGGGCCACCACAGGCGGACGGGTCTCCGGCAGGGTGTGGTGATCGGTAACAATCACATCCATGCCCAGGGTTTGGGCGTAGGCAATTTCAGCGATCGCAGTGCTGCCCGTATCGCAAGTTACGAGCAATTGACAGCCCCAGGCGGCGAGGCGATCGAGCCCCGCCAACGAGAGTCCATGGGATTCGGTAAACCGGTTAGGAATGGTGTAGCAGAGCTGATCCGGCTCCTTGAAAAACTGCCCCAGCCCCTCCCAGAGCACCGCTGTAGCCGTCAACCCATCGGCGTCAAAATCTCCCCAGATCGCCACCTTCTCTTGCTGGACGTGGGCCTCCAGCAATCGTTCTACGGCTAGGGTCATCTCCGGGCCAAAGGCCCAGGGGCGGCTGGGGCAATACTGTTCTGGCTGGAGAAATCCTGCCAATGCCGCCAAATCTTGGTGACCCCGCTGCCACAAGAGCGGCCCCAACCAGTTGAATACCGCCGCTGGGGAGCAGTCGCTTTGGTCTACAACAGCCGCTAACCAATCCGGATCAGGGGCGCATTGTAAGGGTATCCAATCAAATTGAGCCTCAGCCATGGCCATGGGCTGCCTACTATAGGGACGGAAATCAGCATTAATATCAGCCGAGGAGTGGGTGCCACCGGCGCTAAACCACATCCAACTTGAACACTTGAATTTTTACCGTCGGGCGAACTACGGGTTTGGATGTGGCCAAGGTTTAGTACTCAAGGGCGTGAATGATTGGGCTATTCCAGTTTCTAGCCCCTTCTGCCCCCCCTGCCCCCGCAATCGTGTTGGAACCCATACCCTCCGGTACTCGTTAGAAGCGCGTACTATAATCGCAATACTCCGAATCTTGAAGAGTTAGGGGTCAAGGCTCCTCAATTTATGTTCTCGATTGAGTCAACGCCTTAACTCCGTCCCACGCAAATGAAAGTTGGTGGGACATTCCCTAGCGTAGATGATGTGGCGCGAGTTCCCGGTACATCCCCCCTCAAACTGCATGAACGCCCCTTCTTTTTGCCCAGATCCGGCCAAAGTGCTGGTGGTGGATGACTATTCCCCCAGTCGGACGATGGCAATCGACTTGCTGTCGGTAGAGGGGTATCGCGTCTTAGAAGCCTGTGATGGCCATCATGCCTTGGCCTGCATACCGGTGCTCCAGCCTGATTTAATTTTGCTAGATATCAGTATGCCGGGGATGGATGGCTTTGAAGTTTGCCGTCGCCTGAAGCAAGATGAAGCGACTCGGCTGATTCCCGTCATTTTTCTCACTGCCTTGGATGATCGCCGCACCCGACTACAAGGGATTGAAGCGGGCGGTGATGATCTGTTAACGAAACCCTTTGATGCCTTGCAACTTTCGGCGCGGGTCAAGTCTCTGGTACACCAAAGGCGGCTAAATGAAGATTTAGACCATGCAAGTCAAGCGTTATTTTCCATTGCCCGCGCTGTTGAGAGCCGTGATCCCCACACGGGCGATCACTGTGAGCGGTTATCCAAGCTGGCACAAGCGTTTGGCCAATATCTAGCGTTGCCTGCCACCCAACTGCGAGATTTAACCTGGGCCAGCTATCTCCATGATATTGGCAAGGTCGGTATCCCCGATGCCATTTTGCTCAAGGCCGGCCCCCTCACC
Organism: Leptolyngbya sp. RL_3_1; assembly: GCA_012032425.1. GTDB lineage: Bacteria > Cyanobacteriota > Cyanobacteriia > Phormidesmidales > Phormidesmidaceae > PCC-6406. Next base: position 8,207 of record JAAUQE010000080.1, on the reverse strand, counting down.
CTCGCTGAACAAGCGATCATGCGGCAGCATGTGTTCCTAGGGGAAAACATCTGCCGCCCACTGCGGACCATGCATGGGGTGCTGCCGATTATCCGCCATCATCACGAGCGCTGGGATGGCTCTGGGCATCCTGATGGTCTCAAAGGGGACGAAATTCCCTGGCTGGTACAAATCTTTCAAATCATCGATATCTACGATGCCTTGACCCATGAGCGGCCTTATAAACCCGCATTCTCCGTTGATAAAGCCTTAGCCATCCTTTGGGATGAGGTGAATCGCGGCTGGCGTAATCCAGCCCTTATGGCCCAGTTTGAGGGCTTTCTCCAGGAGCATTTGGCCGTTGCGAGTCTAGGCAGTCAGCCGTAACCCGTCACCCGCAGCCGATTCAACTTAACGAGAGCCCTGGCTAAGGCGGGCCGCGATCGCGATCGCCCCTGGATAAATTCGATGCTCCTGCAATTGGATCCGCTGCTGCAAGGTTGCCACCGTGTCCCCCCCCTGACCGGCACCACCGCCTGCATAATCATCGGCCCGCTGTCCACCGCTAGCTCGACCTGGTGAACGGTGCAGCCCGTCACCTTGACCCCGGCCTTGAGGGCCTGCTCCACAGCCCGGACCCCCGGAAAGCTGGGCAACAGGCTCGGGTGAATATTCAAGATTCGTCCTGGGAACCCATCAATCAACACCTGGGTGACCCGCCGCATCCACCCAGCCATGATTACCCAGTCCACCTGATGAGCCTTGAGGGTGGTAATCAGGGCCTCATCCAGCGCTTCCCGACTCCCAAAGGTGCGGTGATCCAACAGCACCGCCGGAATCCCCGCGTTTTTGGCCCGCGTCGCCACCGGTGCCCCCGGATTGTTGTAGATCACCACTGGAATGGTGGCCTGTAGCGTTTGGTCGGTAATAGCCGCCGCGATCGCGGCCATGTTACTCCCCCTGGCCCGAGGCCAAAATCCCCAACCGTAAAGGCGGGTCAAAGGTCGGCCAAGGGTCGGGGAGGAGGGGTGAAATTAGGGCAACGGTCATGGTCGGGTAGCTGAGGTCACAGTGCCGTCACCTTTAATTGGGCTAAGTTGCCGGGGTCCCCTTGCAAACTCACCTCCCGCTGGTTGGTGTGGAGGTGGCGCAAGATCTTGTAGATGGTCTCCACTTGATCCATCGCCCCGATCCGCGTTGCAATCTCGATCAAGGTGAGGGGCTGACCCGCTTGGCGAAGCGTTTCCAGGGCCTGGGTCTGTAAGTTGAGCACCGTAGCGGCTGCCTTTTTGCCCGCTTCTACACCGGGCTGGTGATACGCATTGATATTCACCAGGGAAGCGTATAGGCCCACAGCCCGCTCATAGAGAGCAATCAAGGCCCCAATCGTGTGGGCATTGACTTCGGGAATAGTCACCGTAATCGAATCCCGCTGTTTCTCAAACAAGGCGCGCCGGGTGCCTTGCAGCAGCCCCGACAGATAGTCGCCACTGGTGATACCGGGCTCCACCTCTACGGAGGAGCCTTGGCGATCGCGCAGCACCTCAATGAAAGTGACAAAGAAGCTGGGCACCCCCTCGCGCAGTTGTTGCACATAGGCATGTTGATCGGTCGAGCCTTTGTTGCCGTACACCGCAATGCCCTGATAGACGATATTGCCGTCTAGGTCTTTTTCTTTACCCAGAGACTCCATCACCAACTGCTGGAGGTAGCGGCTAAACAACAGCAGACTATCCTTGTAGGGCAAAATCACCATATCTTTTTCCCCTCGGCCATTACCGCCGTAGTACCAGGCCATGGCTAAGAGCGCCGCTGGGTTGCGGCGTAGATCGGGGATGCGGGTGGCGTTGTCCATCTCCTTAGCGCCCCCCAAAATTGAGCGGATATCAATGCCCTGGAGGGCCGCAGGTAATAGCCCCACCGCCGAGAGTTCGGAGGTGCGTCCCCCCACCCAATCGTGCATGGGAAAAGTGGCCAGCCACCCTTCGGCGCGAGCGATGTTGTCAAGTTTGCTGTCGATGCCGGTGACCGCCACCGCCTGTTTGGCAAAATTCAGCCCCATCTGCTCAATGCGGTGGCGCACTTCTAACATGCCGTTGCGGGTTTCAGGGGTCCCCCCGGACTTCGAGGTGACAATCACTAGGGTGGTGGCGAGGCGATCGTGCAAACGGGCCAGAATCCGGTCAATGCCTTCGGGGTCAGTGTTGTCGATGAAGTGAATGGCCAGGGGGGGAAATCGGGGCCGATCGCCTGGGCCACAAACTGAGGACCCAGGGCGGACCCACCAATGCCAATGGAGAGAATATCGGTAAAGCGTTCTTGACCGGGGGGATAGATGCCCGCAGTGCGGACCTGGCTGGCAAAAGCCTCGATCTGGGTGAGGGTTTTCTCCACATCGGTTCGCAGGTCAGGGTTGGGGGCCAAGTCTGGATCCCGCAGCCAGTAGTGACCGACCATGCGACCCTCGTCGGGGTTAGCGATCGCCCCTGCTTCTAGGGCATCCATCCCCCTAAACGCTTTATCAAAGCGGGGTTCCATGGCCTCGACAAAGGTCTGATCAAACCCCATTCGACTGATATCGAGATAGAAGCCCAACCCAGGGTGGTAGTAGAGCCAATCCTGATAGCGCTGCCACAGTGATGCCGCATCCATTACATCTAGTCCTCGCGAAACCTGTGTCGATGTCTTCTGTTCCGAATGCAGTGTAAGGGACGATGCCCCCTGCCTTCGCAGATCCATAAGGGGATTTTAGATTTTCTAGGATGTCCGATGATTGGCCATCACTGTATCCAGACATGGGAGCGATACCTGCCTCGATCTGTAGACTCACTGCGACTGGGTGCCGTTTCAGTTCACCCGTGCCAATTTCTGGCACCAAGCAGAGGGGCTGGAATCACAGGTTGCGATTGGCAGGACTGGGAATTGATGCGTCTTGCCCAAAAAATCAATCTGGGTTGCCCCTATCCAATCGCAACATCAAGGGTCCCTATGCCCGCATACCTTGGTCTGATAGACTTCTAGATTGAGAGTGATCAGGTCAAAACCTAGATAAATCAGCAGTTCTGGAGGATATCGGTCGTGGAAAGTACCCTCGGTTTAGAAATTATTGAAGTGGTTGAGCAGGCGGCGATCGCCTCGGCCCGTTGGATGGGTAAAGGTGATAAAGACACCGCTGACGAAGTGGCGGTCGAAGCCATGCGGGAACGCATGAACAAGATTCACATGCGGGGCCGAATCGTGATTGGGGAAGGGGAGCGCGACGATGCCCCCATGCTCTACATCGGCGAAGAGGTGGGCATTTGCACCCAGCCCGATGCCGCTGATTTTTGCAACCCGGAAGAGTTGCTCGAAATCGACATTGCAGTTGACCCCTGCGAAGGCACCAACCTCTGTGCCTACGGTCAACCGGGCTCCATGGCGGTCTTGGCGATCGCTGAGAAGGGCGGCCTCTTCCACGCCCCTGACTTCTACATGAAAAAGCTGGCGGCTCCCCCTGCCGCCAAGGGCAAAGTCGATATCCGCAAATCCGCCACCGAAAACCTGAAAATTTTGGCTGAGTGCCTGGATCGCGCCATTGATGAGCTGGTGGTGATCGTCATGAAGCGTGAGCGCCACAATGACCTGATCAAAGAAATCCGCGATGCCGGTGCGCGGGTGCGTTTGATCAGCGACGGTGACGTTTCCGCCGCCATTTCCTGTGGCTTTTCGGGGACCAACACCCACGCTCTGATGGGCATCGGTGCGGCTCCTGAGGGCGTAATTTCCGCTGCGGCGATGCGTTGCTTGGGGGCGCACTTCCAAGGGCAGCTAATCTACGATCCTGCGGTTGTGAAAACCGGCCTGATTGGGGAGAGCAAAGAGGCAAACCTAGCCCGTCTCACTGAAATGGGCATCACGGATCCTGACAAAATCTATGACGCGAACGAGCTGGCCTCTGGCGAAACGGTCCTCTTTGCCGGTTGCGGCATCACCCCCGGCGACTTGATGGAAGGGGTACGCTTCTTCCATCAAGGGGCGCGGACCCAGAGTCTGGTGATTTCTTCCCAGTCTCAGACCGCCCGCTTCGTGGACACCATCCACATGCCCAAAGAGCCCAAGGTCATTCAACTCCGATAAGGCTCCCCCTCCTGGGCGGGGTGGGTCGGGAACCCATCCCCTCCCAAGAAGGGAATTAGGCGTTCTTTTCCAGTTTCTAGCTCCCTTGCTCCTCAAGCCCCCCTGCCTTCAGTTTCGTAGGTTGGGTGAAACGCAGTGTTCGCGTGGGTGCAGCCGCCCCAGCGGGGCTAGCGTCTCCCAGAGGAGAAAACCTAACAATCATGGGCTGTGTTGGGTTTTGCTATCGCGCCACCCAACCTACACATTGAAAGCCGACAGAACACTAGGGATAAAAGCCCAATTGCGGCAGGCCCGTCTTCTCATCCCAGCCCTGCATTAGGTTGAGGCACTGTACCGCTTGGCCCGCCTGCCCCTTCATTAAATTATCGATCGCCGACAGCACAATCACACGACCGGTGCGGGCGTCTACCTCAACACTGAGGTAGCAGCGGTTGGTGCCCCAGGCCCATTTGGTTTGGGGGTAGGTGCCGCTGGGCAACAGCGTCACCCAAGGGGCACCGCGATAAAAGGCCGTGTAAATGGTGTGCAGGTCATCTCGCACCAGCCCTGGATCCCGCAGGTTGGCATAGACCGTTGATAAAATGCCCCGCACCATCGGCACGAGGTGCGGGGTGAACTGCACCAAGATTTCGCTGCGGGCTAAGTCAGTGCAGATCTGCTCAATTTCAGGGGTGTGGCGATGATTAGCGACCCCGTAAGCCGCGATGGAATTGTCGGCCTCTGCCAGCAACAGATGCTGCTTGGCCTGACGACCGCCGCCGGAGGTGCCAGATTTGGCGTCAATAATCAGGCTGTCGGGCTCGGCCAACCCCTGTTTGAGTAAGGGGGCCAGGGCCAGCAAGCTAGCGGTGGGATAACAGCCGGGACAGCCAACCAGCCGAGCCGAACGAATCCGATCGCGATACAGTTCAGGGAGCCCGTACACCGCTTCGCCAGCAGTCTCGTCATCCTGGCGATGGTCTTCGACCGGCCCTTGGCCATCGCCCCCGTACCAGCTTTGATACACATTCAGATCACTGAAGCGATAATCTGCCGATAAATCTAAAACTTTGCAGCCCTGGGCCAGCAGTTTCGGCGCGAGGTCACAGGCAATGCCATTGGGTAATGACAAAAAGACCACATCGCAGCGATCGCCAATGGCAGCCACATCCACCGCTTCGACCTTGAGATTGATAACGCCATTGAGGTGGGGATAGATCTCGCTGTAGGGCCGACCGGCACTGCTATCGCCCCCTAAATAGGTGATGGTGGTAAATGGGTGCGCTTGCAGCAGTCGCACCAATTGAATGCCGCCATAGCCCGAGGCCCCGATGATACCGACTCGAATTGCGTTGGATTCACCCATAGCCTCACAAACTAACCAAACGATCTACAGCGGTCACGGAAGGAACCGATCACAGAAGGGACAACTGGGTTTGGACTGCCACAGCTCAAAAGACTTCCCACAACCAGTGGCGTGAGGAGCCCCCACCGCAGCCCATGGGGCAACGGCAGCATTGTAGTACCAAAACCCGAAGGTTTAGCCCTGCCGACGGAAATGATCAGAGGTTAATTCTCCCCAGGCGGTCAAGGGGGCGCACTACAATCAACATGAAGATTGAATTAGGGCCGTTTAGGTGACGCATACAAGGGATTCCCGCCCTGGGACAGAAACACCCAGCCTGGATACGGGGATCGATGAGGTTGCTTTTCAGTTTGACTCGATCGAAGCGGCCCTCCAGGATTTGGCCGCTGGCGGTGCCCTTGTCGTCGTGGATGATGAAAACCGCGAAAACGAGGGCGATGTGATTTGTGCCGCCCAGTTTGCCACTCCCGATCTGATTAATTTCATGGCGGTGGAGGCGCGGGGGCTGATCTGCTTGGCGATGACCGGCGATCGCCTCGACGAGCTCGACCTCCCGTTGATGGTGACCCAGCGCTCCTTTGAGGACGAAAACGAGCAGACCGCTTTTACCGTCAGCATTGACGCCGCCCTCCATTGGGGGGTGACCACAGGGATTTCCGCCGAGGATCGGGCCCGCACCATCCAGGTGGCCCTCAACCCCCAAGCTAAACCCCAGGACTTGCGCCGTCCCGGCCATATTTTCCCGCTGCGAGCCAAGGAAGGGGGCGTCCTCAAACGGGCGGGCCATACCGAGGCGGGGGTCGATTTGGCCCGGTTGGCGGGGCTCTATCCCGCTGGGGTGATTTGCGAAATCCAAAATCCCGATGGCTCCATGGCCCGCTTGCCGGAGCTGGTGACCTATGCCCGTGACCATGGCCTCAAGCTGATCAGCATCGCCGACTTGATTAGCTACCGCCTAGAGCACGAGCGGTTTGTAAAGCGAGAGGCGATCGCCAACCTCCCCACCCAGTTTGGCGATTTCCAGATTTACGCCTATCGCAACCTGTTAGATGGCTCTGAGCATGTGGCGCTTGTAAAAGGGGATCCCACCACCTTTGCCAATACTGCGGTGATGGTCAGGGTCCATTCCGAATGTCTGACCGGCGACGCCTTTGGCTCCCTGCGCTGTGATTGCCGCATGCAGCTCCAGGCGGCTCTGAAGATGATTGCGACGGCTGGGGAAGGGGTGGTGGTGTACCTGCGCCAAGAAGGCCGGGGCATTGGCCTAGTCAATAAGCTCAAAGCTTACTCCCTGCAAGATATGGGCTTAGATACGGTGGAGGCCAATGAAAAACTGGGGCTACCGGTAGACCAGCGCAACTATGGGATCGGAGCTCAGATTCTGAATGATATTGGGGTGCGGCAGTTTTGCCTGATCACCAATAACCCCCGCAAAATCGCGGGGCTGAAGGGCTACGACCTAGAGATGGTGGATCGGGTGCCGTTGATTATTGAGGCCACCGCCCACAACTCCCACTACCTCGAAACCAAGGCCAAGAAGCTGGGCCATTTGCTGTTGCAAACCCATCTAATCACCCTGGCCCTCCACTGGCCGGATCACACCGCCACCTCGGGGCAATACCGCCAAACCCAGTTGGAACGGGTGCGATCGGTGGTCGAATCCCAAGGCTTAGTGGTTCAAGAAGAAGTCCGGCCCGTGGCGGTAGCGTTATTTGGCCGGGGGGCCTTGATTGTGCAGATTGGCCTTGATCTAGCCCAGGCTGTATCCGTTGACTGGTATACCCAGCCCCACCAGGTGTATTTAAAGGCGATCGCACCCTTCTAGACCATCTGAGTGATTGGCCCGACCTGGCCCAACTCGAATTCTTGGTCTCGAAAGGGAACGACCCGATTTCCCATCTACAGGTGGGGCTCAACCGGCAAATCTTTGCCCTCGGCCCGACAGGGATCAAGCCTTCACAAATCCAGGACACCTTTGAAACCCAGCGGATCTACGTGTTCTCCCGCCATGGCGCTGATTAGGAAAACGGCGCTTGCCTGGATGCGCGATGGGGGCTAGGGAGACGGGGAGACGACCTTGTGTCAACCCTCTGGGTAGGGGGGCAGTGCCTGTCCTCTATGGATTAGTAGTCAAATAGGCTGACATTTCCGGCAAAGAAAATACCAGCCCACATTCCGCCCTCTGAACTGTCACATTTAGAATAAAGAGCGATGGTAGTTCTTAACATGGAGTGTAAGTATCCCTTATCACCAATAAAGTAGCGGTCCATACGGTAGACCATTTAGGCATCGTGGCAGGCATTGTCGATGAGCTAGGTGTAGTTGAGACCATCAATGGGTGTCTTGGCCAGGATCCCCATGAGCAAATCAGCGCCGGAACCGTTGTAAAAGCAATGATTTTGAATGGATTGGGGTTTGTCTGCGCCCCGTTGTACTTGTTCGAGAAATTCTTTGTCGGGAAAGCGACCGAGCATTTGCTAGGCCCCGATGTATTGCCTCAGCACTTAAATGATGACCGGTTAGGTCGTGTGCTAGATAGTCTGTATCAAACCGGCATCACCTCAGTATTTTTGGCGATTTGCCTAGAAGCGGTGAAACGGTTTGACATCAGCTGTGAGCAGGCCCATTTAGACGCCACCTCCATGAGTGTCTCTGGGGAGTATGCTCAATCGAGCCATGGGGCTCCTGTGTCGGCACCAGTTCCAATTCAAATCTGTTACGGCTATTCCCGTGACCACCGGCCCGACTTGAAGCAGTTTGTGATGAA
>JAAUQE010000079.1 GCA_012032425.1 Leptolyngbya sp. RL_3_1 | reverse complement strand
GAGTAGATCATCTCCTGGGAAGGGATTGGTCGGATCGCCGATCGCACTGGGCAAGGTCGCTAAGGCCACGCGATCGCCCCCCACGGCGCGGAGTAAATCGAGCACCCGAATCACGTCCTCGTAACGCGCATCCCGCGAAGCATACAAGACGATCAGCCCCTCTGGCGCAACCTGCTGGTGCTGTAGTAAGACATCATTGAGCAAATCGAGGGTGACGGGCTGCTGATCTAAATACACTTGGCCAATGGCATCGACGCTGACATAGAGTCGCCCCCGACGAATGGCATCAGCGCCAATGCCCGGTAAGGGACTGCCGGTATTCGCGGTGGGCAAGTCTAGGTCAATGGCTTGCTGTCGGGTCAGCCCCACCGCCGCCAGGATGAAAAAGGTCAGAATACAGAAGATCACATCCACCAGGGGAATGATTTCAATGCGGACATCTTCTGCGGGGGTATTGTCCAGGAGATCAATTTTCATGGCGACTCAACCTTCTTGGCGGACAGGGGGGCGACTTCAGCGATCGATTTTGTGGCCCAGGCTTGGCGATAGAGCAGCTCTAGTTCGCTACCTGATTGCCTAAAAACCTTGGCCTGTCCAAATACAAATCCTTGAAAGAGGCGATAAAAGGCAAGGCTGACAATGGCAATCACCAAGCCCGCCGCCGTACTGATCAAGGCTTCACCGATACCTAAAGCAGTGCCAGCAGTGGCATCTCCCCCCAAGTCACTGAGCTGAATTGAACCGAGGGAGTTGATTAAGCCGACCACCGTACCCAGCAGTCCCAGCAGGGGGGAGATGGCAATGACAGCTTCAAGGACCTTTTCCCCCCGGCGCATCACGGCGAGTTCTTCGTTAGCGGCGGTTTCTAGGGCCAGCCGGAACACTTCGGGTTCGGGGGTCTCCAGGGAGAGGGGAGCCTGAAGAAAACGGCCCATGGGTAGGGTGCTAGAGCGCTTGGCAATATCGGCTGCAGCAGACCATTCCCGTCGGGCCGCTTCTAAAACTCGCCCCGCCACCTCCCGCTCTCGGGTCAGGATCCGCGACCAAAACCAGATCCGATCCACGATGCTACCCAAGGCCAATACCGAGAGGAACAGGAGGGGCCACATGGCGATGCCGCCACGGCTAAAGAGTTCTGTAATGCTCACTAAGGGGGGTCTCCTGAATGCGCTGGGAATTTGCTGCTAACAAAACCACAGGGTGGGGATAGGGTGGGCTCTGGCTAACCTGCCCAGACGGCAGGAGGAATCGGCGGTTTCAGACCGTTCCTCATCAGAGCATTCCAATTCTAAAGAATCAGGTCCCTTTCCAGGACAATTGTCCTAAATTTTGCCGTGATCGACGGTCTAGCACCGGATGGCATTAGTTCCAACGCTATTGCAGGGGCAGGGGGGGCAGAAGGGGCAAGGGGGCAGAAGGGGGCTAGAAATCGGAATGGTCGAATAATTTACACCCTTGAGTACTCGTGGCTTACAGCGGAAACCTAGCGATCATTCCAGATGACTTGGCTCCCTAGCACCCCGGCTCCCTAGCACTTAGAGAACTGCTGGTAAAAAAAGTACCCATATATGGCAGTGGATGGGTGTGCGGGTGGATGCGTAGGGATATTATTTTCGCGCTATTTCCTAAGCAACAGTTGTTTTACCAAGACTTTTAGGTGCTGACGGTCGAGGTGGCCTGGGTTAAAGCGGTCTCTAAAATGGCCTGAGCGGCGCGATCGCAAGCCCCTGGGGCTCCCAGTTGCTGGCGCAGCCGCTCATAGCCCGCCAGCATTGCCTGTCTTTCGGCAGAATTGTTGAGGAGTCTCAGCACGGCCTCCGCCAAATTATCAGGGGTCGCGTGCCACTGGATAATTTCCGGCACGATCGGCTCGGGCAGCACCAAATTTACGGGGGAGACAAAGGGGATCCGAATACGCAGCAGATGGTAGCCAATCCGCGCGGTGAGGGGATTGAGCCGATAGGTGACCACCTGGGGGACCTTCATTAAGGCGATTTCCAGGTTGACGGTGCCTGATTTGGTTAAGGCTACATCGGCAGCGGCGATCGCCATTTGGCTATTGCCTTCCACCAGGGTAATGGGCAACCCATAGGACGCTAGGCTGCGCTCTAGTTTGGCTTTGAGGCTGGCCATAGAGACGGGCAGTAGAAACTTTACCCCTGGCATCCCGGCTTGGATGCGCTGGGCAGCCGCAAACATTAATGGCGCAATGTGGGTGACTTCTTGGTGACGGGAGGCGGGGATCAGGGTGACCACCGGTTCGGTCTCAGAGAGGCCCAGGGTCTGACGCGATGCAGAGCGGTCTGGGGGGTTCGCAAAGCGGTCCACGAGGGGGTGACCCACCCAGGTCACCGCGCCGCCAAACCGTTGGTAGTAGCTCGCCTCTTGGGGGAAAATCGCCAGCATCCGATCCGAAAGGGTGATCAGCGCTTCTGTATCTTGGTCGTTAAAGGCCCACACCCACTGCTGGGGGGCAATGTAGTACACCGTTGCCACCTGAGGCAGGTGCTGCCGGATAAACTTCCCCAAGCTCAAGTTAGGCCCCATGTAGTCGATATACACCGCCACATCCGGGGGATTAGCCAGCAACTGCTGTTTGGCCCGATGCTGCATCTGTAGGGTCGGGACGATGTAGGGTAAGGCTTCTAAGATCCCCACCGAACCGATACCGGTGGTTTCTCCCAGGAGTTGTGCCCCGGCTGCCGCCATTTTTTGCCCGCCCAGAGCCGTGACCGTAAGGGTGAGTCCCTGGATGGCGGCTTGACGATAGAGCGCCTGAATCAGCAGCGACCCCTGTAAATCTCCAGAGACTTCACCCGTACTAATAAAAACCTGGAGGTTGGGGCGATCGCCATCAAGTCTGGGCTGCCGTTCAACCACACCCTAATCCTCGGATTGAGCAGCAACGCGACGGCCTGGGGTGGGTCCTCGACGGCCAGATTGTTGGGAGGAAGCGGTTAAAAATTGCTTTAAGTGCGCCACATATTCATTCTCTGGCCATTGCTCTAGGGCGGCGAGCCCAGATTCAAGGGGAGCCTCGGTTCGATAGATTAAGCGGTAAGCCTCTTTCAGTTCTCGGTAGGGAATGCCGTCCTTGACCTTGGTAATGCCTGCCCGCCGTAACCCCACCAAATTAAGGCCGCGCACCCGCCCCGGATTGCCCTCGACCACAGTGTAGGGGGGCACATCCCGATCAATCCGGCTCATGCCGCCCACCATGGCAAAACGACCAATATGTACAAATTGATGGATGCCTAAAACCCCGCCAATCACGGCGTTAGAGTCAACCTCCACATGACCGGCCAAGGAGACCGCGTTGGCAATAATCACCTGATCCCCGATCACACAGTTATGGGCCACATGCACATAGGCCATCAGCAAATTGTTATTGCCAACGCGGGTCACTTCCCCAGAGTGGGTGGCCCGGTTAATGGTGACGTACTCACGAATCCGGTTATCATCCCCAATCTCCACCAGGCTGACAGAACCGTCGTACTTTAAATCTTGGGGCTCAATTCCAATGGTGGCCCCAGGGAAAATTTGGTTGCGCGCCCCCAGGGTGGTGTGACCATCAATCACCACATGGGCACCGATATCGGTCTCAGGCCCCACCGTGACGTTTTCGCCAATCACAGCATAGGGACCCACCCGGACACTGCTATGAAGGGCTGCCCCTGGGTGAATCACCGCTGTTGGGTGGATAAGGGTAGTCAAGGGCGTGCCTCCGGAGGCCAACGTAGACAAGGTCGGGTTTAGGGTCATGGCGGCGATCGCTAATCCACAACGGAAAACATCAAGGTGCCTTCGCAAACCAGCGTGCCATCCACTTCAGCACGGGCCTGCATTTTGCCAAACCGCATCCGCTTTACGGTTAGGAGGTCAACGGTCATCACCAGTTGGTCGCCAGGGACAACGGGCCGTCGAAACCGGACCTTATCGATCCCCGCAAACATGCACAGTCCATCGACCCCAGGAAGCTGCGTCAGCACGATGCCCCCCACTTGAGCCATCGCTTCTACAATCAACACCCCTGGCATGATCGGACGTCCAGGGAAATGACCCTGAAATTGCGGTTCGTTAAAGGTGACATTCTTGATGCCAACGGCGCTTTTCCCAGGCACATAATCAATGATCCGATCGACTAACGCAAAGGGGTAGCGGTGGGGTAAAAGCTGTTGAATCTCCTCCAGACTAAATGTGGTTTTCAGTGGGGAATCCGGGCTCTGCTGGGGGGATTCTGAAGCATCTAAAGGAGGGGCTTCTACGTGAGAGGGGTCTGCTGTTACCGCTGTAGTCATCGATTTTGAACTCGGGTCAAGTACGGAAATCTTAATAAATCCAAAAGCTGTCCCAATTGTCCCATTAGAAGGTCACTCTATCCAGCCGCTTACAGGCCGATCTAGTGACCGACACCGCTTATGGGGCCATTAACGCTTGGGCCAGTTTTACATGCAAGCCGTGGCTCGCTTTGTAGGCCACCACATGGGCCAACGGTAGCATCCCCATCAGGCTCAAGTCCCCCACTAAGTCGAGTAGCTTATGGCGCACGGGTTCGTTATCAAACCGCAGGGGCGGATTGACCCAGCCGGTATGGTCACAGACCAAGGCATTCTCTAAGCTGCCCCCTTTGATCAACCCCTGGGCGCGCAGATAATCGACTTGGTAAGCCAAACCAAAGGTGCGGGCGGGGGCGATCGCTTCGGCAAAATCGCTAGTATCCGGTGACCAGCTATGCCACTGATTCCCGATCGCCGCCACATCAAAATCAATGCCATAGGTGAATCGAGGCACGGAGGACGGTAGCGCCATCACAAAGGCATCCCCCTCCTGGATGTGTACAGGAACCGTGACGGTCAGCGGCGTCGAAACGGCGGCTTGGGCCTGAAGACCGGCTTGGGCGATCGCCGTCACCCAAGGGAGCGCCGAGCCATCCAGCAGCGGTACTTCTGGGCCATCAATTTCGATCCGGGCATGGCTGACCCCCGCCGTGACCAGGGCCGCCAGCAGATGCTCAACCGTCCGCACCGTCGCCGCACCGGCAGCCAACTCGGTCGAGAGCAGGGTTTGACCAATGGCGCTGACCTGGGCCGGGATGGTGGGCTGTCCCGGTAGATCCGTACGCACAAAGTAGCGTCCGGTCTGCTCAGCGGCAGACCCGTCAACCGGCAAAATTCGCACGGTGGTTTCTTGGCCAGAGTGCAGCCCAACTCCGGCTTGCACCAAGGGCTGAGCCAAGGTGGCCTGAGGCGGGACTGCCTGAGCTACCGAGACGGCTGGGGTCGGGCCGTTAGACTCAGCCATTAGAAGCGCTCACCAATGCCAAAGTGCAACCGTCCGCCACCGCCATCACTAAACCCATAGTCAATGCGAATCGGTCCCAAGGGCGTTTGAATGCGCACCCCAGCGCCGTAGCCAATGCCGCTACCGGGCTTGCCGCGATCGCCCGCTGGGTTGCCCGGAACATCATCCCCACTGCCCAGATCCGTGGCCGCATCAATAAACAGGGCTCCGCCCACAAACGAGAAGATTGGGAAGCGGTATTCGGCTGAGGCCTGAATGTAATGACGTCCAGAGCCGACACTGCCCTCCTCAAAGCCGCGCACTGAATTGGTGCCCCCTAGGGAAAACGCCTCATAGGGCGGGAAATCGCCGATAATTGTCCCCCCCTGTAGGTTAAAGGCCAGGGTCTGGGCACCTTCACCAAAGCTGATAAAAGCTGACGGGGATGTAATAGCTATAGCTGGCCTGGAGCCGATTAAAGAAAATGTCGGAACCCAACGGCACAGACTGCTCCGTGCTCAGACGCAAGACGCTGCCGGTGGTGGGAGATAGGGTATTGTCCCGCAGGTCGCGCACGACGCCCACTTGAAAGGTCCAGAGATTATCGATCCCACTAGCGCTAGCGGTGAGGGGGTTGTTAGCGGCATCAACGGTTTGGGTGTTGCCGTCTGCATCCGTTGCCCGAATCCGTTGAAAGCTCGTGCCGACAGATCCGCTCCAGCCGCCCCCCAGGGGTCGCCGAAAACTGAGGCCACCCCCAAACGTGAACAGCCTGACCCGATCGCCATTCGCCAAATTAATCTCAGTGGGGCCATTATCGAAAACGAGGGGCACCGACCGTCGCGCAAAAGCATTAGCGGTATAAGAGGTGCGGTTGGGGTCACCACCAATCCAAGGATCGGTAAAGCTGATATCAAACAGTAAATCCCGAGTGCTGAGCTGGGTTTCCGCTGAGAACTTCTGGTTATTGCCCCCAAAGTTTTCTTGACGGTAACTGAGGGTGCCGAAAACATCGCCGGTAAAGTTAAAGCCCACGCCCGCCGCGATCGAGCCCGTATTGCGCTCGACCACGTTGATCACCATGGTCACATTGCGGGGATCTTCTGCCCCTGGGGCCAAGCTCAGATTGATGTCATCAAATAGCCCTAGGCCAAAAACCCGTTGTAAATCGGACTGAATTTGATCCTGCTGGAAGACTTGACCGGGCTGGGTTTCCAGCTCACGGGTAATGATAAATTCACGGGTTCGACCCTGAATGGGGTTCCCCGCTTCGTCTTCAGATAGACCTTCGCTACTGATGTAGCGGACTTGGATATCCTCAATCACCCCCTCCGCCACCACAAGGGTAACCACCCCATCCGCTGAGATCTCGGGGGAGGCAATCACCTGGGCCAAGACGTAGCCATTCTCCTGATACCAGTTGTTGAGTTCTACAATCTGGTCCTGAAAGGCAATTAAATCGATGATTTCGCCATACTGGTCAGAGAAAATCTCATCCACCACTGCGTCGGGCAAAACCTCATTGCCGGTGACTTCCACCCGAGTCAGGATGGGGTTGGGTTGCACCACAAAGGTGATCCGCACCCCCCAGGGGCGTATCCTCAGGCAGGGCGCGTACGTTGGCAAAGATGCCCGTGGCAAAATATTGTTGATATCCTGCTGGAGCTGCGATCGCGTCGTGGTCCGCCCCGCCTCAGTAGTGATGGCGCTGAAAATCGCGTCTTCTAACGGGCGATCCAGTAGCTCACCGTCAAGACCGGTTACCGCGACCTCAGCCACCAGCACGCGGGTCTCTTCTGCCGCTTGGTTGGCCCCTGGCTCATCAGCAGGGCTATCGGCATCGGGATCCTGGTCAGCGGGTTCGGCCTGACTGATCAGGGCATCAATAGAACTGGTATCAATTGCCTCTGCCGATGCCTGCCCAGACTGCGGTTGCCATTCACTATCAGCACCCAACCGTAAGGTCCAAGGGGCGATCGCGGCCTCTGAGTCAGCCGCCGCGATGTCCTTTTGGCGCTCTCCCTGGGCGACTGCCGCAGGCTCCCCTTTGTCTGGGCCTGCATCAGCCCCTAAATCGGCAACGGCAGGCAGGGTAAGAGGCCGGGTGATCAGAGTTGGCTCTGCCTCAGGAACCGCTGACAAAGGGGTCGGCCCTGGAGCCGCTGCCGGGGATGTCGCCGTGACCTCAGACGGCGATAAATCCGTCACCTCACCCCCATAGGCCTGACTCGCCAATCCTAAGGTTGCTGAAACGGTCAATAGGGCAAGGAGCGTGGGGGACTGACGCATTCTAGATACCTAATAGAGGTCCGGGTAAACGACACGGTTACTTGACATTGCGACCCAGAGGGGTAGCCCAGAACTGACAATTCTCAGTCTCTCTCTGCAAACGGGAAGATTTTACCGCATCCGCTGAGTCAATTTGACTTGACTTGGGCCAGGACGCGTTCCAGCACGGCCTGATACGCATCGGCCACCTGTCCTAAATCTTGGCGAAATCGATCTTTATCTAAAATGCGGCCCTTGGGGTCAGGGTTGGCTTGATCCCAAAGGCGGCAGGTATCTGGGCTAATCTCATCGGCTAGCACGAGTTGCCCCTGAGCCGTGATGCCAAATTCCAGCTTGAAGTCCACCAAGATAATCTGGCAGCGCTGAAAAAAGTCGGTCAGATGGCCATTAATGGCTTGGGTCAGACCGATGATGGCATCTACTCGACTATCACTGGCAAGGTCCATGGCGCGGATGCGATCGCGGGTTAACAACGGATCCCCCAGATCATCATTTTTGTAATAGAACTCCACTAAAGGGGGGTCTAACTGGGTACCTAAGGGGATTCCTGTTTGTTGACAGAGACTCCCTGCCGCAATGTTCCTGGCCACAACTTCGAGGGGGACAATGGTCACGGCTTGGACGTGCATTTCGCGATCGCTAAGGGTCTCGATCCAATGGGTGGGAATGCCCTGGGCTGCCAGGATTTGGAAGAGATGGGTGCGATCGCGCAGTTAATCCGGCCTTTATCCGCAATTTGGCCCCGTTTTTGGGCATTAAAAGCGGTGGCGTCGTCTTTGAAGTAGCTCACCAACACCGCTGGATCGTCGCTGGCATAGAGGATCTTAGCCTTACCCTCATATAGCTTTTGCCGCTCTGCTTGCCGTTTTGTTTGCCGCTCTGTCATGGCAACCCGGTGTCTGATGGGAAAACAATCTTTCCATCTTACTGGTTGGGATCGGTTTTATCAGGTGTGTGACTAACACACCCAGCCCGATTCTGGCCACAAAGCCCAATGCAATTGACCCAGACCCATGGCCAGGTTAATTGCGGCAGATCCTGTTGCCAACCAATCTCTGGTTGCCTTGAGTAGAGAACCATTGATCCCTAGAATCAAGGTACTTTGTCACCCGTTTTTCCAGGAGAAGCCATGTCCAGCCGCCCAATCATTCTCGGTATTGTGGGCGATAGCGCCGCCGGAAAAACCACCCTCACCCGAGGGATTGCACAGATCCTAGGGGAAGACCAGGTGACCGCCATCTGTACCGATGACTACCACCGCTACGATCGCCAGCAGCGTAAGGAAATGAATATCTCGGCGCTGCACCCAGACTGTAACTACCTGGACATCATTGAGCAGCATTTACAGCTGCTGCGGGAGGGCAAGTCAATCCTCAAGCCCATCTATAATCACTCCACCGGTGGCTTCGACGCACCAGAATATATTCAGCCCAAAAAGTTTGTGATTGTAGAAGGGTTACTGGGCTATTCCACCGCTGCCGCCCGGAGCTGCTATGACGTAATGACCTATCTGGCCCCGCCGGAATCGTTAAGAGCCAACTGGAAAATCAAGCGCGATACCCGCAAGCGGGGCTATGAAGAATCTCAGGTACTGGAACAACTCAAGCAACGGGAACCGGATTCAGAAGCGTATATTCGGCCCCAGCGACAGTGGGCCGATGTAGTGGTGAGCTTCTATCCCCCAGAAGACCATCCCGACCAAGAAAATCTGCTCTTGAATGTGCGGCTGGTATTGCGCCCGACGATTCCTCACCCCGATTTCACCCACATTTTGGATGACACGGGCAATCATCTGGGAAGTGCAATCCGACTGGTGCTGGATCGCGACATGGGTAAGCCCGTCGATGTGCTGGAAGTAGATGGCGGTGCCACGGCGGAGCAGGTGCAGGAGCTAGAGCGCATCCTCTGTAGTGAGGTGCCCTATTTGGGGCAGTTTTGCAGCCTAGAGGGCAATGAGGATATTGGCAAACTGGTCGGCACAACGGGGGAGACGTTACAGAGCTATCCCCTGGCGCTAACGCAGTTATTAATCACTTACCACATGCTGAAGGCGGATAAGGTGGCGAAGCAGTTGGAAGGGATATTAGCGTAGCCTCAACTTTTCCCTTGGCCCAGTGGCGTAGGATAAAATATGCACGCCTGACCCTTCTCCTGAAATTAAACCCTGACCCCATCCAAACCCTTAGTTTGCCCTAAGGTAAAAACTCCAGTTTTCAAGTTGGATGCGGTTTGGCTTACAGTCTTGTCCGATCTGGACCCACGACTGCTATGCCTTTGACGCTTTTCCCCGGCTGGGTTCTGAGTCAGGGTTAAAGGTACTGCTCAGGGACTGGGTTGGGGTAGGCTAAAAGCGAGTCAGGGCCCTTAGTTCAGGGGACAGAACAACCGCCTTCTAAGCGGTAAGTCGCTGGTTCGAATCCAGCAGGGCCCGTTCAGCAATGTCAATGATTTTAAGGCTTTGTCCCTTTGCCTCGGCAACGTTTCGTCGCTTACCCAGAGCCTCGGAAAGCCCTCACCCTCTGGGCTATTCGTTAGGCAGAACTCTATGAAAGACTGGCATAGCAAGGTTTCTGGTCTTGAGTTGCAGGGGTAAAACCTCATCGCCTGCGGCACTTCTCCTTACCTTTGGCTTAGCCTGCCCGTAGGGCTTAGGAGAGGTTAGGTGAGATTCTTCACGGCTTCAATTCTGTGGGAACGGTCTTGATATGACATGTTCCTGGATGGCAATCTGACTCCAAAAACCTTTTTTAGCAAGCGATAGAGCGACTTTTGCGTAAATAACAGGCCCTCTGGGAGAGGCGATGTCCTGAGCTTGTCGAAGGCGGTTGGGGGTGAAGGGGAACAACTGCAAAGCCAGGAAGACTTCAACCACTTAGAATGGAAAACGGGAAAACAGTTCAAAGGTACCATCATGGTTCAGTACACCCTCATGCAGAGCCCAGACGTTATTCTGGATGTGCCTGGGAAGGATTCCCCCAAGGCCCGCGACAAAGCCATGGATCAATTGGTTGATCTGATGGATGCAGGGCAGCTCCCCACCGATCTCGCCGACGGATTTGGTCCCCATCAATTTATTGAAGTGAAGCCTCCCGACTATCCTTCCGAAACCCAAAGCCAAGAAGACGCCGTCGTCGATGCCGTCCAGGTGCTGAGTCACTTGGCGACCCTCAAGGTTAAGGTGCAAGCCTCCCGTGTCGATGCCCTGCAAGTCCGGGAATTGGTGGATCTGCTCTTTAGCGATGAGCCCATTGATGAGGCGCAGCTACAGGCGCTTAAAGACGGCTTTAAGACCTTGAAAAGCTTTGCCCAAAGCAATCTTAAATACCGCGAAGCCAAAGCCCACGCTGAATCTGCCCGTCAAGTCTTGGACGATGCTTTGAGTTGACCGGCCCCCTAGGGATCGGTTGGTAAATCAAGGTGCCTGTATATGACGGTGGATGGGTAAGAGGGTGGATGGGTAGGGACGGGTTTGATTGATCCATGGCCGAGCAACCCGATAGGTTCTGGCAAAACCCGCCCCTACGGGTATCGTCTTTTCTAGAAATCTTCTAATCCAACGTTGGTTTGACTGCTAAACCCCGGTAAAAATAGCCCCCGATCTTGGGCATGCCTTCGCTATAAAAGGTCTCGACCCGCTCCAAAGGGAGATGGCGGCTGACGATATCGGCGATGGGGCGATTCAGATGACAGCCGTCAGCAATGCGTTTCTGCAACGGTGTGAGTCGATTTTGCCAGGGTTGCAGGGCTGGGTCTGGGCTGAGACCATGCTCAATAAAAATAAATTTCCCCCCTGGCTTCAGCACTCGCCGCACCTCCTGTAGGGCCTGATCGAGGTTGGCAATGCTGCAGAGGGTCCAGGTGCTGACCACCCAGTCAAAGCTCTGATCAGGCAAGGTCAGGGACTCCCCTCGGAGGGAGTAGCTCTGGATCGGAATGGGGCTGGCGGCGATGCGATCGCGGGCCAAGGCCGCCATGCCTGGATTCGGATCAATCACCGTTAGCGCCTCAACCGCCTCGGGGTAATGGGCCAGATTCAGCCCCGTGCCAAAGCCCAGCTCTAGTACTTGCCCCGACACCTCCGCCAAGAGCTGCTGACGATAGTGGTTAAAGGGCTCCCCTGCCATCATCCAATCCAGTAATCGGGGAAACAGCCAATTGGCATAGAGTCCCATTCCCACGTTCCTCCCGATGATCCTGTTTGTACGGTACACCCTTCGGCCTTGAGGCTGAGGTTCCCTCAAAATCTGATAGCGTAATACTTTCTCACACGCGGCGCGGGGTAATCACCAATGACAGCACTGGTTGGGCAAGATTTTCTCACCCTGGCAGATATTAGCCCTGAGGATCTGCAAGGGTTGCTGACCCTAGCGGCTCAGCTTAAATCTGGTGCGGTACAGGCCGACTGCTCCCGCAAAGTCTTAGGGCTGCTGTTTCGTAAAGCCTCTACCCGTACGCGGGTGAGTTTCTCCGTGGCAATGGTGCAATTGGGAGGGCAGGTGCTTGATCTTCAGGTCAACCTAATTCAGGTGAGCCGGGGAGAGCCGATTTGCGATACGGCGCGAGTATTGAGTGGCTATTTAGATGCCCTGGCTATTCGGACCTATGACCAGTCGGAGTTAGAGGAATTTGCTCAATATGCTGACATTCCGATCATCAATGCCCTCACTGATCAATCCCACCCCTGCCAGATTTTGGCGGATTTACTGACGGTGCAGGAATGTTTGGGGCAGCTCGCGGGCACGACCTTGGCCTACCTGGGGGACGGCAACAATATGGCCCATTCGCTGATGCTGGGCTGTGCCTTGGCGGGGGTGAATATTCGGGTCGCGACCCCAGCCGACTATGCCCCTGATGTCACTGTGGTGAAGCAGGCTCAGGCATTGGCGGGCGATCGCTGCCAAATCCAGGTGACCACCGATCCTAAAGCTGCTGTGGCGGGGGCGAATATTCTCTATACCGATGTCTGGGCCAGCATGGGCCAGGAAGATTTTGCCGAAAGCCGCATTCCGATCTTTCAGCCCTATCAAGTCAATTCAGATCTGCTGGCCTTGGCGGAGAAGGAAGCGATCGTCTTGCACTGCCTGCCGGCTCACCGAGGCGAAGAAATCACCGAGGCGGTTATCGAAGGGCCTCAGTCCCAGGTGTGGCAACAAGCAGAGAACCGTATGCATGCCCAAAAAGCCCTGCTCGCCAGCCTCCTCGGCGGCGTGACAGCAGGGGTTAAATAAGCTGCAAAAACTGCAAAAATCCGTGGCCCGTCAACAGCTCCACGATGATGGCAGTCGTAAAGGCAATCATCGCTAAGCGGCCATTTAAGCTCTCAGCGCCCTGGGTAAAGCCCCAGCCCTTAAGTTCATCCTTCAGTCGCATTTCCTTTATCGCTTCAACGCCAGTGTTAAGTATTGTAAACATTCTATCCCGTTTCTTGGCCTAACGCACGTTTCGGTGCTTTCGCCTATCCCTCCGCCGGTAGAATCCGCAGGCGTACTTGATGGGATAGGGGGCTCTCGGGATCCCCCAGTTGCACCGTTAGCGTCTGATTGGTGAGGGGCTCCAAATAGTCTAAAAGCGTTGCGGAGATTGGGGGTGCTGGCACCGCTATCGACGTAGACGCGCTCCGCTAGTTTGGTGAGGCGATTCCAAGTGTTGTAGAGCTTGGCTACGGTTTGTTCCAGTTGAGCGGCCTGTTGCACCATGTCGGCGGTGGCATTGAGGCAGCCGATGCGGAGGGCTTCTTCTAGGGCCGATTCCAGGGCTAGATCTTCGCTGTTGAGGGCCTGTACCTGCACCGCCGCCTCCAAGTATTTGGCTAGGTATCGGGCTTCGGCAGTGACCTGTTTGAGGGTGTCGAGGTCGGGGTTGAGGGCGACTTCGGTTTTAAGGGTTTGTTGGTGAGGGGTCGGCAACTTTTCCATTTCCCGCACTAAGGGAGCGAGGTAGCGGGTGGGAACGGTGTTGTTGGCGGCTTTTTCTTTGATTTCGGGGGGCAGTAAGTCCGAAGTCATGGCGGTCCATTCGTCGGCCACTTGGCGCACCTCACGGCGGGTGATTTGCTCGCCCCGGTGAGCGGCATCGCTGATCAATTGCTGCACTTCGGGGGCGCATTGGGCGGTTTCTACAAAGGCGCGCTTGCTAAAGCGATTGACATCCTCGGTTTCCAACATGCCCTCTTGCAGCAGGGTGTCGGCGCTATTGGCCAGTTCGATCAGGCTATAGGCTTGGCTTTTGGTGATTTCCCGATCGCGCAGCCAGTTCAAAAAGCCGGTGCCGCGCCCATCGCCGCCGCGCTTTTCGCGATCGCGCACGGTCCGCAAGATCCGTCCTCGCCAGATATCCGTTTGCAGGTCAAAGCGATCGCACACCTGCCAGGCCAGCTCAATGCGCTGCCGAAAGTCCCCTTCAGAAATGTTGTCATCCTCTGGGTCGGGTAATTCAAACTGCAAATCCTGAATCGGCTCCAGGGTATTGGCCAATTGCTCAGGGGTAAGCTGGTCAGCGGTAAAACGGGCGGCAGTCATGGGCAAGCAGGATCAGAATGGACGGCCCATTATCCCACGGCATTAAGGCTATGCTGGCTTCAGCAGCGGAGGCGACCATGACCCAGTTGATCCAGATCCGGCAGTG
The DNA here is from genome assembly GCA_012032425.1 of Leptolyngbya sp. RL_3_1. Taxonomy (GTDB): domain Bacteria; phylum Cyanobacteriota; class Cyanobacteriia; order Phormidesmidales; family Phormidesmidaceae; genus PCC-6406. The sequence continues at coordinate 1,319 of JAAUQE010000079.1, read as the reverse complement.
GCTAGAAACCCATTGGGTGGTTCCAGCCTATAGCGGTGGCCTCCTGATGGGTTTGACGATGGTTTTCTTTGGGGCGGCCACCAATACCCTGGCGGGTTGGCTGTATGTGCTCAGCGGCCTCTCCCTAGCGCTGTTATTTCTGGCGGCCTGGTTGCCGCCCCGATACTTGAAAGGCATTACCGCGACGCGACTGCCCATTCGCCCCACCAGTGCGGGCACCCTGCTGATGGTCGAAATCACCCTCGAAAACCACACCCCTCAGCCCAAGCCGTTGCTACAGGTGCGGGACCAAGTGCCATCCCGACTGGGGGCCACGCCGGAGCAAGCGATCGCCGTCATTGCCCCCCACCGCGCCTATCGCTGGACCTATGAGCTGACCGCTCCCCAGCGGGGGCTTTACCAGTGGGACGCGATCGCCCTGCGGACGGGGGCACCCTTAGGGTTGTTTTGGTGTCAGCGCCAGCAGCGGCTTCCGGCCCAAGCGACGGTGTACCCCGAAGTCTTTACCCTCAGCCATTGCCCGCTGATAGATCGGGGCCTGCCCACCCTGGGGGATCGCTGGCACCAGAGCCACACCCCCGAAAATGCCACCACTGGGTTAACCCGTTCCCTGCGGCCCTACCGTTGGGGGGATCCCACCCGGCTGATTCATTGGCGCAGCAGTGCCCGCTATGGAGATTTGCGGGTCCGTGAGCTAGAGCAGTTAGCTGCCGACAACCAGGTTTTACTGGCCTTAGATACCCGGCCCCTGTGGTCAGAGGCTGATTTTGAGCAGGCGGTGAGTGCGATCGCCACCCTCTATCTATATGCCCTGCAAAAACAGCGCTCGGTCGGGGTCTGGATGGCCCATACCGGCATTTTGCAAGAGAAGCATCGGGTGTTAACGGCTCTAGCAGCGGTCATGCCGACTGCCTCAGCCGAGGCGGCGGCCCCACTGCCCTACCGTCCCTTGATTTGGTTAAGTCCTGAGGATGCCGCCCAGGGGCAAAACGCGATCCTCGGTGCCTGGATCCGTTGGCCCACAAGCGGCTCCACCCAGCGGGCGCAGCCCACCCATCCGGCTCGGTCTATCTTGACGCTCCAGACTGATCGGCCTTTAGCATCTCAACTCCAGGCGAGTCCAGAGACCCTAGCAGCCCAGACAACCCATTCATGACCAGCGGCTAGTACTCAATGGCGGAATTCACGTGACCATTCCAGTTTCTAGCTCCCTTGCCTCTTATAGCGCTGGCCACTTTGCTTAAGACACCTCGGATCGTCCTGTTCTGTAGCCCACAAGCAAAGTGGCTCGCAGTCTTGTCTTAATCAGACTGGCGACT
>JAAUQE010000277.1 GCA_012032425.1 Leptolyngbya sp. RL_3_1 | reverse complement strand
GCCGGACAATTATTGCTTAAGGCTGAGGGATTACATCACCCAGAGTGCTGGCCCCAACTGATTGATTACTATCAGGGCAACCCGCAATACCTCAAAGGAATTACCCACCTTATTCATGAGTTGATGGGAGGAAATACCGCTGAGTTTTGTGCCCAAGCCAGCTTCATGATTGGCCCGATTAAAACCGCCCTCAAGGAAATTTTTGCGCGCTTATCAACGATGGAAAAGGAGATGCTGTATTGGCTTACCAGTAAAGCTGAGCCAGTCTCCCTATCGATGCTGACAGCCGATACGCCACCGCAGTTGGCGACTCAGGATTTGTTGATGCTGCTAGATGCCCTGAAGCAGCGATCGCTGCTCAATATTTTGCAGCGGGACGGACAGTCTTGGTTTACCCTCAAGCCGATGATCGCAGATTACGTCACCAGTCGATTTATTGCCCAGTTTCGTGAAAATGACGCTGCCCCCCGCTTTGGGAGCGGACAGCAGTTATCCCCTCAGGGCGGCGGCATTCGCCTCACCGCCGCCAAGCTCGCCCCCGTCAACCTCAGCCCATGGTTTCAAAACCATTTCCAGCCCGGTTGGCAAGCCCTAGATCGGCTCTTTGAGGGGAGTGCCACCCCGGCTTGGCGCTTTAGAAGTACCTTTAACCTCCGGGATGGCCGGGTGATCAAACGGTTTAAGCGCATCCCCTTTGACCAAGCGAAAGCGCGCCATGTGGCCTTAGTCGTTGCCATCAGCCGGGAGGGTGACCAGTCCATTCGGATCTCTGTTCAGGCTCAGCCTGCCAATATCACCGAGTTATTGCCCGTCAGCCTTGCCCTCAATCTGCTGGACGCCGATGCAACCGTATTGGCCTCTGTTGAGACCCAAGAGGAAGATTTATTTATTCAACTGCCTGACTTTTATGGGGAACCGGGTGAGCAATTTAATATCCAGTTATCGAATGCCTATGCCAACCATACCGAAGCGTTTGTGCTGTAGGGATAAGGTTGTGAATGGTGATGAAACGGGTTGTCCTTAACTTTGGTGGCGGGTCTCTTCGGGCAGGGTGTAGTGCGATTGTGGCGACCCTGTCCGGGGTGGGGCAACGGCAATTGACCCAATGTGTCGGCAGTTTGCCCCCGGCGCTAGAGTTGGCTGAAGCTTACGAGGCTTGGCACCAGCTCTATGTGCTCCGCAGCCAACATCAGGGGATGCGTATTCGGGTGGCGCAATCTGATGGGCATCGGTTTTCTGAAGCTGAATTTCGCGATCGCGCCAGCCAACTCACCCAAGAACTCAATGTCTGGCTCAACTCACCGACTTTCCAGCAAATTGATCGGACCCTCCGCACCGAACTGAGCCGTCAAGATGATGTCCAGATCATCTTAGAAACCCAGGATTACCAACTCAAAAGACTCCCCTGGCAGCAGTGGAATTTTTTAGAAGACTATCCTCAAGCCGAAGTGGCCTTGAGTGCCCTCGCTTGGCAGGATCGCTCTGGCCATCACCCCAGCCACAATCACGTCCGCATTCTCGGGATTTTAGGGGAGGATGACCAGATCGACACCGCAGTGGATGGCACCGCCCTAGCGCAACTCCCCCATGCTGAGGTCACCCTATTACGTAACCCCAGCCATGCCCAGCTTACCCAGCAATTATGGGATCCCCAGGGTTGGGATATTTTATGTTTTTCAGGCCATAGCCAAACCATTGATGCCCAAGGTTATCTCTATTTAAATGGGTCTGAAAGCCTATCAATTTCTCAAATCAAACATGCTTTGGCCAGGGCGATTGAGGGGGGCTTAAAAGTTGCCATTTTTAACTCCTGTGATGGTTTCGGTTTGGCGGAGCAACTGGCCGACTTACATATTCCCTACGGGATTGTGATGCGAGAGCCGGTCCCCGATCCGGTGGCCCAACTGTTTTTGAGTCAGTTTCTACAAAGTTTTTCTCAAAATATCCCGCTCCATTTAGCCGTCCGAGCGGCCCGACAACGGTTAGAAGCCTTAGAAAGCCAATGGCCCTGCGCCAGTTGGCTGCCAACCCTCTGGCAAAATCCCACTGCTGACCCCTTGCAATGGCAGGATCTCTATCGCGCTACAGCCGATTTAGAAGCCCTGCCTGAAGGGGTCGCGCCAAAGCGGCGCTGGGCACTACAGCCCTTACTGCTGTGCAGTTTACTGGCCACAGGGCTAAGTATGGGGGTGCGATCGCTGGGCTACCTTGAACCATTCGAACTCTTTGCCTATGACCACTTGATTCAGCAGCGCCCCCTAGAGACCCCTGACCCGAGACTGCTGGTGGTAGAAATCACCCAGGCGGATACCCAGACCTATGGGTATCCCGTTAGCGATGAGGTTTTAGCCACCTTCATTGCCACCCTCCAACGGTACGAACCTCGGGCCATTGGCATGGATATCCACCGGTCTAAGCCCCTGATTGAAGGAGAAACCGCCCTGATCGATCAGTTTCTGAGTAGCCGTAACTTTTTCTGGGTCTGCTCTTACCAGGCAATGGATGAGCACTATGCGCCCCCGGCAGCGGCAGCGGGGGACAAACTGATTAACCAGGTGGGCTTCAGCGATTTGTTGGTGGATGGGGAACCCGCCGCCGTACCCGACGGTCGCAATGATGTCACTGGGGGGGATCCGTTTTTGAACGCGGGGCTGACGGTGCGGCGTCAGCTCCTGTCCTATACCCCTGATTTAGCCCCCACGCCCTCCACCTGCGGCACACCCTATAGCCTCAGCTTTCAACTGGCCTACGAATTTCTATCCCAGGCCGAGGTGAGCCCTTTAACCGTCAATGCCGATCAATTTTGGCAGTTTGGCTCCGTGGCGTTTCCGGCCTTGCCCAGCCGCTTTGGGGGGTATCAATCCCTGGGGGGGCAGAGCAGCCAAATTCTGATCAACTACCGGGCCAATCAGCCCGGACAGCGGATAGCGCTCAGCCAACTGATCAACGGGGACGTGGATCCCGCCTTAATTCGCGATCGCATCGTCCTGATCGGCTATACCTCTCCCATTGCTCGGGATGATTTCCAAACCCCTTACGGTCCCATGCCAGGGGTTTGGATCCATGGGCACATGACCAGCCAATTGATCAGTGCCGTGCTAGATGACCGGCCTCTGATTTGGACGTTACCCCAATGGCGCTGGCTGCAATGGGGAGATGGAGTTTGGGTGCTGGGATGGAGTCTGATCGGAAGCACCCTACTGGTATGGTTATCCCCTTGTCACCTTTACCAAGGGCTGGCCTGGGGCGGGCTGATCATCGGGCTGTACGGAGTCAGCATGGGGGTGATTTTGCTCGGGGGGTGGCTGCCCTTGATCCCGACCTGCTTGGCTTTGGGACTGGTGTGGGGCATACAAGGGATACAGAAACGGCTGCCGTAAAGGGCAGGAGCAATGGGTGGCTGCAGCCAGCAAGGCCCCGCCTGGATTAATAGGTCTGAATCTATCTATCTAAATCAATACATCCGGGTCTGTCTGTCAAAACATTTGTCCAAACAAATTAAATTCAAAACAAAGTAAATCTAGAGGTTTATTGAAATGATGAGTCGTCACGGCGCGATCGCACTATTACTCACCCTCACGGTATTACTGGGGGCATCACCAGGGATTCCAGGGCCGGTCCTGGCCCAATCCAAGAGTCGTCCGGCCCCGCCCCGAGGGTTACCACCCAATCGGGCTCAGCCCGGTGGTGGGTTAGATGAGGCCCTACAATCCTGTGGCGCAGAGGACGCCTTAACCGCCTTAGTCCCGGTGAACAGTCCGGTGCTCACCACCCAGGCCCACCCGACGTTTTTCTTTTACATTCCCGATCTGCCGGAGCGGGTGAAAACGGCTCAGTTCTCGCTCTTAACGGCAGATGAAAAGACCCGTGTCTATCGCACCACGGTGACCTTGGCAGATACCCCTGGCATTATCAGCATTCAGTTGCCGGACTCTGCCGAGACCGCCTTAGAGCTGGAGGCGATTTATCATTGGTATTTTCAATTGGATTGTCAGTCTCCCACGGGGGAAAGCACCCCTGGGTTTGATCTCTTTGTGGATGGGTGGGTGCAACGGGTGGCGGCAACCCCGGAGCGGCAGCAGCAGATTGCGGCGGGTTCCCCAGAGATTTGGCATGACGTGCTGGCCGCCACGGCGGCGGCGATCGCGGCGGATCCCGGCAGTGCTGATTTGCAAGCGCGCTGGCTGTCCCTATTGGCAACCGCAGATTTAGAGGTTGTCTCAGGGGCCGTGCTGTTAGGCTCAGCAACCGCCATCGGGCATTCCAGCCTTCGGTAAATCAAAAGATCGGATCTCGGTGCCAATCCAACGGGTGCAAAGGCCAGCGCTGGCTTTGCTCAGCGGGTAGGGGGTTATCGGTTATCGATGGCTGCTGGAGCGGCAGGCAAAATATGGGGCGGTAGGGCAGAGTGAAACCACATTCAACTGGAAAACTTGAGGTTTTACCGAACGGCGAACTACGGGTTTGGATGTGGCCAGGGTTTAGTGCTCTCAATTTGTGATTGTTCTCTCAATTTTAAGGATGCCGATAATGCTTCAGATCAATGGCGTTTATGATGCAGTGCTTCCACTGGTATACCCCTGCCGGTGGTCATCTCTGGGACGAGGTCAGCCAAAAAGCCCAGTCCCTGGCCGATGTGGGCTTTACCGCCCTGTGGCTGCCGCCCGCCTACAAAGGGTTTAGCGGTGCCTATGACGTGGGCTACGGTGTCTACGACATGTACGACTTAGGCGAATTTAACCAGCGAGATACCATCGCCACCAAATATGGCACCCGCCAGCAGTACCTAGAAGCCATTCAAGCCCTCCACCAGGCGGGCCTTCAGGTCTACGCCGATGGCGTCCTCAACCACCGC
>JAAUQE010000078.1 GCA_012032425.1 Leptolyngbya sp. RL_3_1 | reverse complement strand
TGATTGACTGACAAAACCTTATCCAGAGCCTCGGAAAGCCCTCACCCTAGCCCTCTCCCACGGGGAGAGGGGAACAAGAGGGTGTGCTCGGCTCCCCTCGCCCGCTGGGAGAGGGGTTGGGGGTGAGGGCGAACAACTTTTGTCAGTCAACCAGCCACCTGTCTTTGGATGGTTGCCGCCCTGATTCAGGCCGGTGAAGTCAGCCTGACTCGATGGACAGCCTACATTCCCTGCCGGGGTCACTATGCCCAAAGCAAGCAAAGACGAGTCAGACGGCGTTTCTCGATGACCAGTCCAATGGCTGGAATCTACAGAAGCGTGAAATTCGCTCTGTTTGTGACTTATCGCGGCTCTTTTTTATCCTGGCGCTGGCCACGCTCTATGTCACCGCTCAAGGGATAGCTGTGGTGGAATCGGGGCGGCGGCGTTGGGTCGATACCCATTGGTTTCGAGGCAATAGCTATTTTCGTATTGGCTTCGAGTGGGTCAAGGCCGCTTTGCAAGAGGGATGGAGGCTGGTTCGTTTCTTGCCGAATCGTGATCCTGAACCGGCGATGGCTTCGAGGGGGCAGCACCAACAAACGAAACAGAGACTGGAGTTTAAGGTGTGCTCGTTTGCCTATGAACCGGACTAACTTTTGTCAGTCAACCAGCCTGGAACCTGTTGCTGATCGCCATCCACCCCGACCACCAAGGCCAAGGACGCGGTACGGCGCTGCTCCGTCACGTTGAACAAACCTTGGCTGGGCAAGACGGGCGGTTCCTTAAACACGGTGGAGAATTGGGGCGTCTTGCAGCGCTGTGAGGTTGGCGGTACCGGTGCAAAACAGCACCGTGACCAATTCTTGCTTCGAGTAAATCAACCAAGGTAGTCACCGCTTCTAGGGAGTCATTAGCCGCTTGCAAAAAGGGATGGGCGATGCCCACTAGGTCAGCGCCGAGGGCGATCGCTTTGGCCATATCTAAGCCATTGCGGAGCCGCCCGAAGCAATCAGCGGGATATCCGGGGCCACCGCTCGCACGGCGGTGATGCAGTCCGCCGTAGGCAGTCCCCAGTCCGCAAAAGTTTGCCCGAGGCGACGCTGCCGAATATCGCGGGCGCGCCGCCCTCGACCTTGGCCCAAGAGGTGCCGCCCGCCCCAGCCACATCAATGGCGGTGACCCCAGCATCGATGAGGCGTTGCGCCATCGGCGCGGAGATGCCGTTCCCCACTTCTTTGGCAATCACGGGCACCGGGAGGCGATCGCAGAGTTGCTCGATTTTGGCCAACAGGCCGCCAAACTTTGTATCTCCATCGGTTTGGACCGACTCTTGCAGCGGGTTGAGGTGCAAAATCAGGGCATCGGCGGCCAGACCATCGATTACCCGTTGGCATTCTGCTAGCCCATAGCCGTAGTTGAGCTGCACTGCCCCCAAGTTGGCGAACAACAAGCAGCCAGGGGCATATCGACGAATGGCAAAGGTTTCCATCACCCCTGGATTCTCAACGGCGACCCGCTGGGAGCCGACTCCCATAGCGAGACCGTATTGTTGGGCCACTTGGGCTAAGCGCTGGTTGATCAGTTGAGCCTGCTCAGTACCGCCTGTCATTGAAGAAATCAGCAGCGGCAGCCCCAGGGGTTTGCCCAGAAAAGTCGTAGTGAGGTCAATATCGGCGCGGTTAATCTCGGGCAGACAACAGTGGGTAAACCGATACCGCTCCAGGCCGGTGGTAACTTGAGCACACTGCACGTCTTCTTCTAGGCAAACTCGAATGTGGTCAGCCTTACGGGCCTGGGTCGCGATCTCGGGAGCAAGGGAATCAGCCGTCATAGCCCTGGGAATGTCTTTTGCACTGTCTTGAATGGCGGTATTTTCAACGGAACTTAATTCTCAACGGAACTTAGAACTCGAAATAGATGTAGGGCAAGGTTTCCAGGGGGGCCAGCAACCAGGCAGCGAATAAGCACAATGGGATTAGCAACAGCTTCACCGGCCAACTGAGTTGGAGTTTAAGCCCCTGCTGCACCCCATAGGCCCCGATCATCAGGACCACAACACCGCCCATTAACACCCAGAGTTGCTCAAAGCTGAACCCCAGGGACTCTAAATAAACCTTGTCAGCAAACTGGGCATCCCGCGACACCCCCCAGAGTTTTTGTAAGGCCAGTCCGTAGTCCCTGGGGGCGGGCAGCCTAAAGAACAGCCAGCTAAAGCAGACCAGGGCCTGGGTGAGACCCCAACTGAGCAGCACCCCGAAGGGGGTTTGCCACAGTTGCTTGAGCGTTGCCCACCGATTCGACAGATGATGGGTGAGACGATGGACTGCCAGGGCCAGACCATGGATGACGCCCCAAATCAAAAAGCCCCAGGTATTGCCGTGCCAGATCCCGGCGATCGCCATCACCACCATCAAGTTGACGCAGGTGCGCAGCAGCCCTTGACGCGACCCCCCCAGGGGAAAGTAAAGATAGTTGCGTAACCATTCCCCTAGGGTCATGTGCCACCGCCGCCAAAAGTCAGCAATGTTGGTGGTTAAGTAGGGGAAGTTAAAGTTTTGGGGCAGGTTAATGCCCATCAGCAGGGCGCTACCTCGGGCAATATCCACATAGCCGCTGAAGTCGAGGTAGAGCTGTAGACCGTAGGCAAAGATGGCCAGCCACAGATCGCCGCTCCCCGCCCGCTCTAAGTTGCTGAGGCTGAGGTTGACCAACACCGCAATGTGGTCGGCGATCAGAAGCTTTTTAATACTGCCGCTGGCAATCAGCCACAGCCCTTCGACCACCCAGTTCCAATCCAGCACTAAACGCGTTTTAAGCTGCTGGCTAAAGGCGTGGTAACGGGTAATCGGCCCGGAAATCAGCTTGGGGAAAAAGAGTTTGTAGGCGCTGAATTCGAGAATATTATCGGCAGCCGGTGCCCCCCGATAAACATCGACTAAATAGGCCACGCACTCAAAGGTAAAAAAGCTCAGGCCCAAGGGCAGGGCGATCGCCAGCCAATCAGCCCCCAGTTCGCGATCCAGCCCCGCGATCCCCCAGACCCATCCCGACCAAGCCCCCACATATTTAAACGCCAAAAGCAGCAGCACATTCAGGACGATCCCCCACCCGAGCAGCCAGCGGCGACGGCGGTTCCAGCCCTGTTCGGCCACCTGCCACTGCTCGTCTGGGGTGCGCCAGTTTAGGGGCGTCACCAGTAACCTGGCCCAGCAAAAATTGATCAAAATCAGGGCCAGCATCAGCGGCACGTATTGGATCTGTAGGGAGGCGTAAAAGGCCAAGCTGGCCACTGCTAACACCCCCGCCCGCAACGTCCGTTGACCGACGGCCCAATACAGGCCAGCCACGCTCAGCAAAAACAGACCGTAAGTAATGGAGGGCAAACTCATGGGTTGGGCGCTGTCCCTTCAGGCAAAAACTCAGATTCAAACTCAGCCTGGGGCTCGGGCTCCAGGATCTGACGCGGCCAAGGGATCATCGGATCTTGAGCAATGCGGCGCGAAACTTGATAGGCACCATAGCGATTTAGGTGACTGGGGTCAGAAAAGTAGTCGTAGCGCTGGGGCCAAATTTGACCCAGGTCCCGAAAGATAAACTCAGGGGCCGTGGCCGAAAACTCCACCATGAACTTGAGGAAGTCTGTTTCTGCTGCCATCCGATAACCGTCTAGGTACTCGTCGGTCAGGGGCGTATTCACAAAGATCAAGGGGAGATTGCGGGTTTGGGCAAACTGGACCAGTTGCTGCAAAGCCATGGCCTGTGCCCCAGCCAACTCAAAATCCCGATAGTCGCTGTCATAGGTGCCGGCCACTCGGGCATAGAGCTGATAGTAGGTGGCGGGGTTAAAGCGTACATCCATGGCCAAAAAGCCATCAAAGTCGATGCGGCTATTGTCCGGGAGGGGGCGATCGGAGGTGCCCAGTTGGGGATCTTCTGGGTCTGTTGAAGCCTGCTGCCAAAACAAAGCAGTATTGCTCAAAGGATATAACAGCGCTTCTTGAACCCGGACCTTGAGACCTTCGCGATCGCCATAAACCGCCGACCACCGCCCCAGGTAATCACTCAATTGCTGGTCTAGGGCCTGATAGCTGCTGCGCAGGGACGCATCGAGGGTCTCCGGCTCATCTTCTAGAGCGGTTTCACTGTCGGCGATGGGATCTGCATCCGGGGACTCGGAGGCTGTCGTCGCGTTATCGAGTGCAGCCGCAGGATTGCGCCGCCCCAATTGGCGATAGCCCTCAGAGGCAATAATGCCGTTGTAGGTAATATCGATGCGGCCACTGTTAAAGGCCCTGGCCCCGTCGGCCCAGAGCACTAGTCGCGGCAATTGCTCCTCGGTCAAAATCCGCCTTAGGGTGAGGTCTACCACTTGGGCGGTCGAGCCATTCACCCCAAAGTTGAAGATATCCAGCTCTCCATATCCCAGGGTGGCTAGCTCCTGACGCAGGGCTGCCGGATCGATCCCCCGCAGGGCGCGGGAACTGCCAATAATCAGTACATCTGGGGGGCCGCTGACCTGCAATCGTTGATGGTAAAGGGCCAGTTTTTGGTCCATTTGTTCGCTGCGGAAGGACGGATAGGGGGAGGTTTCCAGCAGCGCGGTAGTGAGATCACCGCCAGTCGTGTTATCTCTGAAAGGCGATGCGGTGCCACCGGTAAAGGTGTCTCCTGTGAGCTGTCCACTCGTGTCATCGTCTAGGGATTCACCATTGCCCCAGTCCAAATTAGAGAGCGCCTCGGTAAAGGCATCGTCTGGCGGTTCCGAGGGGGAGGGCTGAGCTTCAATTTCCGCTTCTAACTCTGCGCCTGCCGAGGGCGGATTTAGCCATTGCCCCAAGAGCCAATCTCCTTGGATGGCCAGTAACAGGCCAATCACGCCCCACACGAGGCCAATTTTGAGGGCGTCTTGGCGATCGCGTTCTGGCAGGGCTGGTAAGGTACGGGGCAACCCCTGACTGGGGACAAAGAACTGCGATTGCAGCAGCAGGTGGCGAGTCCCCACCACACCCTGCTGACCCAATGTTTTGAGCCATTGCCCCACGGCCCCTAGGGTGAGATCAGGCCCATGAGTCTCCTCAGGCGGATGGGCCAACAAGTCACCCACATAGGCATCGGTGGCTGCAAATTGGGTTTCGGCCTCAGGAATTAGACGGGCGCGGGTCTGGAAATCGGTGCCGTAGTTCCAGGCAGGGCGGGACTGACCGGCCCGACGGCCATAGATGCGAATGCCTTCAATGCGGTTGGGGGCGATCGCTTTAATTTGCTTCACCACCGCTGGCACCACCTGCTGTCGGCGGGGGCAGACGGGGCCATCGACCATGATGTGCAGCAGGTCAGCGCGCTCGATCAGTTTTACCCGTAGCCCCCCGGTGGCCAGTTGCACGTCTAAATCAGGGTTCAATAATCGGGTCAGCAAAAATTTTAGGGCAGGCCAGTCGCGCTGCTGGGCCAGGGCTTTGGGGGGCGTCGCCAGGTGTTCATGCTCTAACGCCGGGAGATTGAGGCATTTCACCCAGCTCGGGGTGGGCGCGGCCGTCGGGTTGGCCATAGATCATCGCCCGCTGGAGTCCTTGGGGAGCCAACCGTTCCAGAACAGCGGCGATCGCCTGGGTAATCGCCGCTTCATCCGGCACCGACGACCCAGGCGTCTGGCCGGTCACGACCAAGTGTAGGGTGCTGTCTTTGCGTTCAGCGGCAACTTGGGCCTCAAGCGGGGTCAGAGTCTGGCTGAGTAAGCGGACAATGGCTTGCTCATCGCCCCCATCGCCCCCCAATCGGCCAACATCTCCGCTGGCGGGGTCAAGTCAATGCGCAGACTCCAGTCCGGATGGGTCTCCCCCTGGACCTGCACCACGATCACAGCGTCTTTAAACTGAGTCAGCTCTAACTGCCGCAGTCGCTCGGTGACCGGCTCGGCAATTAACATCGGGTCAGGGCTGTAAGCCGCCTCGCAAAACACCCAGAGTCGGGATTGTTCTGGTGCCGTTTTTGTCGAGGATGGCGCTGGGGCAGTGCCCTGGACCGGGGTCGGCCCAACGGCCCCCGGCACCGCTCGAATGCTGACCCACACCCCCACATCCAGGGCGCTCAAGACTTCGCTGAGGTACCAGGTGATCGCTGTGGGGTCTCCCTGCCGCGCCAGACTCAACTGTGATAGCACCAACGCCATCGCCGAATTCTGATCTGCCCAGCTAGACGACATTGGCGGGTGGTTGGCTTCGGTCTGTAGCCAGTCCTGCGCCGCCGTGATCTCAGTCGGGGCTTTCGCCTTGGCTTGAAGCTGGGCCTGATGTCGCGCTAAGCGGTTGAGATAAATCGGAGCCGCCCAAGCGGGCTGTTTTGCGCCCTGCTGGCGGCTGTAGATATAAAGCTGATAAACCTGAGGATAAGCCTGAGTCACGACCTGACATTCAGTCGGATCTAGTAAGACCGTGACGAGGCGGGTCAGGGCCGAGACTTGCACCAGGGGTTGAGGCGTCTCACATAAAACATGCAAAATATTGCCCCGTAACCGGACCTGCACATCGGCAGCGGTGGCCGGGGCTAACTGTTGACCCAGCCAATCGGTCAGGCTGGGTCCCTGGCGGCGTTTAGGATTGGTCGGCAACTTGGCACGCATGGGACTCAAGCATGGGGACAGCGGCAACGCCAGCAGGGCTGCCAGAGCAAGGCGCTACAAGCGCAACGGAACAAAACATCGGCATTAAGCTGAAACATCGGCGTTAAGGACAGGCTTCAGAAGTCAGGCTTTAGGGCATTAGGTGTGAAGGATACCGCAGTCTCTTAAAAGCAGATAATCGCACCGCATCTTTAATTCGTATTTTGACTCGTATTTTGAACCGGATTGAACGCGAATGGGGGATGATGGCGCGGGCTCAACCCGGAGGTCTTGCTTAAATAAATGGATCTAGCTGTAAAGTCGAAGTACGCTGACCTATGGTGAGCTTCACAGTCCTGAATCTGTCTGCGTCTCTATGGCAAACTCTGCTCCCCGAAGTTTGAGGAAACCAGATATTCTCATTAGTGTTGCCGTGGCCCCGCTGCTCTTTGCCCTAGTGACTGCCCGCTTCCTTGGGACTCAGGGGATCGCCTGGGGTCGTGCCAGTGAGGAAATTTTTCGGGGCGATCGCTCCCCACCCTACACTAGCTCCCAATTCATCTTTTTATGTTGACCAGAGCGTACTATTTACGGCGTCACCCCTTACCCTAGCTTTTAATTCAGCCTGACCCCTGAACACCCTTGATCCAGCGCTGTTGTTTCTGAGCCCATGCCCTTGCCGCGCTTCTCTGCTCGCTCTTCCGCCTCTGCTCTCTCCTCCTCTGAACATATGCAGTCCCTTGATTCTTCGGCCGTGACCGCCAACCTTGATACTGTAGCGATTACACCGCCCGGCTCTGCCTATGACCTGCGAGTCCAGCACCGACTCAAGGTCGTAGAAGACATCTGGGAAACCGTGCTCCGCAACGAATGCGGTGAAGAACTGCTGACCCTATTGCATCTGCTGCGGCGGATTTGCTCCAAAGAGGGCCAAGCCCCCACCGCCGGAGAAGCCACCGTCCAAAATGTCGTACAGGTGGTAGAAGAGCTGAAGCTAGAGGATGCGATTCGAGCAGCACGGGCCTTTGCCCTGTACTTTCAGCTGATCAATAGTGTGGAGCAGCACTATGAGCAGCAGGGCCAACAGCGCCAGTATCGCGTCACCTACGACGAGGTTGATCCCCTCGCGGCCATCAATGGGGTGACCGGACTCAGACCTTATCTCAACGATGCCAGCCGATCACCCCAAGACTTGGGGGATTCGGCCTTAAATCCCTTCCAGGGACCGCGTAAGGAAACGGGGACCTTTCACTGGCTGCTGCCGACCCTAAAGCAACTGAACGTCCCACCGCAGTTGATTCAGCGACTCATTGACAACCTCGATATCAGCTTGGTCTTCACGGCCCACCCGACAGAAATTGTCCGCCACACCATTCGCGACAAGCAGCGACGGATTGCCGATATTCTCAGGCAGCTTGATCGCGATGAAGATAGTGCCCAGGCCGCTGGGGTTGCCTCCTCCTGGGAAATTGACAGCCTCAAAGAGCAGCTCACCGAAGAGATTCGACTGTGGTGGCGCACCGATGAACTGCATCAGTTCAAGCCCTCAGTGATTGATGAAGTGGACTACACCCTGCACTACTTTCAGGTGGTGCTGTTTGATGCCTTACCCAAGCTTTATCAGCGTTTTGAGCGGCTTCTCAGCGCCACCTTTCCTTCCCTGCGCCCCCCCGCAAAGACTTTTGCCGGTTTGGATCTTGGGTGGGTGCAGATCGCGACGGCAACCCTTCAGTCACCCCAGAGGTCACCTGGAAAACCGCCTGCTACCAGCGCAACTTGGTACTAAAAAAATACATCGAATCCCTCGATCACCTGAATAAGCTCCTCAGCCTATCGCTCCATTGGAGTGAAGTTCAGCCTGAACTGCTGGACTCCCTGGACCAAGACCAGCTCAAAATGCCAGAGGTTTACGAGCAGTGGGCGATTCGCTATCGTCAAGAGCCTTATCGGTTAAAGCTCGCCTATATGGAAAAGCGCCTGCGGAACACCCTTGAACGGGGCATGCGCCTCTACCAAGGGGAGCCGTTAATGGAAGAGCGTAGCGATGGCACCGCCGTGCCCCTCTATCGCGATGGCGACGAGTTTTTGGCCGAGTTGCGTCTGATCCAAACTGATTTGCAAGCGACCCAGCTCACCTGCCAAGGTCTGGAGACCTTAATCTGTCAGGTAGAAATTTATGGATTTGTGTTGGCGCAGCTCGATCTACGCCAAGAGAGCTCTTGCCATTCGGACGCTTTGAACGAGATTACTGAATATCTGCAAATCCTGCCCCAGTCCTATGACAGCTTGCCAGAGGACGAAAAAACTGCCTGGTTGGTCAAAGAGTTGCAGACCCGTCGCCCCCTCGTCCCCGCCGAGCTGCCCTTCTCCGCTAAAACCTGCGAAGTCGTTGAGACGTTTCGGATGGTGCGGCGACTCTTCCAGGAATTTGGCTCAGGCATTTGCCGTAGCTACATCATCAGCATGAGTCACGATGTCAGTGACTTGCTAGAGGTCTTACTCCTGGCCAAGGAAGCCGGACTCTATGACCCGGCGACTTGGCAATCGAGCATCCAGCCCGTCCCTCTGTTTGAAACGGTCGAAGATTTGCAGCGCGCCCCTCAGGTGATGGACAAGCTGTTTTCGCTGCCCTTATATAAAGCCGTCTTAGACGGCGGCAGAGATAAAACCTTGCCCCCGCCGCGCCCCCCCGCATCCAAGAGGTGATGCTGGGCTACTCTGACAGCAACAAAGACTCGGGTTTCTTGAGCAGCAACTGGGAGATTCATAAAGCCCAGCAGGCTTTACAGGTGACCGCAGACCGCTATGGCTTAGCCCTGCGCATCTTCCATGGCCGGGGGGGCTCCGTCGGTCGAGGCGGTGGCCCGGCCTATGAGGCGATCCTGGCCCAGCCGGGGGCCAGCTTGAACGGGCGCATTAAGATCACAGAGCAGGGGGAAGTCCTGGCCTCGAAGTACAATCTGCCAGATTTAGCCCTCTATAACCTTGAGACGGTCGTTACGGCGGTGATTCAGGGGAGCCTGCTGCACAGCAGCGTGGATGAGATCGAGCCCTGGAATGAAATTATGGAAGGCTTGGCGGCGCGATCGCGGCGTCATTACCGGGAGCTGATCTATGAGCAACCTGACCTGGTTGACTTTTTCCACCAAGTCACTCCTATTGAAGAAATTAGCCAGCTTCAAATCAGCTCTCGCCCCGCCCGCCGGGGGGGTAAAAAGACCCTATCGAGCCTGCGGGCAATTCCCTGGGTGTTTAGCTGGACCCAGGCTCGATTTCTGTTGCCCTCTTGGTACGGAGTCGGTACAGCCCTGAAAGAGTTTCTGGATGAGCGCCCGGAAGAGCACCTACGGCTGTTGCGCTATTTCTACCTGAAGTGGCCGTTCTTCAAGATGGTGATTTCTAAAGTGGAGATGACCCTGGCCAAGGTCGATCCCCAGATTGCTGAGCACTACGTGCAAGAGCTGACCCAGCCCGAAAATAGAGTTCGCTTCCAGGCCCTATTTGAAACCATTTCTGAAGAGTTCCAGCTTACCCGTCAAATTGTCTTGATGATTGCCGGTCATGAGCGCCTGCTTGAAGGGGATCCAGACTTGCAGCGATCGGTGCATTTGCGCAATGGTACGATCGTTCCCCTCGGGTTTTTGCAAGTCTCTCTCCTGAAGCGCTTGCGCCAATATCGCAACACCGTATCTGGGGTAATCAAGTCTCGCTATAGCCGCGAAGAGCTACTGCGGGGGGCCTTACTAACCATTAACGGGATCGCCGCTGGGATGCGCAATACCGGTTAAACCCTTGCGACTGTAAACTTATGTAAAGGTTTGCTTGCGTTCTCTGGGGAATTTGCTTGAATTAGTCGGTGATCAGGGATCAAAAATTCTGGAAACCCTGTATTGGCTGGGTCTGCATCGCTGATCTAGCGGGTCTGTATCATACCAGTCGTCGTTCTTGGCCTCGGGCTAGGGCGACCAAGGCTAGGGTTGATGACTTGACACTATCCCTTGAGTTGTTGGTATTCGTGCCTGAGGAGTAAGCCAGGATGAGTCATAGTTTCGGTCAGCTATCGGCAGGTCAACTGTCATTACGTCAATTGTCGAGGTGGGCCTTAGCCTCGGTGGCCAGTGGGGCGATCGCGATCGGTGCAGCCTTAACCTCGGCAGCACCCGCCCAAGCCCAAGCGGCCTATGGTAGCTACATTGGTCTGGGGGCTTCTTTGGGGTTGACCGATGATGCCAACACCGGTCAAGGGGGTGGTTTCTCGGGGGTGATTGCTGGGCGCTATCGCTTTTTGGAGATTCCCGTTTCAATTCGAGCCCAAGCGTTGGTCTTTGGGGATGGTTTTGCCTTTGTGCCCACCGTGTCCTACGACTACGCCCTGAATTGGAATACGGACATTTATCTGGGCGCAGGGGTTTCATTTACAGGGGGAGATGAACCTTCGCCTGTGGGGGATCAAACCGCCTTTGTGCTCCAGCCAGGGGTAGACTACATGTTGCCCAATAGCAACCTAGTGGTGTTTGGCAATGCCATCATTGCCTTTGGGGCTTACCGCAATGGCGGCAACACGGCCATTGCGCTGCAAACCGGTGTAGGCTACCAGTTTTGAGCGTTGCCCCCTAATTTAGGGCGAATGATTGACTTAATAATTGATGAATATGCACCCCGATTGAGCCAGTCGCTTCATCGGGGTGTTTGCTGTTTGGGCTGTATCACAGGGGTTGCCAATAGAGTGCTGACCCCATCACTTGAGATCGTCTTCAACGGGCAGCAATAACCACCCCCCGATCGCCTTTGAAACCACGGTCATCCAGCTACAGTCCATCGGATGTCTGATTTGGTAGCGACGCATATCGGGATGCTGGATGGTCACTTGGCCAATCTGTAAGCCTCGATGGGGGCTGCCACTCAGCCAAAACAGGCACTGCCGCCCGATTGGGGGCGGTAGCGCTAAGGGGCACCACTGATGCCAGGGGGGAATGTGGGACCAAACCTCGTATTGGCCGCTGCCTTCGCGGTGCCACTCTGCCCCCGTGTGGGAGTCTAGGGTAAACCGACTGCGCCGTTCCTGAATGCCCATAATGACTTCGATCTCCATGTCACGCATACAGAGGACCGTTCGCCATGGCTCTGGCAAAAAAGCATGGGGGTGACGGACAACGATCCAAGAGGTGTCAATAATGGGCACGTCGCGTTTCGCCAAAGTGAGCTTGGCATCCGACCGGGATGCTGGCAATGAGGATAACTGAAGACCAGCCGTTCAGGTGCTAAAGTTTGCCTTCAAACTGCTGGTACCAAACCAGGTTACCCAAAACCGTTGCTACCAGGGTAATGCCACCGCCAACTCCAGCCAGCATCGGGCGATAACCGCCACGGGTTAGGTTAGTCATCCAGAGGTGGGTGCGATCGCTGGCAAAAATTGGTCTAAGAATGCCGGGGTGAGATACATCAGCGTCGCCCCAATCAGCAGCCAGCCCACCATGGAAATCAGCAGAAAAATGGTTTTAGCGGTGGATTGCTTACCCATCGGGATCCTTAGCGGTAAATCTCAGCCCTGAGCCTAGCACAAGGCTCAGGTCCCGAGGCGTTTAGTCGACTTCTCCGTTGGGCTCTTCTGGGAACTGCTGCCGCTGCTGTCGGACAAAGTCAGACTGCTGGCGGATTTTACGATAGCTGTTTAAGGTGAGGATTCTCCAAGTACTCCAATTACCGTAGGCAAACCCCGCCAAAGCTAAGGTGCTAAATAGTGACGCCTTGAGGCGCAAGGCTCCATTCGGGACCTGGGTCCAAATAAAGAGATTCAAGCTGATCAAAATCAGTACCGAGTTAACGGTCCAACCCCGGCAGATACGCAGCCGACTGCGCCCATATTCCAGCAGATCAGCCAGGTTTTTGGCATGAAGGTACAGGGTTCGCCGATCGTTAAAGTAGGTTTGTCGATCGGTGTAATAGTGGCGAAACAGGTTATCATGCCAGATTTTTCAAAGAGGCGATCGCTGAACCGATCTACCACAATGCCCAACACATAGACGATCGCCAAAATAGGCAAGAGTGCGGGTAGCGATAGCAATCCGTCCCAAGCGAGCCAGCCATAGCCAAATACGGTTAGCACCAGCAGGAACAGCCCGATGGCAGCGCCAACACCGATGATTAACAGCTCAACAAAGAGATCGGTGGTACTCATCCCTCTCGCCAAATGTGACTTGTCATCAGCGTAATGTAGTCGCGTCCCTCATAGCATTTCCTTACCTGGTGAGGTACAGCCGCAGCCGATCAGCCGATCCTGACAGCAAGGGTTTCAGGTCTGTTTTTGTACCTCACGAGTTGCAAAAACGCTGTATATGGGATTCTGCAATTAGTTGCCTTACCATCTTTGTTTTTTCTTACCAAGGTTCATCCTGCCCAGGCAAGATGAACTTGGTAAGTAGTGGATTTTTCTAGAGTTCTCATGCCAATTTTCTTGGACTTTTTAGATCACATGAGGGAAACCCTACATATCAAGTTAGGCTAGGAATTCTAGCCTGAACAAAATTATCTGTTGCTTGGATGAATGAACTCACATTTAAGCGAGATGCCAGCACATTCTCCAGCTCAACCATGAGCGACCCTCTTCTTACTAAGAGCGCAATACTACCAAATCATTTCTGAAGACTTTACGAGTCCATGAGTATCCTTAAGAATCTGTGGTGCTTCTAGATCTATTGTTGGAATGAAAGTGAGGTGAAAAAGTGTAGGATAGGATTCGTAATGTGGATTTTCAGGGGTATCAAATCCTGTTTCTACTTCTAGTAGTTTTTTAACGCCCTCATAGTTTCCCCATTCCTCTCGCTCCAAAAATCGATTTTCATAGAGTATCTGGTAGTTACCTGATGGAATACTAAACGGCAAAGTATCTAGACCTCCTATTGTCAGCACGTCTTCGTCTGCCTTAGTGAAAGGTAATACTATTGCAAGCGGACAAAGCGGATCTAAGGAGATGCTATCACTCAGATAAAGCTCTACATAAAAAGTGCCTAGATCAAAGGCAAGACTACTGAACGTGATGTAGCCGGAACGCCAAGCAAAATATTGCTTGCTGCATAGAGCTAAATCCGAGACAATATTATCTAGGTAATTTCGAACGTCTTCGCTACCCTCTTTCGCCAAAACCAAGTGAGGAGAGTTAGCGCCTATATAGGATTCTGCAATTAGTTGCCTTGTCATCTTTATTTTTTCTTACCAAGGTTCATCTTTTCCAGGCAAAATAAACCTTGGTAAGTAGTGGATTTTTCTAGAGTTCTCATGCCAATTTTCTTGGATTTTTTAGATCGCATGAGGAAAACCCTACATATCAAGTTAGACTAGGAATCCTAGCCTGAATAAAATCATCCGTTGCTTGGATGAATGAACTCGCATTTAAGCGAGATGCCAGCACATTCTCTAGCTCACCCACAAGTTCTCCCCTCCCGATGATCAGGGTGTTGTTGGGGTTGACGGCAGACTGCGTAATTGAAAGATCAGAAAAAATCAGGTTAGAAGATGAGGTTGACCTTTCGTACAGACCTATCCGGTCGATCCCAATCTGGAAGTCTTTAATCGTCGCAAATCCACCCCTCTGTAGTATAAACACGTCAGCTCCAATGTTGGCATCAAGAGCATCACCAATGAGTATGTTATTGCCCTCGCCCCCATTCAAAATGTCGTCACCGCCATCTCCATAGAGGGTGTCATTGCCCTTTTGCCCCATCAGGATGTCATCACCTCCCTTGCCACCAATGATGTCATCGCCTGCTCCACCAAAAATCTGGTCTCGCCCCCCGGCATTACCGCCAGATCTGCGGCCAAACGGATCACCGCGCAGCAGGTCATTACCGCCCAAGCCACGGATGATGTCGTTCCCTAAGGTGCCAGTAAGGGTTTCAGCCGCATCAGTCCCAATGATGTTTTCAGCACTTCTGGGAGGATTGGTGGCAAAGAAGTCAACCTTGGAATCGTCTGGCAGTCTTATGTTTTCAGGGCCGTACCTGTTAAGTTGGCCAAATTGGCCTCCAAAGGACCCTCCAGCTCCTTGATTATCCCTAGCTGGAATTGCTCGGGTTGAAACACCGTTATTGTCTGTGCGTAGAGACTGGTAGACTCTCGTCCACCTGGTATCCCAGAGGCACGTTGCCATTAATGTTTCTCCACCTATCTGTAACTGTTCTACGTCGAGAGTTATTATCAGCACGCTTGACCTTAGTGACGGTTGGCTCTCCTAAAGTATCGATGATGTGCTGGGCGCTTTGAGGATAGAGATCGCCATCGACTCGGATGACAGGCAAACCTAACGTAAACGTTATTCCTTCCTCTAATAAAATATTAAATGTGCGGGGTGCATCGTTATACTCAGAGTAAACATCGGCGCTGTCAAAGGTCATTCCAACCGTTACTGGAAAATCCCGATCTGCGGCACCTACTATCCTGAGACGATTTTCACCAGCGTTGATATCAAGATCAACAGACTTTGTCCCAGATGCAATGTCTAGGAAACTTACAATGATTTCCTCATTTAGCTGAACTTGAATGGCATCATCCTTAGAATTACCATAGTCAAAGAAGCTCACTGTAACTTGATCGGTTTTTGCTACAACGTCATAACCAGGAAATAGGACGTCATCTCTAATAGCCATTGCCAAAACCCAAAAAGATGAATTGAGGGCAGTGATACACTGCCCTCAATTCATCACTGTTTTCTATCTCACAATGCCTCTCTGGTAACCGTCCCCTAAGCAGAGTCGAAGGGGACTTTTTCGGGAGATCTGGCTTCGACTCCGCTCAGCCAGCGTGATGTGAGGAACGGTTACTTTCAAACAGCCTCTAAGGTCCTCTAAGAGGCTGTTTGAAAAGTTTGCGGGGTTAGCTTTAGTCACCTGCACCCCCTAGAGAGAGCCACGAATAAATCAAGGTTGTAGCTCCTGCCCCGAGGGCATCAGGTATCC
>JAAUQE010000077.1 GCA_012032425.1 Leptolyngbya sp. RL_3_1 | reverse complement strand
TGACATGATTTTATATTTATAAGGTAAAAATAAAACCGATAACCTAGAGGCTTGTGTTTACGAAAACCAGAAAGGACATATCTACCATTGATCGTCACTGGCAAATTTCTGCGTGGTGTTAGAGATAAAACAAGACGAGGATCGTCATTTTCAAGTTCTGCAAACTCAATTGCTTTCTTTACTAAATCTAGGTATTGCTCTATCCATTCACGGCTAGGAGCTTGCTGAAGAGTTTTTGTTAAACGTTCGTGAACAGAATCCCTATCTGACATTACTACTTAACGTACTGATCGTGAAATGTTTACAAGCTTTTGCAAGTATAACCTGAGCCACAAAGCAAGCCAGCTAACTCTTATTAGAGGGAAACTTTCCACCTAAAACGATGGACTCTCAAAGTCATCAAAACACCTCAGCTATAAGGCTTTCGATGACTTTCAAGCCCATCTTGCAGTGGGCGATTAGGTGGAATGGTATCACCCTTCTCAGCGAGAACACATACTCGATTGGTTACCCTGCACCGCAAACATTCAAGCCTTAACGACCAGAATATTTCCGTTGCGAAAACTAAGCCAGCAATGATGGTTATGAGCGAAAATCCCAGCAGGCTAAATCCTCTGACTCCTTTACGCTACGGCAGGCTGAATAGCCTCTCGTTGCCGAACCTGCAAAATACCCTTCGCGGTCTCTTCAGCCGCTGTTTGGGCTAGCGCTTGCCAGTCATCCTCAGTGAACATCTGCGCCAGCATAGCGATCGCCTGCGATCGCACAGTCTTCTGCTCAGGGGCAATCTTCTGGGCATCTTCTGCCAGTAGAGCCTCCAGCCAGGTGGCTTGTTCGGATGTAGGCTGCTGAAGATGCTCAAATAGCCGTCGTTGCGCTTCGATGTAGACAGCCTCAAAGCTCAAGCCCAATTCCCAGGATTGCAGCCATGCTTTCAGCTCTGGCAACAAAATCGATAGCAACTGCACCTGGCGGCGCTGCTGACGAAAGGCGGCTGGGGGCACAGTGGCTAACTGTTCGACGTAAGATTTTAGGCCCAGACCGGCTTCAACCTGTCCGCCGCACTCGGCTTCAATCGCCTCCGTTTCGCGCACCCAGGCGTCATCGTTGAGCAAATCCAGCAAGTTGCCCGTTTTTGCGAATTGCTGAGCCAAAATCTCGTCATTCATCGGAGCTGCCTAACGTTGTATTGCCGGGTACTCGAAGTCTACCAATCCGTCTTTATCCGGGTCGGGGCCATAGTCGGCCATATTGTTGAGGTGATAGAAGGTTTCAGTTCTGGGGAGTGAGTGCAGGCCGACGCGCCCTGCATAGCCAAGCTCTACGCTGCGCTGACGAGCCAGCAAAAGGAGCGATCGCCCCACGCCTGCCAGGTAGGGGGGATCTTCGATGGGACGACGGTTCCACGGGGCCGAAGCCAGGTACTCCACGTAGACCAGGAGCGATCGCGCTGACATCCAGGATCGGTGCCACTGGGTTTCCAGCAGCATGACGCCCTGCACCAACTCCTCCCACTCAATGGCATAGGCTTCGTAGCGGCGATCGTTCACAGCCAAACGCAGTTTGTAGGCCCAATCCCAACTGATATCAGGTTCCTGAGCGGCCCGAAGGATGGCTCGCCAGAAAGTATCAATTTGCTCCACATGCGCCAGGGTGAGAGAACAGAAGGTAGCGGTGACAGTTTCGTTGGGCGATTTTTGGAGCGAAACGGGGCGAGTCATGGAGGCTGTTTGGACTAATGGGTGGCAAATTTACGCCGAGCGGTACTACAACGACTCTGCCCTTTCCGCCAACGCCATCCACCGCTCCGTCGCCACCTCAATCTTCCCCGTCACCGCCGCCAACTGCTCCGTCAACTGCTGCATTTCCCCATAATCATTGGGGGCACTGCCATACAGCGCCTTCTCCAGAGACTCCTTCTTCGCCTCCAGCACCGGAATTTGAGCCTCCAACTGCTCATACTCCCGCTTTTCCTTAAACGACAACCGCTTGGATTTACCCGCAGAGGGTTTAGACATCACCGTTGCGGCCATCGGCTTTTCTGCCTTCTGCCTTTTTCCCTCTGCCTTTTCCTTGGCTTCTGCCTTTTCCCCCGCCTCCGCCTGCTTGCAATCTAGGTAAACCGAATAATTGCCCGGATATTGGCGAATCTGCCCCTCCTCCTCAAAGGCAAACACCACCTCCACCGTGCGATCCAGGAAATAGCGATCGTGGGACACCACAATCACACAGCCGTTAAACTCCTCCAGATATTCCTCCAGCACCGCCAGGGTTTGCACATCCAGATCGTTGGTCGGCTCGTCCAAAATCAAGACATTCGGAGCCTGGAGCAGCACCTGCAACAAAAACAGTCGCCGCCGCTCCCCCCCCGAGAGCTTGTGGATCGGTGCGTATTGCTGATCCGAGGGAAACAGAAATCGCTCCAGCATTTGGGACGCGGTGATCACACTGCCATCGGCGGTTTTGACCAGCTCCGCCGTTTCCTTCAGGTATTCCAACACCCGCTGGTTGGGGTTTTTGATCACATCCTCTGAATGCTGATCAAAATAGCCAAAGTGGATGGTCTCACCGATTTCAATCTGACCCGAGTCCGGCTCATCCCGGCCCGTAATCAGATTCATCAACGTGGATTTGCCTGCCCCGTTGGGGCCAATGATGCCGATGCGATCGCGGGGGTTAAAGATATAGGTAAAGTCCTGGATGAGGGTGCGTTCCCCGTAGCCTTTGGTGACCGATTCCATCTCAATCACCTTCTTGCCGATGCGCCGCCCCACCGTCGAGATATCCACCTTGCCCAGGGATTCTTTAAACTCCTGATTTTGCATCCCATCAATGCGCTGGATGCGGGCCTTTTGCTTGGTGCTGCGGGCCTGGGGGCCGCGACTTAGCCATTCCAGCTCTCGCCGCAGCACCCCGGCAAATTTCTTGCGGCTGCTGGCGCTAGCGGCTTCCGACTCCGCCTTTTTCTCTAAGTAATAGCTGTAGTTGCCGGCATATCCGTAGAGGTCCCCCCGATCCACCTCTAGGATGCGGTTGGTGACCCGGTCCAAAAAGTAGCGATCGTGGGTAATCAGCAGCAGCGCCCCCCGAAAGCCATTCAGATAGCCCTGCAACCACTCCACCGACTCGGCATCCAGGTGGTTGGTGGGCTCATCCATCAGCAGGGCGTCGGGGTCAGAGAGCAGGGCAGCGGCGATCGCCACCCGTTTGCGATAGCCCCCCGACAGGTCCCCCACCTTCGCCTCAAAGTCTTCAATCCCGAGCTTGGTGAGCACCACCTTGGCACTGGTTTCTAGATCCCAGGCCCCAGCGGCATCGATCTGCTCCGTTAATCGTGACAGCCGGTTCATCAGGGTATCGAGATCCCCCTCCCCCTGCTCCATCTGGTGAGAAACCTGCTCGTACTCTCGGATCAGCGCCATCTGCTCGCCAGCATCGGCAAAGACCTGCTCTAAAACCGTGTGGTCACCCTCAAACTCAGGCTGCTGAGGCAGGTAAACTACCTTGGCGGAGGCATTGCGCCAAATCTCGCCGCCATCAATCGGTTCCATCCCCGCAATCATCTTCAGCAGGGTGGATTTGCCGGAGCCATTGGTGCCGATCAGCCCCACCTTATCCCCTTCCTCCAGGCTGAAGCTGGCATCCCGCAGGATTTCCTTAATGCCAAAGTCTTTGCGAATGGATTTCAGCGTTAGCAGGGTCATGGCAGGCGGGGGCGAATGGAGAGGGCCGAGTCACCTAGTCTATCGCTGCCACCCCATCTCAGGCATCAACCTTTGTGGAGTAGCGTCCCATGACGGTTACACCCGCAGCTACAGACAAAATTCGTCTGCGGCGATGATCAACACCGTCAACAAATAATACGCCCCGTAAGGATATGTATCGAAATCCGCCATTCCCGACGGCTTGAGAGACTTATTTTTCGATTATTCCTAAAGTTTTGTGCTGTTTAAAAGTAACATTTTAATTTTATTGCCCACAGTTATTCTAGCTTTACAAAACTCTGATGTAAGCTTAAAAATAGATGATTAATTTACAATTTTTCATCTAGCTATCAGCTTTTTGACTGCTACCCCCTTCGCTGCTCTCTCAACCCATGAATATCCTAAATAACAGCTCCTTTAACTTCGCGGCAGCCCCTGGAACCCGCGACCACCATGGCTTTTTTGTTCAAGATGGCACCTATGAATTAGTCCGGCTTGACCCTTCTGGCTGGGCTTTTGTCTGCCTTGATAACCACACCTGCTATTACGTTGATCCAGAAAATTTGTTGGAATGTTGTGATCTAGAAGAGCATCCTTAAATCCTGGTCACATTCAAACCCGTAGTTTGCCCTACGGTAAAAGCTCATGTTTTCCAGTCGAATGGTGAGTTTTTGATTGCCAGAAAAACAATGCTGAAAATACAGCCTTGTTTTTTTGGCAGGGCTGGTTGCCTGACAGCAAAGATTGCAGGTTTCTTTTTGCCATCAGGCATGGCGGAATACGCCATTGCCCCCCATGGCCTGAGTCAGCCTGTATTCATTCCACCAGCGGTTTTCGGCACGTTAATAACCCAGAGGTTAGCCATGCAAACACCAAAATCGATTTAGAGGCTGTTTGGAAAGGGGTGACCCGAGTTTGAAAAGATACCTGATGCCCTCGGGGTGGGAGCTACAACCTTTATTTATGCGTGGCTCTTGCTGGGGGTTGCAGGTGACTAAAGCTAACCCCGAAAGCTTTTCAAACAGCCTCTTACAAGGTCTACGTCTCTGCCATTGCCATTGAACTCCATGGTGACGAACCGCCCGGTTTAGCTCGAGGGCGATTGGTCTGTCAGCAATCCAACTACTCCAGCATCCTCAGATTTGCGCGCAACTTGGCGCTCCATCGCCACTTGCCCCTATGTAACTATTCAGGGGCAGAGGCGTGAGCCCCCCGTTAGGATCTGACATCCCGCGTTTTCAGGGATTGACCCTTTGGATTTGCCAAGGGTCTGGGGTTTGGCGGGTATAAATCACGCGGTCTTGAGGTTCACCCCGTAACGCTAGATGGTCTACTCGCTTGGGCTCTAGCAGCACGAGACCAAAATGGGCCGGAGGGACATGGGGATCAGGCGGCGCTGCGACAAAAGCCTCTGCCTGGAATAGCTGTCCTGGAGAAGGCCAGGTGAACTGTTGACGGGCGGGATCAGAGAGCTGTTGCCAGATCCGTTGCCGATTGTCTTGCAGCGCTAGCTCTGGTTCGTCAGCGGTAACCACCGCCAGCTCACCTTGCAGACGAAACTGCTCTCGCGTTTTGGCAAAATACCAACAGACTTCTGCGGCTGGGTTGGCGGTGATCTGCTGAATCTTGGCGCTGCGGGTATCGCTGATCACCATCAGGCGATCGCTCAGAAATCCTCGAAACACCACGGTTCGATTCGCCGGGTAACCGTCAGTGCCGATGGTGGCCAATTGCAAGTAACGGTGCTCGGGGCGGCTGCGATTGCGATACAGGGCGCGCGCTAAGGGAGCGCGCCAAGGGGCCAAAGCCATAGGTTCAGAAGATAAAACAGCGGAGAAACGGGATGACTGCCAGGGCATCATTTCTTATGGAGGGGTTTGCCCTCAGATGTCAGAACCCCAGTAGAGGGCTACAGTGAAAAGATGACAGGATGGGCGCACCAGAGATGGTCTCATGATCCCGGCGATCCCGGTTTCAGGAAAAGGGACAATTTTGAGGGGGCGGTCCTGAATAATGCAGCCGATATACCATTGCTATTAGCCCAGCGTGGCCATAGGCATTAAATCCGTGTTTGTCTGTTGAGACGTCGTCTTTTCCCTTGCCATGACTATTGCTGTTTTCGCTGCGCTGTTAGTTGGGTTGGGTTTGTTGGTTGCCGGGGCAGAATTTTTGGTGCGAGGCGCGTCTAGCCTAGCCATGATTGTGGGGCTATCACCCCTGATTATTGGTTTGACCGTGGTCAGTTGTGGCACCAGTGCCCCAGAGCTAGCGGTGAGCCTCCAGTCTGCCGGTATTGGCCAAGGGGATCTGGCCCTGGGGAATATCATCGGCAGCAATATCTTCAACGTGCTGATGATTTTGGGCCTGTCTGCGGTGGTGCTGCCCCTGACCGTCGCCCGTCAACTCGTGCGCTTAGATGTGCCGATCATGATTGGGGTGTCGGCCCTGATGATCTTGTTTGCCCTGGATGGTCAAGTCGGCCGTTCCGACGGGATCATCCTCGTGGTCGGTAGCGTGATCTATACGAGCTTTTTGGTGTACCAAGGGCGCAAAGAGAGTAGCGCGCTTCCCAGCGATGGCCCGCCTCCCGATTTGGCCGTCTCCCCGTTGCCGATTCATACCCGCATCTTAGTCAACGTGGGTTGGGTTCTGCTCGGCTTGGTGATGTTGGTGGGGGGCAGCAGGCTGCTGGTTTATGGGGCGGTATTTGTGGCTGAGGCCATGGGGGTGAGCCAATTGATTATTGGTTTAACGATTGTGGCGGCGGGCACCTCTATGCCCGAGTTAGCCACCTCGGTTGTTGCCAGCTATCGGGGAGAACAAGATATTGCCGTTGGCAATGTGGTGGGCAGCAATATTTTTAATGTGCTAGCCGTGCTGGGGGCCACTGCCACAGTAGGCGGGGTGTCGGTTGACGCTGCGGTTCTCCATTTTGACTTGCCGGTGATGATTGCAGTGGCGATCGCCTGCCTACCCATTTTCTATACCGGCAACCGCATCTCCCGCTGGGAAGGACTGCTGTTTATTGGCTACTACGTGGCCTACAGCGCCTATCTGATTTTTGATGCGGTCGGCCATGACCAAATTGGCCTATTCAGCAACGTCATGCTGATCTTCGTGATTCCCCTGACGGTGATCACCCTGATCACCGTCATGTGGCAACACCCAAAGACCGTTAAGCCCCTGATCACCCTAAAATCAATCCCGCTCGGGCGGAAATTGTCAAAATCCCAGTCTTACCAGAGCCCGATTGAGTTAGACTCCCCTGGCCATAAAGACATCGAAGCGGATTCGCAATCTCCGCCGGCAAAGTAAAGGCTGCCGTAGTGGCGGTGGCGGTGCCCGCATTGATCGCGACGATCACGGTCGGGCAATCGGCGGCTTCAGCAGCGGGACCCTTTAGACATCGGCAAAACACATAAACCAACCCTTCTGTAAATAAAACCTGGTAGTCTCCGACGCGCAGGGCTGGGTGAGCATGGCGCAGGGCGATTAGCGTCTGGTGATGTTTTAATAAAGCCTGATCCCAGTCGGACTCGGGCGGGAATCCGCGCCGACAGCCTGGATCCATCTCCCCCATCAACCCCACTTCATCCCCGTAGTAAATGCTGGGGGCACCGGGAAAGGTCATTTGCAGGAGCACCGATAGCTTCAGGCTGCTCAGATCCTCCCCCACCACCGTGCCCACCCGCGCCACATCATGGCTGGAGAGTAAGTTGAGTTGGGTGAGTTGAATTTCCCACGGATACAGGGAAAAGAGCGCCTGGATCTTGTCGGCATACCCCGCCGCATCCAGGGCCGGATAGGGGTAGTAATCGGGAATTTCCACATGCTCTCGCACCACCCGATCTCCGGCGGCAAAGGCCAGGGTCGGCCCCGTAAACAGGTAATTCATCACCCCATCAAATTGGCTGCCATCCAACCACTGGCGGGCATCGGTCCATACTTCTCCGACAATGTAGGCCTCGGGATTGATGGCCTTGATGCGATCGCGAAATTCTTGCCAAAACCCTTTCGCCTTAATTTCAAAGGGCACATCCAAGCGCCAGCCATCCACCCCCTGATTAATCCAGTGTTCACCGACGCGCATGATATATTCCCGCACCGCTGGATGGTCATGGTTGAACTGAGGTAAGGCGCGGTTATTCACCCAACTGGTGTAGTTAGCCGGTTTTGACCCGTCGTAGGCCGAGAGCGGCCAGCCCTCAATCTTGAACCAGTCGAGCCAGGGGGAATGGGGGCCATTTTCGAGGATGTCATTAAAGTAGAAAAAGCCCCGGCTGGCATGGTTAAATACCCCGTCTAGCACCACGCGCATCTGGCGATCATGGGCAGCGGTGAGCAACGCGTCAAAAGCTACATTTCCCCCCAATAGAGGATCCACCTGATAGTAATCGTGGGTGTGATAGCGATGATTGCTAGCGGATTGAAAGATTGGGGTGAAGTAGAGGGCGGTCACGCCTAATGCTTGCAGGTAATCGAGCTTTTCAACTATGCCCCAGAGGTCGCCGCCTTTATAACCCTCCAAACTGGGCGGCGCGGCCCAGGGCTCTAGGGCGACCGCCATTTCAGGACAATCCACAGGACGGGTGGTGCGGGCAAACCGATCCGGAAAGATCTGGTAAAACACCGCATGTTTAACCCAATCCGGAGTTTGAATGGTCATCGATACGTCCTCTGATCTCCACGCATAGGCTAGCGGGTTGTTAGAGAGATGACCATGGTTCGAAAGCTGAGATGCAGGCAACCGAGTGACCTATGGCTGAGGGGAGTCTCCGTCATCGACGGGTTTCAAAATCAAAGGATCGAGGGCCGTTTGCCGTTGATCTGGGGTTGGCCGCCAACGGTAGGTGGCTAGATTGACCTTGCCCTTCGCGTTGAAAACCACCCCTTCGTCTTCTAACAGCACTCTTTGGAGATAGTCGCTACCGTTACGGGAGAGCGCATGGGACACTTCCCCCTTGGCGTTAATCACCCGATGCCAGGGTACTTCATCCGCGTCGGTCACCCGATAGAGGGCATAGCCCACCAATCGGGGTTTACCGATTAGCCCCGCCAACTCTGCCACTTGGCCATAGGTGGCCACTTGACCAACTGGGATCTGGCGGACCACCGCATAAATGCGATCGTAGCGTTTAGTCACGGTGGCCGCTTAGCTCAGGTATTGATACTTCCAGGCCCGGATCATCGCCCCCAAGTAAACGGGCAATTGATAGTAAGACGCCAGCAGCCAGAGGACGACAACACTATGGGCCACTAAAGTCAAGCCCGCCCAAAGAACGGCAAAGGGCAATTCCCCTGGACTGGAAGACAAGGGCGGAAACAGATAGCCCCCCAGCCAAACTAAGGTTGCAGGCAAGCCAATGAGCAACCCCGCCACCCAGCCAATGGTTTGGGTCAAACGTTGAGCGGCAGGTCGGATGATTTTCCAGGTTTTTCCCGTCCAAGCCCAGCCCATGCTGTCAGGGCTATCGGTCACCCGGATCTGTTGGTTGGGGAGATCGACGGTGAAAATATGGCGGCAACGTTGGCAGGCTAACGCTTCAGTCAAAAAGAGTGACTGCACTTGCCCCTGTAAACAGAGCGGGCAGGCATAATGATCCGCTAGGTTGAGCGGTCGAAATTGATCATCCAGTAACGGCGTCGGACGGCTGGGGACAGGCAACACGGCTCAATGACGATCCTTTCAGAATGAACTGGAGAGGGTCGCTACACTTTCCCTTAACGTAGGCTCGCTAATGGGCCAGAACCTACCATCCGAGAATATTCACGACCGTTATATTCCAGAATAACCAAGGGCTCTTGGTTAGACACATCAATCTGCTTGACCCGGATCTGGCCGCTGGCCAAATAGTCTCCCGCGTAGATGTAGCGACTCGTGGCTGTATTGGGTTCGCGCACGATTAGGGCGGAGCGATCGCCCACCTGCACAACGCCGGTTAACTCTAGGGCATCAATGGGGCTGGCATAGGCGGCGGGCGCGGCGGCGATGCCGGGTAAGGTCGTTGCCGATGGCGGGGCGGGCAGCGGGGCTAAGGGTTGAAAATTGGTGGGAATCGGCGGTAAGCCGGTGGGGGCAACGGCGATCGCGGGCGGTAACGTCGTTGCTGATGGCGGCAGGCTAGTCGGCAACGGGGGGGCCGCTACTGTGGCGGCTTGGGGACGAGGCGCTGCACCGCCTATGGCAATCGGTGAATAGGGATCAGCACGACCCACGACAATCGCGGCTGTCCGTTCCCCCTTAGGGGTGGAAGGAAATAGGTATTGGGGAGATAGGCTTTCGAGCCGCCAAGAAACTGACCCAGATGCATTTTCAAAGGTCTCTGGTTCAGTTGCTGCCGCCACAACCTCGGGGTCAGCAGGGGCGACTGCGGCCTCCTGAGCTGGACCTGCCCACAATCTCAGACTAGCGCCAAGGGCAGTGGCCAGACCAATTGCGCTGACCACTGCGACGGCGGGGCGACGACGAACAATGGCGAGGATTTCAGGCATGAGGGCAACCTCCTAGGTTGCTCCAAAGGATAGCGAATTTCTTTGGGAATGACGCATGTTCTTCGGGTTTGCTCCAGTATGATGGGGCAGATCTTGGCCCCCTGACCTCTCCTGGACCGCTGCTATGGCTGCTCAACTGCGTGTGTTTGTTCCTCCCCATCCTTTAGTCCACCATTGGTTGGGCATTCTTCGCGATCGCAATACGCCCACGGCCCTGTTTAGAACCGCCATGACTGAGATTGGGCGCTGGCTCACCTATGAAGCCGCCCGAGATTGGCTACCGATTTTAGAAACGCAGCTCGATACCCCTCTGGGCACCAGTCCGGCTCGGTTTATCGATCCGGAGGTGCCGATTGCGATCGTGCCCATTTTGCGAGCTGGCTTGGCCCTGCTGGAGGGGACCCAGGCCGTTGTGCCCCTCGCCTCGGTCTATCATCTGGGCTTTGTGCGGGATGAAGCCACCTTAGAAGCCCATTGCTACTTAAATAAGTTACCTGAGCGCTTTACTGCCGAAACCCGAGTCTTGATTAGTGAACCCATGTTGGCGACTGGGGGCACTATGATGGCAGTTATGGCGGAGTTAGTCCGGCGAGGGGTTGATCAAGACCAGGTCAGGATTATTTCTGTGGTGACGGCCCCGCCAGCGCTGCAAAAGCTTGCAGAGGCTTATCCATCCCTGAATATCTATGCGGCGGCGATCGATGCGGGCTTGAATGATCAAGGCTTCATTGTGCCAGGGTTGGGCGATGCGGGCGATCGCACCTTTGGCACGTAAGGGAAAACGAGACCGTAAAATATTGAATTAAGCGGCCATGGTCGGGCCACTGGACCAGAAATCGCCTAAAACTGAAAAAGTGACTGATGTAAACGTTCTCGGCAGATAAACCATGGGGCAACAAGATAATTTTGGTAGCGGTTTTTTGCTGGGCACCTTATTTGGTGGCCTGATGGGGGGCGTCGTGGGCGCGGTCGTGGCCGCTCGTGTCAGTCGTCCTGCCGCAGGCATAGCGGATGAACGTTTGCCCGCCGAGGAGCAGACCCATGCACCTCGCTTCAGCACGACCGATGCGGATATCGAGTTGGCTCGACGCGGACTGGAAGACAAGATTGCCCAGCTCAACACCGCCATTGATGATGTGCGTCAACGGTTAAGTAGCGGCGACAACGGCCATCGGCAACCCATTCCGGAAGAACATCCGGCCCCATAGCCGCCGTCAATGGGCGGCGGGTAATTAGGACGTTTTGATGGGAGTGCTTTGGCTGGGGCTGGGGTTGAGTCCGGTCACTGGCAACCCTTGGAGATCGTAATTGCCCGATGGATTGCCCAAATCATCCGTTACACTAGGGATCTGAAACGTCGAACTAATTAACGCTGGCCTGGATAAGGAGTCAGATAAGCCTATGGGTTCCTCCGCACTTGGACTTGTTGCTAGTACCTTGGCAACCTTCCTCAACATTTATTTTGTACTGCTGATCATTCGCATCTTACTCAGTTGGTTTCCCAATGTTGATTGGTTCAACCCACCTTTTTCAGTGATCAGTCAGTTAACCGATCCTTACCTGAATCTGTTTCGGTCCATCATCCCGCCCTTAGGGGGACTCGATCTATCACCCTTTTTAGCCTTTATCGTGCTGCAGATTGTCTCCCAAGGGGTGAGCCAAGTGGCCGCGACGGCAGCACTATCGGCGTTTTAAGGGGTTAGTGGTCAATTCAGTTCAAAAACGACCCGGTCCTAATCATTTGGGACCGGGTCGTTTTTTTTGTATTTGAAAACTCCTGATGCCATCCGGTCCTACAGGCGGTTGGTTGATTTTTGCCATTAGTCTTGAAGAAATAATGAATACCGCATCATCGGGTTGATGTTTTTGCTCACCATTGCCCTGAGATGTTTCAGGTTGATTGAGTGTCAGGTCAGACGCGCAATCAAAACCCTACGCGCTGACCTGGCGGGTCTCTCTGGGGGCAACCCCAAACGTAAAACCAATCGCCCCACGGCTGAGCCACGGCTGAAGGCTTTCGCCGGGATCATGAGGGCGCAGCGCCAGGAATCTCAGGGCTTTAGAGGTCAGCTTGGCCCATGAAGTCGATGCGGGGAATCAAGGGGTCGCGCACCAGACCAATGCCGGTAAAGCCCCAGCGACTCAGGGCCGCTTTGAGCTGCGATGCCGAGACGGTCTCCAGGGCAAAGCGATCGCTGACCTCCCCTGCATGGGTATTGAGATAGCTGAGGGCGTCGTAATCGGCGGTGAACAGCAGCAGATAGGTGTTGCCGTCGTCACGGGCCGCCAGATGGCGACCGTCTTGCTTGGCGCGTAAGAGATAGTAACTGTCAAAGCTCACGGGCGACTGGTTCCATAAACGCATGGACACTGCCACTGGATACTGCCACATAACCCTAAACCTGATCGCTGATGGGTCAATTGGGCCAGTGCCATAGCAGTTGCCAGTCTGATTAAGACAAGACTGCAAGCCCCTTTGCTTGTGGGCTACAGAACGGGCCGATCCGAGGTGTCTTAAGCAAAGGGGCCAGCGCTATATAATAGCTGCCGATAACGGTAGCGGGGTGGGCGCAGGCTATGGCGCTGATTGTTCAGAAATATGGCGGCACATCGGTCGGTTCAGTCGAGCGCATTCAGGCCGTTGCCAAACGGGTAAAAGCCACGGTAGACGCCGGGAATCGGGTGGTGGTAGTGGTCTCGGCCATGGGCAAAACCACCGACGGTCTCGTCACCCTGGCCAATCAAATTACCGGTGCCCCCAGCCGCCGCGAAATGGACATGTTGCTCTCCACCGGAGAGCAGGTGTCGATCGCTCTGATGACCATGGCCCTGCAAGCCCTGGGGCAAGACGCGATTTCCCTCACTGGCCCCCAAGTGGGTATCGTCACCGAATCCGACCATAGTCGGGCGCGCATCCTCAATATTCGCACCGAGCGCCTAGAGCGGTACCTGAAAGCCGACCAGGTGGTGGTGGTCGCTGGGTTCCAAGGCATGAGCCAGAGCGTCGATTTAGAAATCACCACCCTGGGGCGAGGGGGCTCCGATACCTCTGCGGTGGCCTTGGCGGCAGCCCTGGGTGCCAGCCAATGCGAAATCTATACCGATGTCCCCGGCATTTTGACCACGGACCCCCGGCTGGTGCCCGCAGCCCAACTGATGCGGCAGATTACCTGTGATGAAATGCTGGAACTGGCCAGCCTCGGGGCCAAGGTGCTACATCCCCGCGCGGTGGAAATTGCCCGTAACTACGGTATGCCCCTGGTGGTGCGTTCGAGCTGGAGTGATGATCCGGGGACCCGCGTCACCTCGCCGATGCCCCAGCCGCGCTCCCTAGAGGGGTTAGAACTGGCCCAACCTGTAGATGCCGTGGAATTCGATGCCCACCAGGCCAAGGTGGCGCTGCTGCGGATCCCCGATCGCCCCGGCATTGCCGGTCGCTTGTTTGGTGAGATCGCCACCCAAAGCCTGAACGTCGATCTGATTATCCAATCCATCCATGAGGGCAATGCCAATGACATTGCCTTTACGGTCAACCGCGACCATGTGCAGCAGGCCGAAGCCGTCGCCGCCGCGATCGCCCCGGCTCTGCGGGACCAACCCACGGACCTGGATCAGGCCGAAGTCTTGGTGGATCCCCTGGTGGCCAAAGTCAGCATTGTCGGCGCTGGCATGATTGGCCATCCGGGGGTGGCGGCGAAGATGTTTTCGACCCTGGCGGCGGCGGGGGTCAACATTCAAATGATTTCCACCTCCGAGGTAAAGGTGAGCTGCACCGTCCGGGTGGATCAGTGTGATCGCGCCATTGCCGCCCTCTGCGCTGCCTTCCAAGTCAATTGCTCCCCGCGCCACCAGGGTAACGAGGCGGACAATCAGGCGGGCGGACATACCCCGCAGGTGCGGGGGGCAGCCCTGGATCCCCACCAAGCCCAAGTCGCGATTCGCCAAGTGCCCGATCGTCCTGGCATGGCGGCTCGCCTCTTTCAACGCTTGGCTGAAGCCGGGGTGAGTGTAGACATGATCATCCAGTCCCAGCGCTGCCACCTGGTCAACGGAGCCCCCACCCGCGACATTGCCTTTACTGTGGCCCAGGGCGATACGGACGCGGCCCGCACGGTGCTCGACCAAGCCACCGATATGGGGTGGGGAGAAGTGATTGTGGATGCGGCGATCGCCAAGGTGAGCGTTGTCGGCATTGGCATGATCGAAACCCCCGGTGTGGCCGCCCGCATGTTTCAGGCCCTGGCCGCAAACGGTATCAATATCAAAATGATTGCCACTTCGGAAATCAAAATTAGCTGCTTGGTGGCTGAAACCGATGGGGTGAGAGCCTTGACGGCCATCCACACCGCCTTTGGTCTATGCGGCCCGCAGGGTGGTTGGGGAGATCAAACCCATGCATCCACTTAGCCGTTTACTTGTGTATAAGCGGTAGCCCAGCAGACGAGGGAAGAGAGAAAGACTACAGTTCTCAACGTGGATTGGGTGGGATAAAGAATTATAGTCTTGTGCCCATTCTGCCGACCTTGCATCAGCACTATGCTGGGGGAACCCACACATTTGCATCCCATTCGCCGTAGGTTATATGTTCCTTTCTCAATTAGTGGTGAATCAGCAGCATCCCCAGGTGGAGCCTGACCGGGGCGATGCCCACCAGTTTTATCAGCGGTTGATGCAGGGATTTGCTGACTCATCGACGGCGGTACCGAAGGCAGACTGGCAGATTTTGTTTCGCCAAGAACCCCACAGCACGGTGGTTTGGGTGCAGTCGGCGATCGAGCCCGATTGGTCGCAACTACCGGCAGGATACTTAATCCGTAGTGATACCCAACCCGCAGATTGGGTTGCGAGCCAGTTGGCGAATCAGAGGTTTGCGTTTCGGCTGCGAGCGAACCCGAGTAAGCGCGATCGCGCCACCCGCAAGTTGATCGGGTTATCGGATCAGGCGGCTCAGTTGGCTTGGTTGCGGCGGCAGGGCGATCGCGGTGGTTTTGCGGTGCAGACGGTCACGGTAAAGTCGTCTCCGCCGATTTTGGGCCGCAAGGGGGAAGGGGGAACCCCGATTCGGATGGCCCCGGTTCTCTATGACGGCATGCTGACGGTCACGGATGGGGCGCGATTTTTGGCCAAGCTACAGGAGGGAGTGGGGCGAGGTAAATCCTATGGCTGTGGGTTGCTATCGATTTCGCAGCCGAAAGTCTAGTGCAGCGTCAATCTGCAATTTGTAGGCTGGGTCAGCGCTAGCGTGACCCAGCAAAACCGTTGCCTGTGCTGGGTCTCACTTCGTTTGACCCAGCCTACATCAGTCGCAAATTAAGAGCTGACAGACCACTAGCGGGTTAGCAACTCATTTGATGAGGCGAAAATCTTCGTGGT
>JAAUQE010000276.1 GCA_012032425.1 Leptolyngbya sp. RL_3_1 | reverse complement strand
GTTGGGGGATGAGGGACTCCTGGTTAGCAAAGTATACGAATGCCTTAACAAGGGGGGTGGCGATAGCCGGGGGGATCGCTACGCCGGACTCAGGTGCTTCACCTTGGTGACCAGGGCATCCATCAAGCTGTCAA
This sequence comes from Leptolyngbya sp. RL_3_1, assembly GCA_012032425.1. Taxonomy (GTDB): domain Bacteria; phylum Cyanobacteriota; class Cyanobacteriia; order Phormidesmidales; family Phormidesmidaceae; genus PCC-6406. The sequence continues at coordinate 4,742 of JAAUQE010000276.1, read as the reverse complement.
AGGGCTGAACGAACTTATCGATCCCTTCCTCCAACAGCTCATCCATCACCTGATCCAGGTTGATCCCCAGGGAACCGAGGGCGGCGATCAGGGTCTGGGCAGCCTCCACATCAGACTCAATGCGGCTGTCCACATTGCAGTGGTCGGCACAGGCTTCGATGGTATTGGGGGGGAGGGTGTTGACGGTGTCGGGGCCGATCAGCTCATCCACATACATGACGTCGCTGTAGTCGGGGTTTTTGGTGCTGGTGCTGGCCCACAGCAGCCGCTGCACCCGCGCCCCTTTGGCCGCTAGGGATTGCCAGCGATCGCTCTCAATAATCCGCTTGTATTCCTGATAGGCGACCTTGGCATTGGCGATCGCCACCTTGCCTTTGGCCGCCGTAAGCTGGGCTTGGCGATTGGCATTGTCAGCGTTAGCAATCAGCGCATCCAACTGGTCATCGATTTTAGAGTCAATGCGACTGAGGAAGAAGCTGGCCACCGAAGCCATATTCCGCACATCTTGACCTGCCGCCGCCCGCGCTTCGAGGCCGCGAATGTAGGCCCAGGCGGTGTCGATGTAGCTCTGCACTGAGAACAGCAGGGTGACATTGACGTTGATCCCCTCACTGATGGCGGCTTCCACCGCTGGCAAGCCCTCGGGGGTACCGGGGATCTTGATCATCAGGTTGGGCCGCTGGATCGCAGCGTAGTAGCGACGGGCTTCCCGCAGGGTGCTCTCGGTGTCGCGGGCCAGATTGGGGGGGACTTCGAGACTGACGTAGCCATCCACGCCGCTGCTGGCGTTGTAGATCGGCATCAGCACGTCACAGGCGTTGCGAATGTCGTCAAACACCAGGGACTCGTAAATGGCATCGACGGATTTACCGGCCCGGATCCCGGCTTCAATGTCGGCGTCGTAGATGGCGTTACCGGCGATCGCCTTCTCAAAAATGGCGGGGTTTGAGGTGATGCCATGGACATCGCGACTCTCGATCATCTGGGCTAATTCGCCGGACTGGAGGATATCTCGGCTGAGGTTATCCATCCAGACACTTTGGCCATAGTCTTTCAAATGCAGAATTGGGCTGTCAGCGGTTGCGGTCATAGAAGGGCTCCTGGGTGTTTTCCTTAAGAACAAAAAGTTTGAATCTGGGAGGATAGCGGCTAACGGGGCATGGAGAGCTAGGGGGCTGGTTGGGTATCAAAATTTTGAATTTTGAACTTTTAATTTCAAAATTAAATATCAAAACTAAAAAATTAAAAAGCCCACGGCTCATTTTTGGGAGGCTTGTAGGACTTCTTGCTCCCGGATGCGTTCCTGAATAAACGATTCCACCAGGTCCACGTCCTCGCGGCTCCCAATGACCAGGGGGGTGCGCTGGTGCAGCTCACCAGGCACCACGTCCAAAATCGCCTCAGTCCCTGTGGTGGCCTTGCCCCCCGCCTGCTCCACCAAAAAGGCCAGGGGCGCACTTTCGTAGAGGAGCCGCAGCTTGCCGTTGGGTTTCTTGAGGGTGCCGGGATAGAGAAACACCCCCCCCTGCATCAGGATGCGGTGAAAGTCGCCCACCAAGGCACCGCTATAGCGGAGGGAATAGCCTTCGTGGCGATGGACATAACGAATGTAGTCCCGCAGGGACTCGTCCCATTGCCAGAAGTTGCCCTCGTTAACGCTGTAGTTGGGGCCATGGTCGGGCAGGCGAATATTCTCGGCGGCCAGGATAAATTCCCCCAGACTGGGATCGAGGGTAAAGGCATGAACCCCTGTGCCAATGGAGTACACCATGACGGTGGTGGGGCCGTAGAGGATATAGCCCGCCGCCAACTGGTTTTCTCGCCCCACTTGCAGCAAATCTGCCGCCGACTGGTCGAGGTCATCCCCGGTTTGACGACGAATGGCAAAAATCGACCCGACATTCAGGTTGATGTCCACATTGGAGGAGCCATCAATGGGGTCGTACAGCAGGGTGTAGCGGCCAATGGGGCAGTTCTCAGGGATGTAGTAGGGCTTTTCCATTTCCTCGGAGGCGAGGCGACAGACGAGGCCACTTTGCTTAAACACGGAGATGAACACGTCATTGGCGTACAGGTCCATCTTTTTGACCTCTTCCCCCTGCACGTTGGTGCGACCGGTAAACCCCAGGGCGTCTTCCACCAGCCCCGAACGGGAGAGGCGACGGGCAATCAGCTTGCCCGCCAGGGCGATGCGGTTCATCAGGGTGCTGAGGTCTTGGGCCTCGGGACCAAAGCTTTGCAACTGTTGCAATACGTGGCGCGATAGGGTTGTGCAGTCGCGATCGAGGCTGGTTTCGAGGGACGGTTGGTAGCTGTCGGCCATTAAATTCTCCGGCCTTGCGGCATTGCAGTCGGCATTCTTTTGGTTGGGGGGGTAGCTTTGTCAGTGGCGCTGGGCCACCTACAGGTCACGGCAAAGCGATATCCATAACCATTCACAATGTAGAGCAGACCTTTTCCCTAGCGCATCGTTCTCATGGTAGAAAGATCGCCCCTAAAACCACATCACTCTTTAGATCAGCTAAAGATCAGCTAAAGGAAAGCGTTGAGACCCTGTCTAGATCCCCACAGGCTTTGACCGCTCCCTTGGCTCGGGTCGAAACGAATGGGCGGTTTACGACAAAAAGGGCCATCCCTTCTGAAGCAGACAGGCTTTAATAGATACCAAGATAGAGCGATCGCTAACTGTCTAGGCCGGGATGGTCGGAGACCGGCCCAGAGGGCCAACGCTTTTCAAAATGGATGTTGTTTTTTTATCAGCGGATGCCCCAGCCGTTATCCCCCTTGCAGAGAGTGCAACTGATCAAGCTCGTTAATGGTCTGCCTGCTGGTGAATTTGAAGCCTTGTTATTTGGCCTAAAGCCCCCCGATGGGACGGTTCCCCCTAGTGCTGGGGCTCAAGGTAATCGAGCTGCGGTCTTATTGGCATGGGTTGAGGGTACCGGAGGATGTGGGTTGGATACTTTTTTGGAAACCCTCAATGAGGTTGCTCCCGGCATCTTTAAAGTGCAGGCAGATAGGGTGCCGTCCCTACTGGCCCTGCTCCCATCGATTGATTTCGAGACGATTACCCAAGCCTATCGGAACGCTTTGCCGCAGGGGCGTCCCCGTCCCATCCCAAATAACCTGACGGCACTGGTCAAGGAATTAGCAGACATTCCTGGAGAGCCGGATCAGCCTCAGCCCCTTGCCCGCTTTGTCAGTGTTCTGAGCCACGCTCCCGCCGTATCATCTGAGCAGCAACAAACCTTGCGAGCTTGGGCAGAGGATCAAGATATGACCTTGCCGGAGCAAGCCAACTCAGAAACCACGGAAAACTACCTGATGATTAGGGTTTCCCCCTGTGCCGAGGGGGATCCAAGCTCTGGCTATCGACTTAGTGCAGCGCTGATCACAGATCCCGATCCATTTGCCCCTGAGACCGATTGGCAATCGACGCCACTCCCCATCCCTCAAATTCACCCTGATGCGGGGTCTGACTATACCCCTGAGGACTTACCCCATATGCTGAGCACGTTAGTCATTCGCTGCGCTGTCAACCACAACCTTGCCTTAGCAGACCTCACCATTCAGTGGTTTTTGCCAGTGGAATTGATGAGTCTACCGGTTGAGCATTGGCCTCTGCACCTGGGCAAACAACAAAAACCCTGTAATGGCCAACGATGCAAAGCTGTTTTGGTTCGCTCCTACGAACGCCAAAAGCCTGCGGGAGACTACGCAGCGGTTGCTGGGGATTGGCGCAAGCATTGGACCCGGTTTTTAGACGGCCATCACCATGCTTGTAAGGAAGCATTGGTCACTGTAAAACCGGATGAGGGATCAACCGCTATCGATTGGCAAAAACCGAGTGTGATCGGCTGCCGGTTCCTGGAGCATCGTGATCCCCAGCAACAAGAAGAGTGCTGGGATGATTTATTCAGTCAGGGGTTGGCCATTGCCCTTTGGGTTCGCCACCAAGGGGCAGACCCTAAAACGGCTATCAGTATTTTTAAAACAGTGACCCAATGCCCTGTGAAGACATTGCCCTTATCCTTAGCCGCACAACGCCGAGTCGCATTCTCAAAAATGGCACAGGCTCCAGAGATCGAGAAACTCAAGGCAGCGCCGCTATCTTTACTGTGGGATAACCCGCACCGCCCCTTCCCAACGATCAAATATGAGAGTGCGTAGTCATGACAGCGTCTAATCGCTCTAACTGGAACGTTTATCGAGGGGATGGTCAACCCGCTAGCAATATTGCTTTACCCCCTGCCCCGAGCTGGCGACAATTTAGCGATGATCCGGCGGGGGCCGCTGCCCAACAGCGACAAAAGGGAGCAGCCTTTCAGCCCCCTGACGTGGCGATTGAAATGGTCAATGCTGCGCTGGCCCTACGACGACCATTATTGATTACGGGCAATCCCGGCACGGGCAAATCTTCTCTGGCCCATGCGGTAGCCAGAGAACTGGGCTTGGGACCGGTTTTAAAGTGGGCGATTACGACCCGCACCACCCTAAAAGATGGGTTGTATAGCTACGATGCCATCGCCCGCCTACAAGACGCCCAGGCCAGCGGCCAAGATAATCGCTCCGAAACCGGCAACTAAGTAGGTAGGCGCAATTATTTGTGAAACCGTCGTCGCTTCACAAAGCGTGTAACCCTTGCCGTCCAAGGATTCTGCGTTGGAAGCCATCTTATATTTTAATCCAGCCCACCTACTTACATTTACGCTTAGGTGCCCTCGGGACAGCCTTTCTCCCCC
>JAAUQE010000275.1 GCA_012032425.1 Leptolyngbya sp. RL_3_1 | reverse complement strand
AGGGGATCCCTATGCTATCGGTAGCGCCAGCAATCGTGGCTGCGTAAGTCCTGATAGAAATCGTCGTAGCCTACCAACTTTTCGATCCTGCCTGTAGCAAATGGGTTGTCTTTAATCGCCTCATCAAATACGAATGTTTCGACTTGGCTTCGTGTTTTTTCAGGGAGCTTGGCCAGTTCTTTGTAGAACGTCTTGGCATACCGCACCCGCCAAATCATCAGACCGCCTCAGCTAATACCGCTTGGTAAGCTTGATAAGCCTCCTCTCCCTCATACCACTCATCCGCCTCAACCGCTTCCATCAAGGTTGCCAGGGCCTCATCCTCTATCCAGTCCATCAATACTTCAGGTGTGGTGTTGAGTAAGTGAGCCAGGGTAAAGACCGAGACCTGGGGCTGAGGTTCAAAAAAAAGCACACCGGGTACAGCCTCCCGCTGGATAAATCGCAACAACACTTCCGGTTCTGTACCTAGAAGCGTTGCAGAGGTTGCCAGGTCTAGGGTTAGGGTAGGCATCGAACATCCTTAATCGTTGGGGATATTGTCAATTGCAATAATCCTAAGTTAAAGCCAAGGGACAGTGTTACGAACGATGGGTCATAGGATTAAAGGGAAGGCTTCAGTTTTAAGGAATCTGGGCCACTGCCAAGGTGACAGGTTCCGCTTTGGCTTGACCGGTCAACGGGTCAAGATCCCAGGGTTCTGGTGTCGCAATTATGAGGTAGCGTGTCATCCGCGCCAAAGAACCCTTGAGATCTGGGGAGCCTCACCCGATCGCGCCGCCTGCAACAGCTGCACCCCACCCACCAGTTGCATCACAGGCACCAGCAGAGACGAGCAGAGGGCAAAACTGAGCAGCTTGGCAGATTGGGCCATCGGTAGACTCCAGCGGGGGGTGACATCCATCACTATTGCTGAGCCCCAGCAGCTTATTTAACCGTGAGCCCGTATCCGCTGGCCACTCCCACTCGTCTTCAGCCGGAGACGGGGGCCAGAAATAATCCTCAGTCCTAGGCCGTTGTAAAGCCCTGCTAGCAGGGCCAGGGCTTTTTGTAACGGTTTGCAACATATACTGAATTGAGTGATTCTTATAAATGCCGACTTCAGAGGAAACAGCATTCATGCGCGTTGCGATCGCAGGGGCCGGACTGGCAGGACTGGCATGTGCAAAGTACTTAGTAGACGCTGGCCATGTCCCGATTGTCTTTGAAAGTCGAGAAGTCTTAGGCGGGCTCGTGGCCGCCTGGAAAGATGAGGATGGCGATTGGTACGAAACCGGTCTGCATGTGTTTTTTGGGGCCTACCCCAACATGCTGCAACTGTTTAAGGAACTGGGCATTGAAGACCGATTGCAATGGAAAGAGCACACGTTGATCTTCAACCAGCCGGAGCAGCCAGGGGTGCTGTCCCGCTTTGATGTGCCCGATATCCCAGCGCCGATCAATGTGATCACCTCGATTTTGCGAAACAACGACATGCTCACCTGGGAGCAGAAGATTCGCTTTGCCATTGGTCTACTGCCGGCGATTGTGCGAGGGCAGCAATATGTCGAAGACATGGACAAGTACAGCCTGCTGGAATGGTTGCAGATGCGGGGGGTGGATGATCGGGTGAACTCCGATATTTTTGTGGCGGCCTCTAAGGCCCTCACCTTTATCGACCCAGAGGATGTATCGGCGACGGTGCCGCTGACCGCGCTGAATCGGTTTTTGCAAGAGCGCTATGGCTCCAAGGTGGCCTTTTTAGACGGCTCTCCCACGGAGCGGTTGTGCCAGCCCTTGGTGGACTACATTACTGAGCGGGGAGGGGAAGTGCAGGTGAAGAAACCCCTGAAGCAGATTTTGCTCAACCCTGATAGCACCGTGCGAGGGTTTGCCCTGCGAGACATTGATGGGGGTTGTGACGAAATGGTGACGGCAGACGCCTACGTTTCGGCGATGTCTGTAGACGTCATCAAAACCCTGTTGCCAGAGCCTTGGCGCGGCCTTGAGGTGTTTCGGCGAATGCAATCCCTGGAAGGGGTGCCGGTGATCAACATTCATTTGTGGTTTGACCGCAAGCTGACCGATGTGGACCAACTGCTGTTCTCTCGCTCCAAACTGCTGAGCGTGTATGCCGATATGAGCAACACCTGTCGGGAATACGCCAACCCCGACAAATCCATGTTGGAGCTGGTCCTCGCCCCGGCTAAAGACTGGATTGATCAATCTGAGGATGAGATCTTAGCCGCGACTATGGCTGAGCTGAAGCGTCTCTTTCCAAACCATCTGGAGGGCGACACCCCGGCTAAGCTGCTGAAGTCCAAGATTGTCAAAACCCCCCGGTCGGTCTACACCGCCGCCCCAGGCAGCCAAGCCTGTCGCCCCGAACAAGCCACGCCGATCACAAATTTCTTCTTGGCGGGCAGCTATACCCTACAGCGGTATCTCGGCAGTATGGAGGGAGCAGTGCTTTCTGGTAAGCTGGCGGCGCAAGCCATCGACCAGCGTTATCCAGGGACAGCGGTAGCCGCATCTGCCTTAGAACCTGTCTCGGTTTCCTAGAAAGCCACCGCTAACCGGCAGGATTAGCCAGGGTTTGCCGTATGCTTTTTGGAGAGCTGTTCTGTCTTGGGCAGACCTTTACACCACCGTTAGAGATGTCTGGGGTTTCCAGCGATAGGAATTAATGCTGCAACTGTCTGATGTGCTGCAATCTAATCACCTGGTTTCCATAGAAGAAGCCTACGAACAGTGCCGACAGATTACGGCCAAGTATTCTAAGACCTTTTACATGGGGACCCTGCTGATGACGCCGCCTAAGCGGCGGGCCATCTGGGCGATCTATGTGTGGTGTCGGCGCACCGATGAGCTGGTAGATGGCCCCCAGGCCGCTACCACAACGATGGAGACGCTAGATCGCTGGGAGCGGCGCTTAGAAACCCTGTTTCGGGGGCATCCCGCCGATGATGTGGATGTTGCCCTGGTGGATACTCTGGAGGCATTTCCCCTCGACATTCAGCCGTTTCGGGACATGATTGCCGGACAGCGGATGGATTTGCACCGCGATCGCTATCAAACCTTCGCAGAGCTAGAGCTGTACTGCTATCGGGTGGCTGGCACTGTGGGTCTGATGTCCACCACGATTATGGGGGTCGATACGGAGCAAAATACTGCCCCCTGGAATTATCAAAACCCCTTGCCAGATCCAACGCGGGAGGCGATCGCCTCGGCATTGCCAACCAGCTCACCAATATTTTGCGTGACGTGGGGGAAGATGCCCGACGGGGTCGAATTTATCTGCCCCTAGAGGACTTGGTGCGGTTTGACTACAGCGCCCAAGATTTGCTGAAAGGGGTGATTGACGATCGCTGGCGAGCGGTGATGAAATTCCAGATTCAGCGGGCACGTCAGTTTTATCGAGACGCGGAGCTGGGTATTGGCCGCCTTAGTCCCGATGCCCGCTGGCCGGTGTGGTCCGCCTTGGTGCTCTATCGCACCATTCTGGATGCGATCGAAGAAAACGACTACGACGTTTTCACCCGTCGCGCCTTCGTACCCACCTTTCGCAAATTGCGTTGCCTGCCCGCCGCCCTGATTCGCTCGCGACTGCTCTAGTTAGGGATTAGGGATTAGCAGGCAATGAAGCCTTACCAAAGCATCACGATTCACGAATGCGGGGAACCGTTAGTTCCGATTCCGTTAGAGACCTTTGCGGCGGTTCAGCCCCATCCCTACGTCTGTTTAGGTGCGCCCTACGGCGATCGCTCTCCCTATTGGCTGCGGGAGTCTGTTCTGGCGGCCCTACACCAGGCCCAAGCCTACCTCCAGCACCAGCATCCCGGCTGGACGATTCAGATTTTTGATGCCTATCGCCCCGTGGCGGTGCAGCAGTTCATGGTGGACTATAGTTTCAGCACCTTGGCCCAGCAGCGGCAGCAGCAACCCGAGGCGTTAACGGCGGCAGTGCGGCAAGCCCTACTGGCGGAAGTCTATCAATTTTGGGCCGCCCCCAGCTTAGACCCCGCTACCCCACCGCCCCACAGCACTGGAGCAGCAGTTGATATCACCCTGATCAATGCCCAAGGCCAAGCCGTTGACATGGGTTCTCCCATTGATGAGATTTCAATCCGTTCCCACCCCGATTACTTCGCCCCTGAGGGGGAGCACCGTGACGATACCGTCCATCATCATCGCTGCCTGCTGAAGAAGACCCTAGCTGGAGCGGGCTTTCGGCAGCACCCTAACGAGTGGTGGCATTTTTCCTTAGGGGATCAGCTTTGGGCTTGGCAAACTCAGAACCAGACCCAACAACGCTGTATTGCCCGATATGGCCGGGTCGAAGCCTAAGTCTTAGGAATGAGTATGTAATAACTCCGCAATTCTTGCTCCCTCTCCCTTTCTTGTAGCTTGCTTCTCGAAGAGTATGCCCCTTGGGCTATAGGTTGGGAGAGGGCTGGGGATGTAGAGCTGTGCTCTTCCCGCAGGGTGAGCCATTCCGGACTTATTAAGCTTGCGTTCCTTAGCGTTGTTGTTCTGAAGGTAAGGGTGAGGGCGGTTCCTCCTGACGTGGTGGCAGACTCGCTTGCAGCCTGAGGCAATTTTGCCCAGTCGGCATTTGCACTTTGTATTCCACCTTGTCCATCAGGCGGTTGAGAATCAGCCAACCGTAGCCCCCTTCTTGATAATGTTCGGGGATGGGGGGCATGTAGCTGTTGAGATCAAAACCCTGACCGGAGTCCCAAACTTCAATCAGCAGATTCTCTGCCTTCACTTCGAGTCGTAGCTTGACGGGTAAATCGGGGCGATCGCGGTGGGCATGGCGCACCGCGTTGGAATAGGATTCGACCAAAACCAGTCGGAGCCGGTTTTGCCATTTTGGCCAATCCGGCAGGGTGCCTAACTCAATTTGTAAAACCTCTAACAGCCAGCCCTCTACAATGGC
>JAAUQE010000274.1 GCA_012032425.1 Leptolyngbya sp. RL_3_1 | reverse complement strand
CCCTCAACTGACCGGCGCGGCTTGGGACTGCCTTTGATAAACGCCCCCATTCCTGTACCCCATAGGGATTTAAGACCTGGGTGGCTTGCTCTATTTGGGTCGCAGTTCCTTCAAGCATCAGCAAAAACTGCCATCCGCCACCCGATCTTGGTAGAGCTTGGTCTGTTTTTCAGGGACACCCCAGCCCAGCAAGCCGCCGATCAGACCGCCACCCGCAGCGCCAGCCACTCCACCCACAACAGCGGTTGCCAAGGCATTGGCTGCAACGGTGCCAAATAGCAGGATCTGGCCAGCGCCGGGGAGTAGGGCTAATGCAGTGGCTGCGCCTAACGATTCCACTGCACCGAGCGCTGCCCCGCCCACGCCCCCGGCAACGGCACCGGTACGGGCAGAGTCGGCGGACTTGTTGCCGATGGTTTCTTGCACGGCAACGCCAGAAAGCGGCGCTGATGGCTGGCCTTCGTCAGCGGCTTCTTTGGCAACAACTGACATTTGCTGAACAGGAAATCCCTGGTCCTTGAGGGCTTCTACTGCCGACTCTAATTGGGATTTGCGGGAAATACACCCGCAGCGTGCTGGATAAATTCATGGGTTGCCATATTTTGCTTTCATGTTTCTGTTACTGCTCGTCAACAGTACGAAAATCAAGAGGGTGCCTGCATCTATCTACAGGCACCCTCTTGATTTACTAACATCTATGGAAAGGAAGGTTTAGCCCTGACGTTGAGTCTCCTCCAAGTTGGCTCAACGTCAGGGCTGGGCTGGCTGGTCTAGAGCGCTACTGGATGGTCAACCACCTGGAAGCCTCCAAGTTGGCTCAACGTCAGGGCTGGGCTGGCTGGGTTTGTCAGCCCCTTTCAAGCCATATGAACCACGAGATTATCTCGATGGATCACGGTCTCAGCCCCGTCATAGCCCAAAATGTGAGCGATCTCTTCAGAACGGTGGCCTTGAATTTTTTGGAGTTCGGTATGGTCATAGTTGACGATGCCTCGGGCCACTTCTTGGCCGTTGGGTCCGTAGAGCTGAACGGCATCTTGGCGCTCAAATTCCCCTTCGATTTCAGTAATGCCAGCGGCCAAGAGAGACTTACCCCCCTGGCTAATCGCCCGTACGGCCCCGCTATCGAGATAGAGTTTGCCAGCGGGCATGAGGCCATGGGCAATCCAGCGTTTGCGGGCATTAGCAGGGCGGGGTTGGGCTGAGAACTGGGTGCCGAGGGCTTCGCCAGAGAGGATTTTTAATAGGTTCTCAGGGTGCTTGCCTTCGGTGATCACTGTCCGAACTCCGGCGGTGGTGGCGATCCGGGCGGCTTCGATTTTGGTAACCATGCCGCCAGTCCCCCACTGGCTACCGCGATCGCCCACTTGCAGATCCGCTAATTGCTCCACCTTGTCCACAATGTAAATCGGTTCGGCGTCATCGTTATAGCGGGGATCCGCAGAATAGAGCTGTTGCACATCGGTCAGCAAAAACAGCCAGTCGGCCCCCACCAAACTGGCCACTTGGGCCGAGAGGGTGTCATTGTCGCCAAATTTCAGCTCTTCCACGGCGACGGTGTCATTCTCGTTCACCACCGGGATCACCCCCAACTGTAGCAACTGCCGAAAGGTACGGTAGCTGTTGACATAGCGCGATCGCTGCACTAAATCCGTGCGCGTCAATAGGACCTGAGCCATCGGTTGACCGAGGGTAGTAAACATATCGTCGTACACCCGCATCAGCCGTCCTTGGCCCACCGCTGCCACCGCCTGCTTCATCGCCATGGTGCGAGGACGCTCTTTCAGGCCCAGTCGGGCGCAACCCACACCCACCGCCCCGGAGGAAACCAAAATCACCCGATAACCGGATTGCTGTAGATGGCTGAGGGTCTCGACCAAGCTCGCAATGGTGGCCAAGGCCAATTTTCCTAAGGCCCCTTGGGTAAGGCTAGAGGTCCCAATTTTGACAACAATAGTGGACGGTTCTGACACGGGTGTTGCAGCCTGAACGTTAGCAAGGTCAGTGGTAATCATACAAAAATACGATGCGCCGCCACTTCTACGGGTGAAGGGCGGCGCATCGAACAATATAACGGCTTGTTTATGAAGCAGAGTCTTTATTTCGTAACTGACCCTGTTTTATCTATACAAATCGTCTCAGAGGTCATGAAACGAACATAATTTCGTAAGGCTTTCTTTAGATTCAGGGTCAGTGCCCTTGTATGGAAACCCCGAGCTTTTGAGAAAGCCAGACCTCTGCGGTGCGAACACAATGCTTGCCGGCAGCGCCCCCAGGGTTGACCATCGGCTCGACCAAGATTGTAAACATGCCCAGGCGATTGCCTGCGAGCACGTCGGTAAACAGGCGATCGCCCACCATCGCGATATGCTCTACCGGCAAGGCCATGGCCTGGGTGGCGCGGCGCAATTTACGCCGTGAGGGTTTTCCGGCCCCAGTAAAATAGGGCAACTCTAGGGTATCGGCAATGCGACGAATGCGAATCTCGTTGAGATTGTTACTTACCAACCATAGGGGCACGATGGCCTTGATTTGGGCCAGCCATTGCCGCACTGCAACTGACGTGTCGGCCTCACGCAAGGGCACCAAGGTTTCATCCACATCTAGCACCAGACCCTGGAGTCGATGTTGACGAATCACTGCCGGGGTAATGCCCAGCACCGACTCCCCCAAAACCAAATCGGGCTGCAATAATTTGCCCCAGCTCATCGGTCTACACCTGCTGCTAAAGGCTGGGTCAAAGTAGATTGTGGGGCGTTGCTGAATCGAAGTATGGATCTATTTGAGTTGCCAGTTATCTCGCCCCCTAAATCCCCAATTCTTGGGGACTTAGAGAAATCCGGCTCCCCCAGAATTGGGGGATGGGGGGCGGCTGCATACCGTAATTCAGCAACGCCGATTGGGGTCGTAGCAGGTGCTTCCCAATATCACCCCCAACGCCAAAAGATTGCCCTTTACGTGTCACCACGGCTACTCCTCACTACCTGCTGGCTCAGTTGCAGCAGCGTCAACGGCATCTCGAATCAGCGCTTGGGCGGCTTCGTGTTCGGCTAGGGTCTGGCTAAAGACATGGGTGCCGTCGTAGCGGGCCACAAAGTACAAATACTCGGTCTCAGGGGGAGCGAGACTCACCTCCAAGCTGGCCAATCCAGGACTGGAGATGGGGGTCGGTGTCAATCCCGCATTGATGTAAGTGTTGTAAGGCGATTCTGTTTGGACCTGGGCATAGGTCAGGGGGTTCTCAGGGGTCTGGCGAATGCCTAACCCATATTCCACCGTCGGATCGGCTCCCAGGGGAATCCCCTCCTCAAGCCGTCGATTAAACACAGCGGCAATTTCCGATCGCTCCTCAGCAATCACCGCTTCCTTTTCGACAATGCTGGCCAGGGTGACCCATTCCAGCAAGGAAAAGTCTGAGGATGCAGCTTCGTACACCGGCAAAGCCACCGCTTCAAACCGGCTCAACATCACCTTGATAATGGCTTCTGGGGTAATGGTTTCGGTAGGAATTTGATAAGTATCGGGATAGAGAAACCCCTCTAAGTGAGGCAAGTTGCTGGGTAACCAGGGATAGTCCTCTAGGGGAATCTGCTGGGTTGCGGCCAAAAAGTCAGCGGCAGCGAAAAAGCCTTGCTCCTCTAGGGCAAGGGCGATTTGCTGGCGATTCCAGCCTTCGGGAATGGTAAAGCTGGCTTCCAGCACTTCCCCGTTCCAAATTTGAGCAGCAATTTCTGGTAAGGATTGCTGGGGTGAAAGCACATAGGTTCCCGCCTGATACCCCCCCTCAGGGCTGCGAAAATCCTGCCAGCGGCTCCAGAGGTTCCAGGCTAAGCGCGAGCGAATCAAGCCTGCCGCCTCTAGATCAGAGCCGATTTGTTGGCCAGGGGTCCCTGCCGGGATTTGTAGGTAAACCGGCGACAGCTCACCGGTCTCGGTTGGAGGCGCGATCGCCCCAGTCGCCCAGCTCCACCAGGCCCAACCTTGCCAGCCAGCAACGCCCATGGCAATGGGTAGAACGCCTAAAAAAAAAGATGCTTTTGGAAACGCGAGACGTCATGGGGATGGCATGAAAAAATCTATAGCATAGCCGGTCTAAACCACATCCAACTTGAAAGCTTGAGTTGTTACCGCAGGGCAAACTACGGGTTGGGATGGGGCTAGGATTTAGAGCACCCTTCGCTAATCCAAGGCCTCAATCTAAAACTTCAAACAGAGCCGATTCAATCTCAGGCCGCAGTTGCTCAAATTCTTCTGGGGGAACCACTTGCGCCGTTCCATCCGACAGCAACCGCGCAAAAATCAGCAGCGGGTCCACCGGAGTACAAACCGTAAATTCTACCTCGTCATGAAAAAACGTCGCCAAAATTTGGAACTCTTCACTGGTGGCCTCATCGCCTTGGCTCAACAAATCGTTGATTTCAAGGGTAAAGCAGTCTTCCTCATCTAGGTCAGGTAACTCCCCTGCCACCGTTAACGTCACTGCCGTTTTTTGTAGCGTCAGGTTTTGCTCAGCCAGCACGGCAGCGGCGGTGGGAAACAGCGCCTCAATCTCCTCCTCTTCTACATCGATCAGGGTCTCATCATCGGCTTCACCATCCTCTGTTTCGTTAGACCAAGCAAAGATCTCGATCGGGGTATCAATGGGTAACAGCAACCCAAATACCGTGTCATCTACTTCAAAGGTTTGCTCGACTTGGCAGGATAGCGATCGCCCGGTTTCATCTCGCAACGTGATCGTGGTGTCTTCCTGGGCAAATTCAGGGGTAGAAGTCATTCCGAATCTCCTAAAAAAGGTAGCGGCAGCGGCGCATAGGACGAGGTTTGCGAACGGCTGTCCAGCCACTGCTGCAAAATAATAGCGGCGGCTTTGCGATCAATTAAAGCCTTGTTACGGGAGGGTGAGCGGCCCTCTGCCAGCAATAGTTGCTCCG
>JAAUQE010000076.1 GCA_012032425.1 Leptolyngbya sp. RL_3_1 | reverse complement strand
GCCAGCAGCACATGGGTAAACACCGGCCCCGCCATAAACTGAAACTCCCCTGATTTAGGGTTCCAAATATTGGTGCCGGTAATATCCGTGGGCAAAAGGTCGGGGGTGCATTGGATGCGCTGGAACTTGCCATCGATGCAGCGGGCCAGGGATTTCGCCAGCAGGGTTTTACCTACCCCTGGCACATCATCGAGCAGGGCATGGCCCCCCGAGAATAAGGCCACCAGCACCAAGCGGATGGCCTCATCTTTGCCGACGATGGTTTTATTCAGATTTGTGATCAGTGCCGCAACGCGATCGCCCATGCCCCTACCTTTAATGCCGTTAGATAATGCCACTAGGCTCATCATGCCTTGACGATCGGGCGATCGCCCAGCACCGCTGCCGCCTGCTCACAGTCCCGTTGAATTTGCGTCTTCAAATCATCTAGCGAGTCAAACCGCCGTTCTGGCCGCAAAAATTCCACCAGGGCAACCGTCAGGGTGCGGCCATAGAGGTCCCCCTGCCAATCCAACAGATGCACCTCTAGGGTTTGACTCTGCCCCGCCACCGTCGGTCGGTTGCCCAGATTCATCACCCCCGATAACGGCACCCCAGCGGGCTGGTCAGGGATGCCATACACCTGCACCCCATACACGCCATGGCTGGGCAAAAACTTGTCGGCGGGCAACCGCAGGTTGGCGGTGGGAAAGCCGAGCTGCCGCCCCAACTGCTGCCCCTTCACCACCCGCCCCGTAATGTGATAAGGCCGTCCCATTAAGGCGGCGACTTCGGCCAGGTTTCCGGCAGTTAAGGCGGCGCGAATGCGCGAACTGCTGATCCGATCGCCGCCGGTTTGGCTGAGCCCCATGACTGATACCGTCACGCCCTGGGCGGCGGCTAGGGCGCTCAGATCATCAACGGTGCCCGCCCGTCGATGGCCAAACTGAAAATTGGCCCCCACGCTAATGTGCTGGGCTTGGAGCCGCTCGATCAGCACTTGGTTGACAAATGCGTGGGGGCTGAGGGCAGCTAATTCTTGATTAAAGGGCAGTAAGACCAGTTGCCGCACCCCCAAGGCTCGCAGTAAAGTTGCTTTTTCCTCTAGGGGAGTCAACCAAGGCTGCGGTTGACCTGAAAAAAATTCGCGGGGATGGGGGTAAAAGGTGACAACCGTGGGCCAGGGACCGGCAGACAAGGGGCTAGGTATGGAAGGTGGCGTTAGATGGGGAGGGTCCAACCATTCACAGGCATCCAGTAACAGGGAGCAGCGATCGCTATAGCCCTGCACCAGGGGCATCCCGTTGACCACAGCGCCATTGAGATCAATCTCACCCATCCGCAGGCCGACTGACCCGACTGCGCCAGAGAGCAGCGATTGGATCACCTGCTGGTGGCCCCAGTGAACCCCATCAAAGTTCCCCAGGGCCACCACCGTAGGCGTCTTTACCATTGAGAGAGAAGAGGTTACCCACACAATCGTCTAGCTGAGCCGATGGCACGGTTCTGGGTCGAGACCTGCCCCCAAGGCGGGCAGGCGTCGAATTGATTCGCGGAGTCAGTTGCACCGGCGATGTCCTCACGCATAAATCGCCGGCTGGTTGGCCTCCATCAGATCAATCACCATGCCCTCTTGGGCAACCACACTATCAGGAAAAACTTCGGCAGTATCACTGGCAATATCATCCATAACGCTGTCGTCATGGAGCGGATCATGGTGAAAAATCACCAGTTGCTTGACGTTAGCCGCTTTGGCCACTTTAACGGCTTCTTGCCAAGTGGAATGCCCCCAACCTTTTTTGCTGGTTTTGGGGTGATCGTACTCCTCATCGGTATAAGTGGCGTCGTAGATGATCACATCCGCATTCCGGCAGAGCCAGAGCACATTTTCATCCAGTCGATTGGGATAGTGCTCGGTATCGGTAATGTAAGCCGCTGAATGACCTCCCCAACTCACCCGGTAGCCCACCGATTCGCCTGGATGGTTGAGCAGCGCATTTTCAACCGTCACATCTTGAATTTGGACGGTTTCGCCCACTTCTAAATCACAGAACTTCAGATCGGCCCCCATAATCTGCAAGGGCACCGGAAAGTTGGGGTGCAGCATCTGATCATTCAGTCTTTGCTCAATGGTGGAGCCGTTGGGGGCGACCGCTCCGTAAATATTGAATTTATTCCCTGGGACAAACGCAGGCACAAAGAAGGGAAAGCCCTGAATATGGTCCCAATGGGAGTGGGTAAAAAACATGTTGGCTTCCAAGGGCATCTCAGAAAGCACTTTTGCGCCGAGTACCCGGAGCCCGGTGCCCCCATCAAAAATGAGTAGCTGCCCGCCTACCCGCATCTCAACACATGAGGTATTGCCACCGTATCGCACTGTCCCTGGCCCTGGGCAGGCAATACTGCCTCTTACGCCCCAGAAGCGAATCAGAAACTGGTTCTGTGTATCAGACATGGGTGTGTTGCGTCGAAATTAGCAGGTTGCGGTGGAAGAGACCCCACTGTCCTTGGATCCTACCCTTCATGGTATTCAAAAAATCCAGGGAGCGCCCGTCTGAGCTATTGACCAAGGATAGACCCCGGACTGAATCACCGTGGAGAATCTTTACAAACTCTCTTACATCACAGTAAGCCATAGCACTCAGGTCTTTTCTAGGATTTCGCCTCAGGTTGAGGTTGATCAGGATGAACTGGTAAAAGGGCCAGCATTTCCCTGCCACTGCTGTAAGGCAATCAGCCCCAAAGATGAGGTTAGATTGTATTGCAGCGGGGTCACCGTAATCCAGTGTTCCCGAATTGCCCGCACATCCGTAGGCATATTCTGAAGACCTTGAAAATAAGGCAATTGTTGCAGGTGCTGTGCCAGGGCCTGATACCCATCCGGGATGTCTTCTACGTCTTCCAAGACTTCCCCCGCCAGCCAGTAGTAGGTTTTGCCCCGGGGATCAACTCGCTTCTCAAACATATCAAAGTAGCGCCGGACACCCTGCCGAGCCAGCACGGCCCCTTTAATGCCATCACTGGCCACGGGTGGAACGTTGATATTCAGCAGCATCGGCATGGGTAGCGGGTGGTGGCCCAGGGTCTCTAGGAGAGATTGGGCAAAATCTGCGGCAGGTTGAAAGTTTTGGTAGGCAAAGCTGGTGAGGCTGAGGGCGATCGCCGGAATCCCTTCAATCACCCCTTCCATCGCGGCAGAAACGGTACCCGAGTACAGCACATCGGTGCCGAGGTTAGCCCCGTGATTGATTCCAGAGAGCACCATATCCGGGGGTGCTTCTAGGAGGGCTCCCAGGGCGAGCTTGACGCAGTCAGCGGGGGTGCCGGAGCAGGCCCAGGCGCTGACGGACGGGTCAAAGATCCCCTCAACGGCCTCAGCCCGGATCGGATCATGGAGGGTCAGACCGTGGCCGGTGGCCGATCGCTCTTGATCGGGGCAGACCACCGTCACCTGATGACCCGCAGCGGCCAAGGTGTTGGCCAGGACCTGGATACCACTGGCAAAGACGCCATCATCATTACTAATCAAAAGTCGCATTTGTTTTCTGTGGCGCTTAGCCAACGAAGAACGAAGATAGAAGGGGCTGGTGCCCCATGCGTACTACAAAATTGCTATTACCATAGAGATCCGGGGCTACAGTGGGGTTGCTTACCCCACCTCATAATGAGACGATCACCCTGGTTTGGCCGGGACGATCTCTGAAATTAAACGCTGACATGGCAACGACATCATCACAAAGTAGCTTAGAGGCTGAGTTAACTGTCCTCGGTAATCGCGCTGAGACCGAGATTGCTCAAGCTGCAAGCCTAGAGGACTTAGAGCAATTACGGGTCGCCTACCTGGGCAAAAAGGGCCAAATTTCTAAAGTCTTGGGCGGCATGGGCAAATTATCTGCCGAAGAGCGGCCTCGCGTGGGTGCCCTTGCCAATACGGTCAAAACCGCCTTTCAAAGTCAGCTCGACGATCGCAAAGCAGCCCTCCAAACCGCTGCCATTGAGGCCCAACTGGCCGCAGAGACCTTAGATGTGACCATGCCGGGGGTCTATCGTCCCCAGGGACGGGTCCATCCAATCAACAGCATTATTGACCAGCTCACCGAGATTTTTGTGGGGCTGGGGTACACCGTCGCCAGCGGCCCCGAAATTGAGAGCGATTACTACAACTTTGAGGCGTTGAACTTCTTGCCCGATCACCCCGCTCGGGACATGCAAGATACCCTCTATTTACCGAACGGCGATCTGCTGCGGACCCATACCTCCAACACCCAAATCCGCTACATGCAGGACCATGAGCCGCCGCTGCGGGTTTTGGCGACGGGCCGCTGCTACCGCCGGGATACCGTCGATGCCACCCACGCGGCGGTGTTTCATCAGATTGAGTTCTTCGCCGTTGATAAGGGCATTACCTTTACCGATCTACGGGGCACCATTCGCGCCTTGATCGATGAATTATTTGGCGAGATTCCCATCCGGTTTCGCCCCAGCTTTTTTCCCTTTACCGAGCCCTCAGCCGAAGTGGATGTGGAGTGGAAGGGGCGCTGGCTAGAGGTGCTGGGCTGCGGCATGATCGACCCTAATGTGATGAAATCCGTGGGCTACGACCCGGAAGTCTACACCGGCTTTGCGGCTGGGCTGGGGGTCGAGCGTTTGGCCATGGTTCAGCATGAAATTGATGACATTCGCCGCCTTTACAGTAGCGATTTGCGCTTCTTACAGCAGTTTTAACGGTGCTTGAGCCATGACTACCAATACGCTCTAACACACCCGCTACGTCATTAGCCAAAACCTGATTACCTGCGGGGCCTTGGGTCTATTCCTGATCCTGGTACTGTTGGCGATTTTTGGCACGGCGATCGCCCTCTACGATCCCCTAGCGGGTAACGCCGCGATCGCCCTGCAATCTCCCTCAGGAGCCCATTGATTTGGCACCGATCAGCTCTGGAGCGTGATAGTCACCCATGTCTCCAGTCCCCAGTGCTCAGCGAGCCAGTAAAAGTCCAGGTGTCATATCACCACAAAATGCGGTTTCTCCATCAAGGGAGGAACCGCATTTAGGAGATTTACAAGGTTGATGATAGCCCTGAGCCGCTAAGCCGTCAGTCGCTTGCGGAGCGCACCCGCAGCACCGACTAAGCCAACTGCACCCAAACCTAAAACAGAGAAGGGCTCGGGTACGGTGACAACAGAAACGTCATCGATATTTGCACCGTAAGTATCACGATCGCCCAGAGACAAAAATTGTAAGCGGGTCGTCGTATCTACTGCCGTAATAGTTTTGCTGAAGAGTTGCCACCCATCAGTACTATTACCAGCATCAAATTCTTCGTTGAAGCTTCCGAAGGAAGCAGAAAAGAGGTTGTCTCCGTCTACTCTTTTCTGCTCACGGGGACCGTAGGCAAAAGAGAACTTATACTCTTTACCGATCTCCGTAACGATGTCTTGGAAGAAGCCAATCGCATCAGCATTTTTGTCATAGGCATGGCTATCCAACTCTGCGAAATTCCCACCTTCATAGGCGTCTCCTGCGACATTATTTCGGATTTCAATGGTGCTGCCCTCGAACGGAGTCCATCCGGGTACCTCTCCCGCACCAAAATACTTCCAAGTATTAGCATCTAATCCAGGCTCTTCAAAACCGCCATTAATAACTAGGTTTGCAGCCTCGGCAGGATTTCCTACTGAACATAAGATAGTGGTACAGATTAAGCCAGAAGCAATAGCAAATGTTTTCATGGTCGCTAAGGAATGTGTTTCGCAGGTACAAATTCAATATGCGCTTTTCCATGGCCATAAATAAAGACTTTCTAGAAATATCATTCAAGCTTCACAGCAGGCTAAAGCTACTGTGAAGCTTGGATGCCCTGCTTCTCAACCTGCCGTCGTGTCCATATCGGTCTTGACTTCGTAGCGCTTTGCAATGCCTTCCAAACCTGGATGACACCTTGAGTGAGCATTGATGAAGAGAACTATGCCATTGAGGGCAAACGGATTCGACAACCTATTTTTCTAGAAATCGCCTTACTGATGCGTCCCGATTGAGGCAGCAGGGAGAAAGCATTGCCGGAAGTCTTCGTCGCGATCGCTCAGCCCCACCCAAGCTACGTCTTGTGCTTGAAAAATGGTGACTAATTTGGCACAGGCGGGGCGCTCGGTGGCGTAGTGACCCGCATCCACCAAAATCAAGCCGCGATCGCGGGCGGTCTGAAACTGATGAAACTTGCAGTCTGAGGTCAGATAGACTTGGGCTCCGGTCTCAACGACATCCTCAATAAAGCTGGCCCCCGAGCCGCCGAGGACAGCCACCCGCTGAATCACCCGCTGCCCATCCGCTTCCGGGGAATAGAGCAGCGCCGGGGGCGATAAAGCCGCCTGAATTTGGGCCAGGAGATCCTTGAAAGCCAGGGCTTCAGCAAGGTACCCACCCGGCCATAGCCCACCCCCGCTTGGGTGGGCACCACCGGTACAGTCCCTTGCAAATGTAAGCGCTGGGCCAAGACATCTGCCGTGCCCTGGGCCACCTGGTCAAAATTGGTGTGGGCGCTGTAAACCCCAATGCCATGGCGAATCCCGAGCCGCACCATCTCCCCCACCGGGTTACCTGCCTGCACCGACTTGAGGGGGCTGAAAATGAGCGGGTGGTGGGCAAAGATCAGGTTTACGGGTTGTCCCTGTTGCTGTAGGGCGATCGCCTCCGCCATCACCGCCAGGGTGGGGGTGAGGCACATCAGTACGCCAGCCGGCGCGGTCAGGATGCCGGGTTCAATTTGCCAGCCACAGTTATCCCATTGTTCTTGCCAAGTAGGGGGTGCCCAGGCTTCAAACCCGGCAATCAGTTCGGCAACGGTCATGGCCATGGGTATCAGATTGCTCTAGGAAGGTGATTACAAAGACAGGGCTTGCAGATCCCTAATCGGTTTTGGGAGCCGTGCGCTCCCAGCCCAATTGCACCAGTTGATCCACCAATTGCCCAAACGGCACACCGGTGGCCTCCCAAAGGGTGGGGTACATGCTGGTGGCGGTGAATCCGGGTAGGGTGTTGATTTCATTAATCAGCACCTCCCCCGTGGCTTCCACATAGAAAAAGTCCACCCGAGAAATTCCGGCGGCATCCACAGCTTGAAAAGCCGCGATCGCCATCTCGCGAATCTGGCGGCTAACGGAGTCCGGCAGATCAGCGGGGATCATCAAGTCGGCCTGACCCGCAGTGTATTTGGTTTCGTAATCATAAAAGTCGCTGCTAAACCTAATTTCTCCCACCACAGACGCCTTGGGCACATCGTTACCCAGTACGGCGCATTCCACCTCGCGGGCCACCACCCCCGCTTCAACGATGATGCGGCGGTCATAGCTCGCGGCACTATCGAGAGCGGCTTCTAACTCAGCGCGCGATCGCACCTTCGCAATGCCTACGGATGAACCCAGGTTGGCCGGTTTCACAAAACAGGGGTAGCCCAGGGTGACCTCAAGGCGATCGCACAGCTTTGGGAATACACAGGGATCAGACCAGACTTCGGCCCGAGTCACCGGTAAGTACTTGACCTGGGGCAACCCTGCCTGGGTAAAGGCAATTTTCATCGCGATTTTATCCATGCCGAGGGCTGAGCCCAGCACCCCAGAGCCCACAAAAGGGACCTGCATCAGGGTCAGCAATCCTTGCACGGTGCCGTCTTCGCCATTGGGGCCATGCAAGACCGGAAACCAAATATCAATTTGAGCCGCTTGCTCAGGGTCTGGTAAACGCGATCGCCCGCGCGCTGGGCTCGGCTCTGGGACGGCTAAGGGCTGGCCTGATCGCAAGACCTCGGCGGCAATTTCGCCAAACTGCCACACCCCATCCTTTTGAATATAGACCGGCACCACCTGGTATTTCGCCGCGTTAGAACCTTGGGTCAAGCCCCTGGTAATGGCTTGGGCAGAAGCGATCGCCACCTCATGCTCCCCAGAGCACCCTCCAAACAATACCCCTACCCGTTGTGGTGCCCCGTGTGGCGGACCCTGCTGCGGCATATGTGCTCTCCCGATCGATGGCTCTAGGTCAGCCTATTCCTATCATGGAGCGGGGCAAAGAAAATAGTGGGGCAAAAAAAAGACCCAAAAAAAACCCTGGGAGGTTTTGTGAATCTCCCAGGGTGCGACAATCAGGGTGCATCTACCTCCCTATCCTTCCGGTCTCAGGGGCTTCATCCGGATCATCTGGGCTTGACAACAGCAATTCTCATGGTGAAAGCCTTACCGCTCAGGCTTCGACAAGCTCAGCCCGAGCGGTGATTCCAGCAACTGAAAGGCCATACTGAGAATGACTAAACCGCGTCTAAGTTGAGAACTGGAGTTATGCCTGATCGAGAAAACCTCACCTAACCTCTCCTTCTCAAGGAGAGGAACCAGAGTCTTCTTAAACCTCTCCTTAGTAAGGAGAGGTGCCGCAGGCGGTGAGGTTGGACCAGATGTCAAAACTCCACTTCTGAATCTGGATGAGGTTTAGATGGAAATAACTCAACTGAGTTGAAGCGTACTAGCTGAGGGGCACTCTGAAAGCAACTGCTGATCGATGGCGCTCAGTGTATGGCAGTCGCCAGCCCAGTCCGGACAAGACTGCCAGCCACTTTGCGGCGGCGCTAAGGGTCAGAGCGATCCGAGGTGTCTCAAACAAAGTGGCCAGCACCACAGTTCTCGCCAGCAAATAACCTGAGCACGGGCGCATCCAAGCATTGGGGGAGAAGAGGCTGAAACGTCGGAACTTGGTTCGCCGAAACAACGAGGTCTCATAGAGTCCCCAACCTCTACATACGCCCCCTGAGCCTTGATGGTGTAATCCATTCAGCATCACGATTTAAGTCTTCTATATTTTTTGGGATAGCTTTACCGAGTGAACGTCCCCCTTGAATTTCATGGTTGATTCCCAGTCGGTTGGTTTTCCGCCACCCTTACCGATGGAGACCTGTCAGGTGATCGAGACCCGGCAAACAGAGGGGGCTCAGCCCGCCCTCAAGTCTGTGGTGTCGCTGCTATATGACCTGATTCAAACGGTAGGACAGGCGGCTGATTTTCCATTGGCACTCAAGCAAATGGTGCAACAGGTCTGCCACCATACCGATTGGGTCTTTGGGGAGGTGTGGCTACCGTCTGCCGATCAACAGTTGTTATACAACAGCGGGGTTTGGGGAGCCAGTGAGCCGCCTTTAGAGGATTTTGCGGC
Organism: Leptolyngbya sp. RL_3_1; assembly: GCA_012032425.1. Taxonomy (GTDB): domain Bacteria; phylum Cyanobacteriota; class Cyanobacteriia; order Phormidesmidales; family Phormidesmidaceae; genus PCC-6406. Next base: position 6,553 of record JAAUQE010000076.1, on the reverse strand, counting down.
TGCCAGCCAGAAGGTCACGTTCTCTCCTGGTCAGGGCCTACCGGGCCGGGTCTGGTTGACGGGGCAGCCAGAATGGATTATCGATGTCGCTACGGTTTCAAAGGAGCGGTTCTATCGGTGTGACTTAGCGTTGGCCGCTGGGCTCAGAACGGGGGTCGGCGTGCCCATCAAGCTCAAGCAAGAAATTGCCGCTGTCTTGACCTTTTTTAAGGCTGAAACCTGTCGTGAAGATCACCAGCAGGTAGAACTCATCAGCGCGATCGCCACCCAAATTGGAGCCGTCCTGCGTTTGATTGACATTCAAACTACCCTGCGGGACCGGGAACGGTTTTTGCGCTTAGTTTTAGACAATATTCCTCAGCAACTGTTTTGGAAAGATTGCGAGGGGGCCTACCTGGGCTGCAATCAGATTTTTGCTCACCACGCTGGGTTCACTTCACCCGCCGAGATTGTAGGGTTGACGGACAGTGATATCGGGATCTATAGCGAAGCCGATGTGGCCTATTTTCGCGCCCGTGATCAGCAGTTGCTGGAACAGCAAACGCCGATTCTGCAAATGATTCAGGCGCAACCCTACGCGGATGGTAGCAAACGCTGGATTAGCGCCAACAAGGTTCCCATCCATGACGGCAATGGTCAGGTAATCGGGATTCTCGGCACCCTCGAAGACATCAGCGATCGCCTTGCTACCCAGCAGGCAATCAATCGACGAGAACAGTATTTGACGGCCCTGGTAGAAGTCCAGCGGCAACTCTTGGCCCTGGAAGGCATTTGGGATAGCAGCCGTTATCTGCACTTATTACAACCCCTAGGGCGAGCCTCTAACGCCAGTCGGGTTTACATCTATGAGCTAGACGCCCAGAATCGCAACCTGCATCAACGGGCGGAATGGTTAGCGCCACACATTGCCACCGATGCTAACAGTGAGATGTGTGCCAGCATCCCTTATCCAGGGGCCTTTGCCGAGTGGATGGCGGTGCTGAGGCAAGGGGGGGTGGTTAATCAAATTCAGTCGAAGTTTCCACCCCTTGCCGATCAGGCGCTAGCGTCTTCCCACGTCAAGTCGATTTTGCTGTTTCCTCTTCAGGTGAATGGCCAATTTAGAGGGCTGATTGGTTTCAGCGATTGCTGCCAACTGCGCACCTGGAACCGCTCTGAGGTCGCCCTTTTACAAATCGCGGCGGCGGCCGTTTCCCTGGCAATCGAGCGTCATCAGGTCGAACTCTCGCTGCGTCGAGCGGAAAGCAAGTATCGCAGCATTTTTGAGAATGCGGTGGAGGGCATCTTTCAGAGCACCCTGGATGGCCGCTACCTGACCGCTAACCCCATGTTGGCGCGACTCTATGGCTACGATTCTCCTGAGGAGCTGATCAGGACCATCACCAACATTCGTGACCAGCTTTATGTGAAAGGGGATCGTCGGGATGTCTTTATTCAGATTGTGCTACAGCATGGCTCCATCCTCGGCTTTGAGGCCGAGGTCTATCGGCGAGACGGCACCATTATCTGGATCGCTGAATCGGCCCGACTGGTGCGCGATGCCCAAGGTCAGGCGATTGGGTTTGAAGGCACCGTGGAGAACATTACGGCGCGCAAGCGCGCTGAAACGGATCTGCGACAGCGCGATCGCCTCTTAGAGGGGGTCGCTCAGGCCAGCCAACACCTGCTCACCAATACTGATTTAGCTTCGGCGATTCCGACGGTGCTGTCGATTGTAGGCATCGCGGCTGGAGCCGATCGCGCCTATGTTTACGAGCAGCATTCCCACCATCCCACCGGGGTAGCCGCCATGAGTATGCGCTATGAATGGACCCAACCGGGTATCACCCCCTCGATTCAGCAGCCCCACTGGCAAAATTTGCCCTTTGCGGACCATGGGTTGGAGCGCTGGCATCAGGCATTTTTGGCCGGTTTGCCGGTGCGCGGGGTGGTCCGCGATTTACCCAAGGCGGAGCAACAGTTACTACAGCGGGACCATATCGAGGCGATTTTGATGGTGCCGATCTTTATTAACCAAGACTTTTGGGGGTATATCGGCTTTGACACCTGCCAACCCGAGCGGCTATGGAATGCGAGTGAGGAGTCTATTTTGGTGCGATCGCCGCCTGCCTGGGGGGCAGCCTCAAGCGCCAGCGCACAGAGGACCAAATTCGCCATCAGGCGTTCCACGATGCCCTGACCGGTTTGCCCAATCGCACGTGGTTTAACCAGCAGTTGTCCCTAGCGATTGACCAAGCCGAGAAAAACCAGGGGCAATTGGCGGTGCTGTTCCTCGATTTGGATCGCTTTAAAACCATCAACGATACCCTCGGCCACGCGATCGGCGACCAAGTGTTGCAGCAAGCCACTCAGCGACTGCAACAGATCATGAACAATCAGGATTTAATCGCCCGTTGGGGGGGCGATGAATTCACCTTGATTCTGACCAACCTGACCACCTTGACTGAGGTCGAGCGGCTGGCGCAACGCCTAGAAGCAGCGCTGAAACCACCGTTTCTAATCAACTACCAAGAACTCTACGTGACCAGCAGCATTGGGATTGCCCTCTATCCCAGGATGGCCGTGATATGAGTACGCTGCTGCAACATGCCGATACCGCCATGTACCGGGCGAAGGGCGAAGGCCGCAACACCTACCGCTTCTACCGGGCACCCAGCTCGATCACGCCGCCGTCACTCACCCTCGAAGCCCATCTCCATCGGGCCATCAGCAACCATGAGTTGCAGCTCTTTTTTCAGCCCCAAGTCCATGGCATCACCGGTCAAATCGATCAGGTGGAAGCCCTGCTGCGGTGGGAACAACCCGAGTTGGGTGCCATCCCCCCCAGTCAGTTTATTCCCCTAGCCGAGGAGGTAGGGCTGATTGTGGAATTCGGGGACTGGGTATTGGCGCAAGCCTGCGCCCAGCTCCAGGCTTGGCATCAGTTAGGCTTAGCGCCCTTACGCATCGCAGTGAACCTATCGGCCCGACAGTTACAGCATCCTGAACTGGTCACGCGCGTAGCCCAACTGCTCGACACCCATCAGTTGCGGCCCGAGACCCTAGAGTTAGAAATTACGGAAACGGCAGCCCTAATCGATATTGAGGCATCAATCTCAACCTTGAATGATTTGCGACAATTGGGCACCCGCATTGTCATGGACGACTTTGGCACGGGGTACTCCTCCCTGAGCTATCTGAAACGCTTCCCGATCCAGGGGCTGAAGATCGATTGCAGCTTTGTCCAGGGCATTCCCCAGAGCCCTGAAGATGTGGCGATGCTGCGGGCGATCACGGCCCTAGGCCAAGAACTACAGCTCGATGTGGTGGCCGAAGGGGTGGAAACTGCCGCCCAGCGAGACTGCCTAGTCAGCCTCGGCTGTCACCAGATGCAGGGCTATTGGTTTAGTCGCCCCTTGCGGGTCCCGCCATGACTCGCTTTTTGCAGCACCATTGGCCCGCTTATGATGCTACTCGTAACCTAGTACCGGGCAGCTCAAGTGCCTAGCACTTGAGCTGAGGGCAGGGGTGCTTGAGAGGCAAGGGCGCTAGAAACTGGAATGGTCCCGTGAATTCCGCTATCGATTACTAGAGCGCAAGGAGCATGACCATGGGTCAACGATTTCGAGGCTGGCTGCTGGGATGGGGCTGGGGTTGGTTGGTGATGCTGGGCCTGGGACTTGGGCATCCGCCGATGGCCTTAGCGGCTCCCCCTGCACCGGCGCAACCCCCCGCCGCGTTATTTGAGCTGCACTGCGCGGGTTGTCACCCTAACGGCAGCAACATTATTCGTCGGGGTAAATCCCTACAGCCCAAGGCGTTAAAGCGACATGGGGTGGATTCTGTGGCGGCGATCGCCACCCTGATCACCCAAGGCAAAGGGCTGATGTCGGCTTATGGCGATCGCCTCAGTCCAGAAGAGATTCAGACTCTGGCGGCGTATGTGTGGGCGCGATCGCAGGAGCATTGGCAGGGGTGACGAGGTGAGAGGGTGTATAGCCTAAAAGCCTTTCAAGAAAAGCGTAGCCTGCCCCCAGGGCTGATGGGGATGGGATTGTGGGGAATGTGTGTCACATAGCTGAAAAATTACAACAATTTGCTACAGCGCTCTAGCCGATCACGATGCCGGGGCAAGCTAAGCCTAATCCTTGCATAACTGCCTTAGAAATCGTTCCTGAGGGACTGGCAACCGGACAGCGCTGGGCTCTCACGACTAGACCTTCATTCAGCTCCACCATTATGAACAGTAGCTTTTTAGAAACCGCCCACCAGGCCGATGGCCGCTATCTCTCTGACCAAGAGCTGCGGCCCCTAGAGACCTATTTAGAAACCTTTGCAACTCGGATGGAGGCTTACCAAACCCTGCGGGATAACGCCGACAGCTTGGTGATGCAGTCTCTGCGGCGACTGGTGCAAACCCATCGACGCGTGGTGCAAGAGCATGGGGGCAAATGTAAGCGAGATATGACCTATGCCCTCGGCTATATCGGCCGAACCGTCTTATCCGATGATACCAATGCGTTTCGGCAGGAATTCTTGCTGTGGATGGAAAATATTACCCATGCGCTCCACAAAAGTGAGTCCTCTACCCGAGCCTATGGCTTCCTGAAGCAGGAAATTCAAGATACCCTACCGCCCCCATGTGCGACCCTCGTTACCCCTTACATGGATGAGTTAATCAATACCTTCTCCCGCCAGTAGGATTCTCGTCACGCCCATCCACTCGCCTACCCATCCATCGTCTATCGTTTGCCAAACAAATGTACTAAACCCAATCAAACCCGCTACCATGGCCACAGATCGGGTTGGATGCGTAGGTCATGGTGGCAGAAAAGCCTTTAGGGTCGGTCATTGAAGGCTCCCTCAGCAAGGGACTAGAAGTGCGGCTGCACCCCGATGTCTCTGTGGAAGACATGCGGGTGGGTAAGTTTGTGGTGGTGCAGGGGCAGCGCTCTCGCTTTTTCTGTATGCTCACCGATGTCGCCCTCGGCACCGCCAGCGCCCGCATCTTGGCCAATCCCCCCGAACCCGCCAATTTGTTTTTGCAAGAAGTCCTCTCCGGCACCGGCACCTACGGCACCCTGTCGTTGACGCCGATGCTGATGTTTACGCCCCAGTTAGAAGCGGGGCAAGGGCACAAGGGGAAAGTGAGTGAGAATTCAAAATTTAAAATTGAAAGTTCGAAATTGCAGGCGGGGGGCTACCAGGCCCAGAGCAGTGCTGCGGTTGAGTTACTGCCGGTGAAAACCATTCCGGGGCATTTCAGCCAGGTGTATGACGCTGTCGAACGGGACTTTCGGATCGTGTTTGGCTGGGAGGATGATCCCCATCGCCGTAATTTTGTGATCGGCGAACCGATCGATATGGCCGTGCCGATTTGCCTGGATCTGGATCGCTTTGTGGAGCGCAGCAACGGTATTTTTGGCAAGTCTGGCACCGGCAAATCCTTTTTGACCCGCGTCTTACTGGCAGGCACGATCCAGCGGCGAGCGGCGGTGAATTTGATTTTTGACATGCATTCCGAGTACGGCTGGGAGGCGGTCAGTGAGGGCAAGCAGTTCAGCACCGTCAAAGGTCTGCGGCAACTGTTTCCGGGCCAAGTGCAGATGTTCACCTTGGATCCGGAGGCTACCAAACGTCGAGGGGTGCGGGATGCTCAGGATCTCTACATCAGCTTTGACCAGATTGACGTGGAGGACCTCACCCTGGTGCGGGGAGAGCTGAATCTATCGGAAGCCAGCCTAGAAAACGCGATTATTCTGCGCAATGAGTTTGGCAAGGGTTGGATTAACCGGCTGCTCTCCCTCAGCAATGAGGAAATCCAGGAATTCTGTGAGACCAAGATGGGTAGCAAGTCCTCGATCATGGCCCTACAGCGGAAGCTGACCCGCCTAGCCGATCTGAAATATATCCGCGCTGCCTGCCCCCACAATTACGTCAGCCAAATCTTGGCGGCCCTAGACGCCGGTCAGCATGTGGTGGTGGAGTTTGGCTCCCAATCCAACATGCTCTCCTACATGCTGGCCACCAATGTGATTGCCCGTCGCATCCATGCCAGCTATGTGCGCAAGGCGGAGCGGTTTCTGCAGACCAAAAACCCCAGCGATCGCCCCCAACAATTGATGATCACCATTGAGGAAGCCCACCGGTTTTTGGATCCGGCTACGGCTCGCCAGACCATTTTTGGCACGATCGCCAGGGAGATGCGGAAGTACTTTGTGACGCTACTGGTGGTGGATCAGCGGCCTTCGGGCATCGACAACGAAGTGATGTCCCAGATTGGCACCCGCATCACCGCATTACTGAATGATGAAAAAGACATTGACGCGATTTTTACTGGCGTATCGGGGGCGCAAAGTCTGCGATCGGTGCTGGCCAAACTGGACTCGAAGCAGCAGGCGCTGATTTTGGGCCATGCCACGCCAATGCCCGTTGTCGTCCGCACCCGCGCCTACGATCACCAGTTTTATACCGATATGGGGGCAACGGCCTGGGAAGAGATGGCTGACGAGCCTTTGTTAAGGCGGCAGCGAAGGCGAAGGCGGAGCTGGGGCTTAGGGGAAGTTGGGGCAGG
>JAAUQE010000075.1 GCA_012032425.1 Leptolyngbya sp. RL_3_1 | reverse complement strand
GTCATAGCACAATACCCTCTTGACGGATGTTGCGCAGCAGGGGCGAGTTTTCGGCTTGGTAGCGGGATGAGGGTAAAAAAAAGCACGAGATCAGCAGGTCATGCTCTAGGCACAGACGAGCAATGAATTCACTGGTGTGCTGCCCTTCGGCACTGGCATCGACGGGTTCGTGGAGAACGATCAGGATATCGACATCGGAGTCGTCTGTGGCCTGTTGGCGAGCGTAGGAACCAAAGAGAACAACCCGATTGAGCCGCTCTTGATACTGGGCTTGCAGGTATTGCTTGAGGGGTTTGAGTACGGGGCTCAGGGTATTGGGCAGCACTGGTTTCATGGCGTTACCCCTGACTCAATGGGCCAGACAGGAAGGGTTTCGTCGATGTTTTGCATCAGGATCGCGCCCAGGGCTATGCCTTTAAAATATGCCATCATTTCCCTGGTTCCCAGCCGGAGTCTGGGTGCGAGAAGAAGGGTGAAAGGGTTAAATCAAGTAGTCCTGCCGTCGCAGTTCTGCCACCTCGACGGTTGGCGGCAGAGCCGCAGGGGCGCTCACCAGGCAGCGCCTGGGAGCCAGAAAACATCAGCGTGATCTCAATCCCGCAGCACGTAACCCACACCCCGCACGGTCTGAATCAGTCGCTTCTCCCCCTCCGCTTCCAGCTTCAGACGCAGGTAGCGGATATAGACCTCAATAATGTTGGAGTCGCCCATAAAGTCATAGCCCCACACCTCCTCAAGGATGCGATCGCGGGTCAACACCTGCCTGGGATGGGCAATCAAATAATCCAGCAGGTCAAATTCTTTGGCGGTCAGCTCAATGCTGCGATTGTTGCGGATCACCTCGCGGGTTTTGCGATTCAGAGAGAGATCCTGAAACTGGAGGGCGTCCACCTCTTGGGGTTGGTTGCGCCGCAGTTGCGCCCGCACCCGCGCCAGTAGCTCCTCAATGCTAAAGGGTTTGACCACATAGTCATCGGCTCCCGCATCGAGACCGGCGACGCGATCGCCCACATCGTCTTTGGCGGTGAGTAAAATTACCGGCACCTGGGAGCCGGTACTGCGCAGGCGACGGCAGACCTCGACCCCGGTGAGACCGGGCAGCATCCAGTCCAGCAAAATCAGATCAGGTTCCGAATCCCGCGCCGCCATCAGCCCCGAGAGGCCGTCATTGGCCACGGTCACCGTATAGCCCTCGTAGCCCAGTTCCATCTCGATGAACTTGGCCAATTTCTCTTCATCTTCCACCAACAAAATCTTGGGGGTCATGGAATCAACTCCTATACCGTAACCGTCCCCTGAGCGGAGTCGAAGGGGACTTTTGTGGAAGATCTGGCTTCGACTCCGCTCAGCCAGCGCGACGGATGGAACAATTAGCCTATACCGGCAGTTGAACGACCGGTAGTTGAACGGTGAAGGTACTGCCTTGCCCTAGTTTAGAGCGCACCTGAATACGGCCCTGCATTGCTTCCACCAGTGTCTTAACAATTGAGAGCCCTAAGCCGGTACCCCCAGTGACGCGGGAGCGATCGGCATCCACCCGGTAAAAGGGCTGGAAGATGTCTACTTGGTCAGCCAGGGGGATGCCCCGACCGCGATCGCAAATCTCCACTACGGCCCAATTACCTGCCTGGGTTAACCGCACCGAAACGGTTTGGTCGCGGGGGGAGTAGTTCAAGGCGTTATCGATCAAGTTAACCAGAGACTGGCGTAGGGCATTGGCATCCGCCCGCACAAACAGGGGCGCGGTTTCGATCTGGGCAGCGATCCGTCCGCTGGCCTCCCCTGGGGAATCTTCGGTTCTAGCGGCCTCAGCCATCTCCACCGCTTCTAAGACCAGCCCCTTTAAATCAATTCGCTCTAGGTTGAGGTGGAGATGACCGTTACCCGCTCGGGCCAAGACCATCAGATCTTGCAGAATGCGAATGGTGCGATCGGCCTCTGATGCGGCGGTTTCTAAGCCATCCCGCTGGATATCGGTGAGGGTCTGACAGCGGCGCAAGGTGCTTTGCAAATAGCCCTGCACCAGAGTCAAGGGGGTACGCAACTCGTGGGAGACATCGGTAAGTAACCGCCGTTGCTGCTCCCAAACCGTGGTGAGACGAGCTAGGGTCTGGTCGAGGGTCTGGGCCAGTTCGCGCACCTCAGTGGGGGCCTGGTCGAGCTGTAGGCGGGTCGCTTCTAAGCTCTCAGCGGTGGCGGTAGCCATCTGCTGGTTGATGGCTTGGATCGGTTGCAGCGATCGCCGCACATACACCGCCAGGGCGATCGCCACCAACACAATCACCACCGCGCTCACCCCAGCAAAATCACGGGTGAGCACCATAAAGCTCTGGCGATCTTGGGTGATGTCGATCGCCACAAACACATCCCCCAACACGCTGCCATTTACCTCTAGGGGTTGGGCACAAACCAGGAAATGGCGATCGCCCCAGTTAATGATTTCCAAGCGTTTGCCAGGGGGTAACTTTTGTAACTCAGCCGCGACCCCATCCACCTGCCAAGACCCCATGGTCAAAATTTCCGATTGCCCCAGAGATATACCCTCCGGCGACCGCACCCAAATCGCCATATCCCCGAGGGAGCGGTGATCAATCACCTTTTGCAGGGCCTCGTCGGCGGGCATCACCTCCTCATATAGCTCCACATCCTGAGCAAAGCGATCGGCCAAGGTCCAGATGGCTTGGCGATGGCCTTCAAGCAGCAGGTTCTGCGTCCGCCAAATCATCCAACCCGACACCCCCCCAATTCCCAGAATTGAAGCCAAAACGACACTCGCCGTGAGACGAAACCGAATGGAGCGGGTGTCCGGTACTTGCCATGGGAGTTTTGACAATAAGCGCTGGGGACTAAACATAAACGGGGTAAAGGCTCTCTTCCTCACGCTAACAGGGGTTACTGAGAAATCCCTGATTCTCAAATTTATGAGGTCATCGGGCCGCTCTCAGGGGAATTTCAGGTGGAGCCCGTTCAATCAAGTGGGTCAGCCTGAAATCGGTTTAAACAACATCGGTAAAACCGGTTGTTGCTTAAGGTGCACTTTCTGCGGCAAAAACGGCTTATCATCCAAGCCCGTATCCCCATTAAGGGCGTAAATCCCATGACCATTCCAGTTTCTAGCTCCCTTGCCCCTTAAGCACCCCTGCTCTCAGCAATAGTGCTAAGACTTGAGCCGCTCGGTACTAGGCCCTCTAGACCCGCACTTCAGGCATCCTGGAGACGATCCCGGTAGCGTTTACCCCAGTCTCCCCCCACCGATTGCCCACCGATTGCCCTGCAATTACTAAAGACCCTCATTCGCTAAAGAAACTATGGTTGTATCCCGTCCCCGGCCCGTCCTGACCGCTCCTACAACAGGGATCAAATCCTTTGAGCAGTCCCTGGGCAGTCCCCTCACCAAAACGCCGATCACAACCCTGCAAATTAATTTAGGGCGGCGATGCAACTTGTCCTGTAGCCATTGCCACGTCGAGGCAGGCCCCCATCGCACTGAAGAGTTGTCTCACCCGGTTTTAGAAGATCTGCTGCAGTTGATCAATGGCTTTCCTCAGATTCAAACCATTGATTTGACCGGGGGTGCTCCCGAGCTGAACTATGGCTTTCGGCCTCTGGTAGAAGCGGCCAGGGCTAAGGGGAAAGCAGTGATTGTGCGGTCCAATTTAACCATTTTCTTTGAGCCGGGGTTTGAAGATTTACCGGATTATTTTGCCCAGCATCAAGTGCGCGTGGTGGCCTCCCTGCCCTGCTACCTCCAGGATAATGTGGACAAAATGCGGGGCACAGGGGTTTATCAAGACTCCATTCGCGCGATTCAATTGCTGAATGAACGGGGGTATGGCCAAGACCCCGACTTGGGCTTAGATCTGGTGTATAACCCCCCGATTCCCAACACAGCGTCTTTTCGCCTAACGCCCGATCAACGGGGCCTAGAGCAAGATTACAAACAGTACTTAGCAGAACATTTCGGGATTCGCTTCAACCACCTGTTTACCATTACCAACTTGCCCATTGGCCGCACCCGGTTTCAGCTTGAGCATCGGGGCCTCTTGGTGGGCTATACCCAGTTTTTGGCCGCGCACCACAATCCCGATACGGTGGCAGGGTTGATGTGTCGTAACCAGCTCTCCATCGATTATTTAGGCCAGATCTACGACTGCGACTTTAACCAGATGGCCGGTGTGCCCGCCCAGTTGCCGGATGGGACGCCGGTCACCGTCGCCACCCTGATGGCGGCGGGTAGTCTGGATGTGATTGAGCAGGTGCAGACCCGACCCTATTGCTACGGTTGCACGGCGGGCAGTGGGTCGAGCTGCGGCGGAGCGTTGCTATAGCACGCGGTTGAGGGAGACTTCCATCCCCACTACGACTATCGACTGCGAATGTTGACCGAGCCACAGTTTATTGTTGTTTCCCCATTCAAATCTATGACGATTGTGCCAACCCGATTTCCCAAAATTTTGGCCCGATGCCCCTGGCGCTGGCTGCGTTTGAGTTTGCTGGCGATGCTGGCCCTCTGGCTGGTGCCAACGTTACCCGCCTGGGCACAAGCGACCGCCGGTGAAGCCAGCCAGGGATTTTTGGCACAGCTCCAGGGGCAACTGGTCAGCGCTCTGGCCTGGATTGATAGCTTAGGGGCGATCGCCCCCATCGCCTTTATCGTTTTGTATGTGGTGGTGACGGTGGCCTTTGTCCCGGCCTCCATCGTCACCCTCGGGGCTGGGGTGGTGTTTGGGGTGGTGCAGGGCTCGCTCTATGTTTTATCGGCGCGATGCTGGGGGCAACCGCCGCCTTTTTAGTGGGCCGCTATGGGGCGCGGGATTGGGTGGGTCAAAAAATTGCTGGCAACCCCAAGTTCAAGTCGATTGATGAGGCGATCGCTCGGGAAGGGGGCAAGATTATCTTCTTGATTCGCCTGTCTCCGGCCTTTCCCTTTAACCTGCTTAACTATGCCCTGGGGCTAACCAAGGTCTCCCTGAAAGACTATGTAGTCGGCACTACCGGCATTATCCCCGGCACGATCATGTATGTGTATCTGGGTTCCTTGGCGGGCAACTTGGCCACCCTTGGGGCGGGTGAAACCCCCAGCAACCCGGCGATTACCTGGGCCATCCGCATCATTGCCTTTATTGCCACCGTAGCGGTCACCGTTTATGTCACTCGCGTTGCCCGCAAAGCCCTACAGGAGTCGGTGCCTAGCGTTGGTGGCGAAGAAACCGAAACCGTGATGTAGTGCTAAGGTCCGTCCATGACTCCAGCGATCCCATGACTCCAGCGATCTATCGCAAACGCGCCTTTTGGCTGCTAGTGGGGGCCGGTATCTGCTTGGCTTGGGGCTGGCGCTATCTGCCACTCTTGTTTGACCCACCGGCGCTGATCGCCAGTTTCGATGCCCTCGGACCTTGGAAGGTTCCCGTATTTTTAGCCGTCCATATCCTGGCGACGGTGTTTGGGGTGCCCGGTACCGTCTTGGTTTTAATTGGGGGGGCCTGTTTGGGCTCTGGTGGGGATCACTTTGGTCTTTAATTGGGGCAACGGTGGGGCGATCGCCGCCTTTGGGGTCGCCCGGTACTTACTCCAAAATTGGTTTCGCCGCCGATTTGGTCGCCATAAGTACCTGAGCCGTTTAGACAAATTGATGGATACCCATTCCCTCAACTGTGTCTTGGCGGTGCGGTTTGCCCCCTTGTCCCCCTTTAATCTGGTGAATTTTCTGTTTGGCCTGACTTCAGTGCCCTTGGGAGCCTATGCCCTTGGCACTGTCGTAGGCATTGCCCCTGGCACGGTGGCTTATACCTGGGTGGGGTTGGCCAGCCTGGAGGCGATCGAGGGCAAGGGACTCTGGCCTTTAACCTGGGCGTTAGGCTGTTTGGCGCTGCTATCTCTCGCCCCGCTCTGGTGGCGAAAGCAGTCCTCAGGCCATCGTTAAGCCGCATCCAACTTGAAACCTTGAGTTTTTACCGTGGGGCGAACTACGGGTTTGGATGTGGCCAAGGTTTAAATGAGCATGGCTGGAATTCTGCGCTATACCAGGGAAGTGATTTTTTGCCGTCAATAGGCTCCTTTGCTATGGATTTGCTGAAGTTTGAGCTCAAGCTCGTGCCCGGTTACGAGGACTGGTTGGCAGCACAAATTCGCCAGTTGAGTCTTGAGGCCCTGAAGACTCAAACCCTGACTTGTAATGCCTGTGGGGAAGTTGCCGGGGCTTACATCATTGACTATGACGGCCAAACCTTTCGCTTGCCGGGGGAAGAAACTTACACCTTGCTCAGTTTTATTGTTCGACGCCTCTCTTGAAGGTCTCATTGACAGCCAAATATCGGGCCAGGAGACCCCTACAGGGCATTAAGGGACAAGCGGTAAATTAGCGCCGCTTTACTAGGGCGCATCGCTTTGCGCCCCTACTTCAGTAACTTGTAGGCATGGAACGTTATTTGAGCGCAGATCCCTAAGGCTTGGCAAACTCATTGGGGCGACGGAAACTTTCCACCGGCACATCCGCCAACGCCCGCAGCATAAAGTCTTTCCAAATCGGGGCCACCATCCCTCCACCGGTGGCTCCTGAGCCCAAAGGACTGTAGTCGTCATTGCCGACCCAAATTGCCGTCGCTAACTGGGGGACATAGCCCACAAACCACACATCCCGCTGGGAGTCAGTGGTACCGGTTTTACCCGCCACCGGACGGCCCAATTGGGCAGCGGTACCCGTGCCCCGCGCCACCACCCCTTGCAGTACATCCGTTAAAGAGGCGGCTGCCCAAGGATCGAGGACCAGTTGGGGTTTGGGGGTGTTATCCAGCAAGACATTGCCGCTGCTGTCCGTCACCTGCACGATAAAGGTTGGGTCAGAATGCCAACCATTACTGGCAAAGGTGGCATAGGCCCCCGCCAGTTCCATCGGGGTTAAATCCACCGCGCCCAAGGGTAGAGAAATCACCGGATCCATGGGGCTTTCGATTCCCAATAGGCGAGAGATTTCGACAATGCGATTGACGCCAAGTTCTTGTCCCAACTTAACGGCAGGGACATTGCGAGACAGTTCTAGGGCCTTGCGGATGGGGATGCTGCCCATGAAGCTGCCATCATAGTTTCTGGGGGTGTAGTACTCGTAGCCGTCTGGATAGGACACCGCCGTATCTTGAATGATGCTGTCAGGGGTATAGCGGCCCGAGGCAAAGGCGGCGTAGTACACAAAGGGCTTAAAGGCAGATCCGGGTTGGCGCTGGGCCTGGATGGCGCGGTTAAATTGACTGGTGGTGTAATCCACGCCTCCCACCATGGCTTTGACAAAATGGGTGCGGGGATCGATCGCAACTAGGGCCATCTGATCGGCATAAACGCCCCGCTGGCGGAGACTGGCATGGTTACGCTGAACGGTTTCCTCAGCAATTTGTTGTAGGGAGAGGTCAATGGTCGTTTGGACCCGCATTCCCCCCTTCAGCACCGCTTCTTTACCGAAAACCTCGGTGAGTTCCTGCACCACCGCTTCAGTCACATAGGGCGATGAGCTAGAACGAAAGGAGGTGATTTCTCCAATCAGCAGCGGTTGGGCTTTGGCCGTCGCTTCTTCTTCTGCTGTAATCCACCCCAGTTGTCGCATCCGTCCTAACACAGTGGCCTGACGCTGTTTGGCCAGGGTGTAGTTCACAAAGGGGCTGTATTCCTCCGGGGCTTGAATCAATCCCGCCATCATGGCGGCTTCGGCTAGGCTGAGATCAGCCGCCGATTTATTGAAATAGCTTTGGGCAGCGGTCTCTACCCCATAGGTGTTATGTCCCCAATACACCTGGTTGAGATATAGCTCTAGGATTTGATCCTTTTCAAAAATCTGCTCTAGCCGTAGAGATAAGACTGCCTCAGCCACCTTGCGGCTGATGGCCCGCTCTGGGGACAAAAACAGGTTTTTCACCAACTGCATGGTGACCGTAGAGCCCCCTTCTACCGTAGAGCCAGCTTGGACGTTGGCCAGAATGGCCCGTCCTACACTGCTGGGGTTAATGCCCTTGTGGGAGTAAAAGTAGCTGTCTTCAATTGCTAACACCGCCCGCTTCAGATCGGGGGAAATATCGTCTAGATCAACCACATCTCGGTTGGCTTCGTCATGAAGGCTGTAGAGGAGGGTGCCTTTGATGTCGTAGATGTAGCTGGTTTCACTGGGCAGGTAATTGCGCAGCACCCGCACATCGGGCAAGTTACGAAAGCTAATGGCCAGCCCCACTAACCCCCCAGCGGCGATCGAACTCACCAGCATCGTTGTCCCCAGCAGGGTAGCCACCGTGACTTGACCTACATCCTGGATGTACTGAATCACACCAGGAGCAGTTTGGGACCGACGCGCGCGCCGTTGAGGAATCGTGTTGGAAGACACCGGATTTTATGGATTTATAAAGGGATGCGGGGCTTGGAGGGGGCTGACGGTTTTGCAATTATAGGGTCTGAACTCAGCCAGCATAGTCCACGTAAAGGGGAACGTTACCCCAGTTGGCACTAGAATAAGCTACTCATCTGGACTCTGCCACTTTGCGCCACTGTCCGACTGCCCCTGTATGCCTGCAACTGCTGTTGAAACCCTTACATGGTGCCCATGCCTGACGAATTTGAATGGATCTATCGGGGGGTAACGGAGGTTTTCCCCGATCAGACTGACCCCGATCAGACTAATGGAAACGACCCCCAACACAACCTGCGGGCTCGCTTGCAAACGAGCGATCGCCCCCTCCGCATCAAGCTGGGCATTGACCCCACCGGGGCTGAAATTCATCTGGGTCACAGCATCCCGGTGCGGAAGCTGCGCGCCTTCCAAGATGCGGGTCATACGGCGGTGCTGATCATTGGCGACTTTACCGCCCGCATTGGCGACCCCACCGGCAAGTCCGAGGTGCGGAAGCAGCTCACCGAGGCGGAGGTGAAGGCCAATGCCCAAACCTACCTGGAGCAGGTGCGACCGATTCTGGATTTCGATACTCCCGGACGGCTGGAAATTCGCTACAACTCCGAGTGGCTGACGGATCTTGATCTGGGCCAGATTTTGGAGCTATTTGCCACCATGACCGTCGGGCAAATGTTGGCCAAAGAAGGGTTTGCCGAGCGCTATGAAAAGGGCACCCCGGTCTTTTTGCACGAGTTCTTTTACCCTCTGATGCAGGGCTATGACTCGGTGGCGGTAAAAGCGGATGTAGAGCTAGGGGGCACCGATCAGAAGTTCAACATTGCCGTGGGTCGCGATCTCCAGCGCCACTTTGGCCTAGCGCCCCAGTTTGGTCTGCTGCTGCCTTTGCTGCTGGGCACCGATGGCGCTCAGAAAATGTCGAAGTCTCTGGGCAACTATGTCGGCCTCCAGGAAGATCCCCTCACCATGTATTCCAAGCTGGAGAAGGTGCCCGACCAGAGGGTGGCGCAGTACTTTGAGCTGCTCACCCGCCTCCCCTTAGCTGACTTGCCAGAGAATCCCCGCGATCGCCAAAAAGCTTTAGCCCTAGAAATCACCCGCCAATGCCATGGGGACGCAGCGGCCCAACAGGCCCAGCAGGATGCGATTAACCTGGTGCAGGGGGGTGGCGAAGCCGAAGCGGTGCCTGAGTTCTCCCTGGCAGCGGTCAATTTTCCCGCCACCGCCTTTTACCTGCTGGGGGCCACCCCCCTCTGCTCCAGCAGCAGCGATGCTCGCCGCCAAATCAACGGGGGAGCCGTCAAGTTAGAGGGCGATCGCATCGCCGACCCCAACCTTACCTTTGAGACCCCCGCCGAACTGGTGGGCAAAGTGCTGCAAGTGGGCAAAAAGAAATTCGTCCGCCTCGTGGATTGAGAAAACTGCTCCTAAGGAACTCCCTGTTTCTTTCTGGTTGTTCGAGCAGCGTTGGTGCTCGTTACAGGCTGGGAAATTAAGGATCTCACTGACAGGGCGCAAGCCTTGCGCCCCTACCATTCCAGGAAATCCGACCTTTTGGACAATCTACCCATGACGCCCCAAGACCGCATCATTGTGCCGCTGGATGTATCGACCGAAGCTGATGCGCTGGCTTTAGTGGATCAGCTTCCTGAAGTGACCTTTTGGAAGGTGGGGTTAGAACTATTTGTGAGCAGCGGTCCTCACATTTTGGAGGTTCTTAAAACCCGCCAAAAGCGAATTTTCCTGGATCTAAAGCTGCACGATATTCCTAACACCATGGCCGGGGCTTGCCGAGCAGCCGGTCGCTATGGCGTCGATTTGCTGACGGTTCATGCCACTGCGGGTAAAGCGGCTCTGGTTGCCGCGCAAGCGGCGGCGCAAGCCAGTGCTGCCGCCGTGAATCTACCAGCACCCAGAATTATTGCGGTGACCGTATTGACCAGTATTCAGGCGCGATCGCTGGCCCTAGATCTAAAAGTTCCTCTAGAACTCACCGACTATGCTTTGCAACTGGCGCTACTGGCCCAAGACAGCGGCCTATCTGGCGTGGTCTGTTCACCCCAGGAAGCCCAGCAGTTACGCAGCAGTTGTGGCGATGAACTGCTGCTGGTTTGCCCTGGGGTTCGACCCAAAGGTAGCCAGGTGGGCGATCAAAGTCGCGTTATGACGCCCGCGCAGGCCATCCAGGCGGGAGCAGATTATTTAGTCATCGGTCGGCCCATCACCCAAGCCCCCAACCCCATGCTGGCCTATGGGGAGATTTGTGATGAGCTCAACCAGATCCTTGAGTCGTCTAGACCTCAATCCGTCTAGGATTGGCGACGACGGAACCGCCGTTTTTGCCGGTGGCGGGCGATTTCCTTCCGCTTCCGCTTTTCGGCAGGGGTTTCAAAATGACGGTTCTTTTTCATGTCGGCAAAAATACCGGCACTAGAGACCTTACGCTTAAATCGTCGTAGAGCCGATTCGAGCTGTTCGTTTTCACCTAAGACCACTTGGGCCATGCAATCGCCTCCTATAGGGTTGTATACAAATAAAGTTGAAAAAGCGGGATAGGGTGCTTTCCCTACCCCGCGACCGGCCTGGGATTGTGGAAATTAGGCGAATCGCCTACCCCTTAGTAGCGGCCACCGCCGCCGCCGCCACCCCAGCCACCGCCGCCACCAGAAGGCTTCCGCTCGGTACGAGGTCGAGCTTTATTAACCTTAAGGGTGCGGCCCATCCATTCAGCGCCGTCAAGATCCTCAATAGCAGCGTCTTCGTGGGCTTCTTCCGCCATTTCTACAAATGCAAAGCCGCGCATACGGCCAGTCTCGCGGTCAACAGGGACTTGAATCCGCTTGATAGCACCATATTCCTTGAAAACTTCGGTTAGGTCGTCTTCAGTTGCATTGTAGGAAAGGTTCCCTACATAGACCGTCATGGCTTACCTCATTAAGTCATCGAATGTGTAGAGATTTGGAATACGGAGGTAAGCTTACGGACCAGAAAACACGAACGCGTTCCTAAGAAACCAGCGAAGACTCAGCCACCGATACCTAATCCAGATACCACTATAGCGCCATTGCTCAATTTCCCAAGCGATCAACAGCACAAGCCAAGCCAGTGCTATTGGCCTAGTTGTCAGTCAGTAGACCCTGATTATTCTAACCGTTGTCCTGATTTGCCCGCAGAATATCACCAGGTTCGTTGGCTATGAACGGTTGTGTTCGTGAAAATCGCAATGCTGGAATTTGTTGCCGTTGCTCGGGTTGCAGGCACTGTCAGGCTAAGCCTTGGGACAAGGATAGGGCGTCTTTAATGCCGTGACGTCCGCTCCAGGGGGGTAGTTTTGCCATGGTATTCAGGTGGGATCAAGGGGCGGGCACCGCTGGGGTCGTAAAACCCAGATGTTGCCGTAGATCTTGATGAACCTGTTGATAGAGACGGGCATCGGCATCGTCGAAACCAACCACACTATACACCTGGGTCTCTTCTTCTTCTCGGCCGCGAGGCGATGACAACCCAGGTCAATCACTTGAATCTCATCCTTGATGAGGTCATAGGCGGGCACCGTGATCAAAAAGTCGGTGCCGAGGCGCTTGGTCAAACTCTCGATGCGGCTGGCCACATTGACCGTATCGCCAATCACGGTGTATTCCATCCGCTGCTCAGAGCCGATATTACCGGCGATTACCTCCCCATAGCTAATCCCAATGCCATGGAAAAGCGGCGGTTGATCTGAGGCTTGGAGCTGCTCCCGCAGGTGGGCCAGCGATCGCCGCATCGCCAATCCGGCTCGCACCGCATTCAGCATATCGGTTTTCGCCCCCTGAGAGAGGGGTGAGCCAAACTCGGCCATGACCGCATCCCCAATAAATTTATCGATGGTGCCCCGGTGGGCCAGAATCGCCTTCACCATCGCATCGAGATAGGTATTGAGAAGGGCCACCAAGGCTTCTGCGGGCAGGTGAAAGGACAAGTGACTGAAGCCACGAATGTCTGAAAACAGCACCGCTGCCGGGAGCCGCTTACCGCCAATCAGGTGGTCGTAGTCCCTGGGCTGATCAAGAATCTCGGCCACCACGGGGGGCGATACGTAGCGCTCTAGGGTGCGTCGCACCAGTTGCTGCGCCATGCGATCGCGCAGTGCCCCAGCGGCGGTGTATCCCACGCCCCCCAGACCCAAAACCGCCATGGGAATGGTGACCGGAATTTGCACATAACCCCCAACCAGCAATCCGTAAGCGATCCCCCCCCAAAGAAACGCTGCCCCCGCAAAACCTAAGGGTCTGAGGAGGGGACGGGTAATGCTGTCTCCCAACCCCCAAGCTACCCCTCCCAGGATCACGCCAATGGCGACTCCTTGCCATGGACCCGGTGGCAGGAGTGGGGCGATCGCCCGATCTTCCATCAAGGTGGCCAGGGTATGGGCATGGAGTTCAACCCCAGCCATCGCATTCGACGCTGGCGTGAGCTTAATGTCTTGGAGGGATGTAGCGGTGGGGCCAATCAGCACCAGCTTGTCTTTAAAGGTACCGTTCGCCAAGTGAAGGTCCCAGTTATCCGGCTCTAAAACATTCCAGAAAGAAACCTGAGGAAACGTCCTGGCCGGACCATAGAAATGAATTTGGTTGCCCTGGGGGGGCGAGAAGGGGATATCTGCAGCATTGAGGGTGGCGGCGGCGAAAGATATCGGCTCGCTATCCTGTCCGGTTTCTCTAGCTAGGGCAGCAAGATAGGGCTCGGGGAGATGACGAATGCGCTGATCCACATCGATCCCAAAATTAATAAACCCAGGCTGAAAACTGGTCGGGTCGTATAAAGGCTGCAACTGCTGGGTTAGGGGTCCACCAACGGTGATGGACCGGTCGTAGGAGGTGGCCAGCACCACGCGATCGCCATATTCATTCAAAACCCCTTGCAGGCGATCGTCGTCTTCCCCGCCATAAACACTGGGATCCACCAGCAAGATATCCAGCGCTACCGCCCGAGCCCCAGCCTGCATCAATTTTTCGATCGCAATGGCGTAGGCTGATCGCTGCCAAGGCCAAGCCTGTAGAGGCTCTAGATGGCTGTATCGATCCGGATCAGATTGGTAAAACTCTCCCTGAGCAAAGGACTCTTCATCAATGGCGAGAATCACCACCGAGTCCGGGGGGTGACCGGTCCCCGCAGGGCCAGCAAATGGTCTGGGCCTGCCCCTCTAAGCGCTGTGCCCAGGGCAATTGCAGGGCGATCGCCAAGCTCCCCAGCAGTACCCAGATCCCCATCAGGCCGTGGCTCCACAGCGGCACCCGTCGCCCCACTTGATGGGTTTTGGCCCCCAGCGTCAGGCCAGATCCAGCAGCTTGGCCTGGGCCGGGTTTGCCAGAACGTCGCCAGAAATTAAAACAACCCATGGCGAATGATTAAAAGGAAAAGGGACCGGGAATGGCGGGCGTTGGGATGGCGGGCGTTGGCACCGACGGCGTCACCCCTGGGAACGGAATGTCGGGGAAAAGGCTCTCGAAACTCGCTTGCAACGCATCGAGTCCCGGCAACTCTTCCACAAAACCTGCGACCAAAGGGCCGAGTAACAGCGTTTCAAAATCCTCAGGGGTGAGTAACTCGACAGCAATGTCCCCTGTATCTAAATGCTTATACCATCGCTGCCCTGCGGAGAGGATGATGGGCTCAGCGCTCTGCCCATCAGCAACAGACTGGGCCTGATGCGATAGTGCCTTTGGCAAGGTAGCCACGTCCTCTGCTCCACGGGGGCTGACCTCAACCATGCCTTCAAACACCTCAATCACGTCGGTGCCATCTTCTGTGACGGTAACCGTGTAAAGGGTGCCCCGGACACCGGCGACGCTGGTATTGGTGCAGCCGTTTAGCGCCCCATTCACCAGTAAGGTGCCCTGCTGCACATGGGCGCATTGCCCCACCGTCAGGCTGGAATTCGAAGAAAGACGAGCGATCGCCCCCGTGTTAAACCGCAACGCGGCCCGCGATGCGGCGGTATGAACCCGCTGTCGGTTTTGGGCCACGCTATTCACCCGCGCCTGCTGATTTTGAATATAGACCTGGCTACCATCCAAAATCTCAATCACGGTGGCCTGGTTGATAGATTGCGCTAAAGCGGGTGCGGCTAAGGGCCAGTGGAGGAGTGCTGTGAGTCCTAGACCGGCTAGGATGCCAGCGAGAAATCGAAACCAAAGTCGATAAGCACCTCGCTGCTGCGGGAGAGGCCAAGAAAAAGCTGCCATGGGTGAAGTCCGCCCGTGATTGAGACGTCAGGATGAGATGCAATTACCTGATGGGCGTTTGGGACGCAATGCTATCTCGTCAGTCGAGATGGTATTGATGACTTCAGTGCATGGCGTGGGGTTTCAGGAGAAACGTGATTGATCGCAAAGGGAGGGGCGATCGCCCTTTGGAGATTGCCAGACAAGCATTTACCCAATGCAGGGGTGGGTCTTGTACCCACCTGCCGCTGATCTCCTCTCAAATCAACCGATTTCCCCATCCGTGTGCTCTAGTGGATTTCTCCCGCTTCCAGGGATGTGCCCTTAAAAGATCTCGGCAACGGTCAGGTGTAAGTCGGTGAAATCGGTGTCGGTGATCGCCTGCTTTCCAGTAAAGGTCTGAGGGCGGGCATCAGGATAGAAGACCGTAATGCTCTCCACTTTCGGGTCTACGACCCAGACCCGAACTGTGCCTGCGACCAAATAGTCCGTCGCTTTGGCTACCATGGTGCCAAACGTTTGTTCGGGTGAAATAATCTCAATCGCCAAATCTGGTGGTACTGGCGAAGGGGCATCCTCATCCCAGTCTACAGAAAGGCGCTCGTAGGAAACAAACATCAAATCTGGAATCGGGACCCAGGGCTTTCCCTCGCGAGTCAGGACCACCGACCACTCAGGATAAAAGTGTCCTCGCCCTTCTGCCCAGACATCCAGAATTTTGAGAAGGGATTTCTGAGTCTTGGCATGAATGCGTTTAGGCGACATTTTGGGAATGGCTTGGCCGTTACACAATTCGTGGCGATCGCCCATTTCAGGGGACGCCAGAAACGCCTCCAAAGTTATTGGTTGAAGAGCGGATTGCACCATTGGATTTCAGCAAACGCCTTGCTGATAGTTTATTCGCTACGCCAGCAGTCTAGTGGTCTATCAATTCTGAAAATCAGGGTTTCGTAGGTTGGTTGAAACGCAGTGGAACCCAACAATCATGGCTGTGTTGGGTTGTGCTATCGCGCCACCCAGACTACAAATTAAAAGATAACAGTCTATTAGTACAATACGGCACAAATAACGTCACCCTTTAGAATCATTGAAAAGCCTATCTGTTAGGGATTTTAGTTTTTGAATTTTGCCTTTTGTAGGACTTGCTCCTTCCCGTAGGGTATTTCGCGTAGCGGTACTAGAATTTTTT
>JAAUQE010000074.1 GCA_012032425.1 Leptolyngbya sp. RL_3_1 | reverse complement strand
GTGAACAGCGCGGACCAGGTCCAGGCACTGGCCTCAACTTCACCCTAGGGATGAGCCCGTAACACCCCTAGTTAAAGCTGAATCAGCTTGACTTGCCGAGAAGTGTCACGGTGCGCCATGGATTGTGATAATTCTTTGGAGTTATCGGCAAATACTTTATGACCCGATCGCCTCGCCCGGTTAGCTGGCCATGGCATCCAGAGGATGGGATGGCAATTGGTATTGTACGTTACTTTGTCTCAGGGCTGGGTGCGGTGATGTTCGCGTTTAAAGCAGCCAATTTTGATCTGACAAGGCCCAAAATCGCCATCCCATCACTTTTGAAATCAAATCTAGGATGGATATTAAAGCAGGTCTAATGGCGTTAAAAACGGCTAAAGCCATAGACGATGCCATTTTGGGTTGGGCAACAACTGCCTTGTGACTATTCACGATTACTCATGCTTATGATTACTAATCGTGATCAAAGAATTGGATCTAAATAGATGCTGCCGAGGGTCGGCGGCACCAAGAATGACAAATTTCTTAAGAAAAAATCCGGGTTTAGCCCTATAGATGTGACGATTTTCTTAAGAGCCTGCCGGGATGCCTTTTGTTTGCTGGACAATACCCATCTAAGATGGACGATCTGCAACGGTCTTTTGATTCGGCCCAGCCGGTTCCCTAAAGTCCAGACGCGCATCGCTTTTTGAGTCAATTTTTCAGGCCGACCCTAATGCCCCATACCCATCACCCCCCCTCACAGCAGGGCCTATATGATCCGCGATTCGAGCACGACGCCTGTGGCGTGGGCTTCATTGTGCAGATGAAGGGCAAACCCTCCCACGACATCGTGGCTCAGGCCCTGACCATTTTGCTGAATCTGGACCATCGGGGGGCGGTGGGGGCAGAGCCCAATACCGGTGATGGGGCGGGGATTTTGATCCAAATGCCCCACGGCTTTATGGCGAAAGCGGCGGCAGCGGCGGGCGTGACCGTACCCGCACCGGGGCAATACGGTGTGGCCATGGTCTATGCCTCTCCCGATGCGGCCACTCGCCAACAGGGCCGCGAGATTTTTGAGCAGATTGTGGCCGAGGAAGGGCAAACGGTATTGGGATGGCGGGATGTGCCCACTGACAATACGTCCTTGGGGGCCACGGCCCAGGCCAGTGAACCGTTTATGCAACAAGCCTTCATCCAGCGGAGCGCTGATATTGCCGATGATCTGGCTTTCGAGCGCAAGCTCTATGTGATCCGCAAGCGCAGCCATACCGCCATTCGGGTACCGGGGATTGATGCCTACTGGTATCCCGCCAGTTTGTCCTGCCGTACCCTGGTCTACAAAGGTATGTTGATGCCGGAGCAGGTGGGCAAGTATTACCCAGACCTCCAGGATCCTGAGATGGAGAGTGCCTTGGGGCTGGTGCATTCTCGCTTTAGCACCAATACCTTCCCCAGTTGGGAGCGGGCGCACCCCTATCGCTACGTGGCCCATAACGGGGAGATCAATACCCTGCGGGGTAACGTCAACTGGATGCATGCCCGCCAGTCCCTATTTGAGTCGGAGCTGTTTGGCGATGACCTCAGCCGCATCCAGCCCATTGTCAATATTGACGGCAGCGATTCCGGGATTTTTGACAACACCCTGGAACTGATGACCCTGGCGGGGCGATCGCTGCCCCATGCGGTGATGATGATGATCCCCGAGCCCTGGACCGGTCATGAGTCCATGGACCCGGCGAAAAAGGCGTTTTACGAATATCATTCGTGCCTGATGGAGCCCTGGGATGGTCCCGCCTCCATCGCCTTTACCGACGGCACCATGATGGGAGCCGTGCTGGATCGCAATGGCCTGCGCCCCTCCCGCTACACCGTCACCAAAGATGACCTGGTGATCATGGCTTCGGAGGCTGGGGTGTTGCCAATTGAGCCGGAGCGGGTGGCCTACAAGGGCCGCTTAGAGCCCGGTCGCATGTTCCTCGTGAATATGGAAGAAGGCCGGATCGTCTCCGATCAAGAGATCAAGCAGGAAATTGCCACGGCGAATCCCTACCGGGAATGGCTCGATCAATATCTGGTGGATCTGGCCGACCTGCCCGCCGCTAGCAACCAGAATTCTGTCGGGGCATCTGTCGGGGCGCAAGGCATTGCGCCCGATCTTGCGCCCGATCTGGCCCCCCTAGCCCAGCGCCAGCGGGCCTTTGGCTACACCTTTGAGGAACTGCGGATCCTGCTCACCCCCATGGCCCAAGACGGGGTCGAAGCGATCGGGGCGATGGGGACGGATACGCCCTTGTCGGTGTTATCTAACCGACCGAAGCTGCTGTACGACTATTTCCAGCAGTTGTTTGCCCAGGTCACCAACCCGCCGATCGACTCGATTCGGGAGGCGATCATCACCTCGCCGGTGACCACCATTGGCTCCGAGCGCAACCTACTGAAGCCCGAGCCCGAAAGCTGCCATTTGATCAAGCTCAAGACCCCGGTGATCAGTAATGAAGAGTTAGCTCAGCTCCAGCAGGTGTCGGGGCCTGGGTTTAAATCCATTACCTTGTCCAGCCTGTTTGAGGCGAAAGCCGGTGTGGCGGGCTTGGAGGCGGCGATCGCCCAAATTTGCGCCGATGCCGATGCCGCCATTGCTGCTGGCACCAACCTCATCGTCCTGTCGGATCGGGGTATGGATGCCGAGAAAGCACCGATTCCAGCCCTATTAGCGGTCTCCGGTCTACACCATCATCTAATTCGGGCGGGCACCCGCACCCAGGTGGGTCTGATTCTAGAGTCCGGTGAACCCCGCGAGGTCCATCATTTTGCCACCCTAATTGGCTATGGCTGTGGCGCGATCAACCCCTACCTGGCTTTTGAAACCATGGCAGGCATGATCGAGCAGGGCTCCCTAACCGGCGTCACCCCCGAGAAAGCCTGTAAAAACTACATCAAAGCGGTCACCAAAGGGGTGATCAAGATTGGCTCCAAGATTGGGATCTCAACGATTCAGAGCTATCGCGGCGCGCAAATCTTTGAGGCGATCGGTCTACACCATTCGGTGATTGACCAATACTTCACCTGGACCGCGTCTCGCCTAGAGGGGGTTGATCTGGCGGTGATTGCCCAGGAGGCGGTCTTGCGCCATCAAGAGGGCTTTAGCGATCGCGATCAAGACACCACCCTGGATGTGGGGGGCGAGTATCAGTGGCGGAAGGATGGGGAGGCCCACCTGTTTGCTCCTAGGACGATTCACCTGCTGCAACAGGCGGTGCGCGAGGGCAATTACGACCTGTTCAAAACCTACTCTGCCGAGGTGAACGCCCACGGCAAGCAGTATTTCCGGCTGCGGGATTTGCTGGAATTCAAGGACCGAGAGCCCATTTCTATTGACGAAGTGGAGCCGATCGAAGCGATCATGAGCCGCTTCAAAACCGGGGCGATGAGCTATGGTTCGATTTCCAAAGAGACCCACGAAGCGCTGGCGATCGCCATGAACCGCATCGGCGGCAAGTCCAATACCGGCGAAGGGGGCGAAGATCCCGACCGCTACACCTGGACCAACGATCAAGGGGATTCTAAAAATAGCGCCATTAAGCAGGTGGCCTCGGGCCGGTTCGGCGTCACCAGCCTCTACCTGTCCCAAGCCAGGGAGCTACAGATCAAAATGGCCCAGGGAGCTAAGCCCGGTGAAGGGGGACAGCTTCCCGGCAAAAAGGTCTATCCCTGGATTGCGAAGGTGCGCCACTCCACCCCTGGGGTGGGACTGATTTCGCCGCCGCCCCACCACGATATCTACTCCATTGAGGACTTGGCGGAGCTGATCCACGACCTCAAAAACGCCAACCGCAAGGCTCGAATCAGCGTCAAGCTGGTGTCCGAGGTAGGGGTGGGCACCATGCCGCTGGCGTCGCCAAAGCCCATGCCGATGTGGTGCTGATCTCCGGCTTTGATGGCGGCACCGGCGCGTCTCCCCAAACCTCGATCAAACATGCCGGTTTGCCCTGGGAACTGGGCCTCGCCGAAACTCACCAAACCCTGGTGCTCAACAATCTGCGTAGCCGCATCGCCGTGGAAACCGACGGCCAGATGAAGACCGGTCGGGATGTGGTCATGGCCACCCTGCTCGGGGCCGAAGAATACGGCTTTTCCACCGCACCCTTGGTGACCCTAGGCTGCATCATGATGCGGGTTTGCCATAAAAACACCTGTCCGGTGGGGTGGCCACCCAGGATCCAGAACTGCGGAAGCATTTCTCCGGGGACCCCGCCCACACGGTCAACTTCATGAAATTCCTGGCCCAGGAAGTGCGGGAATGGATGGCGCAACTGGGCTTCCGCACCATCAATGAATGGTGGGTCGCACCGACGTGCTGGAGGCGCGGCCAGCGGTGGATCACTGGAAGGCCAAGGGCATTGACCTCTCTAAAATTCTCCATCAGCCGGAGGTGGGGCCGGAGGTGGGGCGCTACTGCCAGATTCCCCAGGACCACGGCATCGAGAAATCCCTGGATGTCACCACCCTGCTGGATCTCTGTCAGCCCGCTATTGAGAAAGGCGAGTCGGTGCGGGCCACGTTGCCCATCCGCAATGTGAATCGCGTGGTGGGCACCGTGCTGGGCCATGAAATCACCAAGCGCCATTGGGACGGTCTGCCGGAAGACACCGTGCAGCTCCATTTCCAAGGGAGTGCGGGCCAGAGCTTTGGGGCCTTTGTGCCCAAGGGCGTCACCCTAGAGCTGGAAGGGGAGGCCAACGACTACTTTGGCAAGGGCCTCAGCGGCGGCAAGCTGATCCTCTATCCCGACAAGACCTCCACCTTTGTGGCCGAGGAGAACATCATCGTCGGCAATGTCGCCTTTTATGGGGCCACCGGGGGTGAAGCCTACATTCGCGGCATCGCTGGGGAGCGCTTCGGGGTGCGTAACTCTGGGGTGGAAGCGGTGGTGGAAGCGATCGGTGACCATGGCTGTGAATACATGACCGGCGGCAAGGTGGTGGTGCTCGGAGCCACAGGCCGCAATTTTGCAGCGGGCATGAGCGGCGGGGTGGCCTACATTCTGGATACAGCAGGCGATTTTGCCAGCCGCTGCAACCCTGAAATGGTGGATCTGGAAACCCTGGAGGATCCCGAAGAGATCCAAGACCTGCGGCGGATGATTCAAAAGCATGAAGCCTATACGGGCAGCGATCGCGCCCGCGAGATCCTAGCGAATTGGGATGACCTGATGACCCAGTTTGTGAAAGTCATGCCCCGCGACTACAAGCGGGTGGTGCAGCACATCCAAACTGCCCTCGCCAAGGGGCTGAGTGGGGACGAAGCCCTCGATGCCGCTTTTGAAGAAAATGCTCGCGACATTGCTCGCATTGGTGGTAGTTAGGGGTTAGAAAATTCGTTGGGTGGGGCGCTGGGATCTCGGTTTTAGCGTCTGATCCCCACCCTCCGACAACCAACGTGCTATCTCATGCCAAAACTAGCATAATGAGTGTATGACACCCTCGCTAAAGCCCGTTGAATGGGTCGGCAGTTCTCTTAAGGATTTGAAGGAGTTCCCGGAAGCGGTTCGGCAAGATATAGGTTATGCCTTGTACTTGGCTCAATGTGGAGACAAACACCCGGCAGCTAAGCCACTGAAGGGATTCAAAGGGAGCGGGGTGCTGGAAGTTGTAGAAAACTTTGACGGAGATACTTATCGAACTGTTTACACCGTAAAACTAGCTGGTGTGCTCTACGTTTTACATGCCTTTCAAAAGAAGTCTAAGCAGGGGATTTCGACTCCGAAACCCGATATG
Organism: Leptolyngbya sp. RL_3_1; assembly: GCA_012032425.1. Classification (GTDB taxonomy): domain Bacteria; phylum Cyanobacteriota; class Cyanobacteriia; order Phormidesmidales; family Phormidesmidaceae; genus PCC-6406. Next base: position 10,027 of record JAAUQE010000074.1, on the reverse strand, counting down.
GATTTGATCGAGGCTAGGCTTAATCTGGCCCAACAGCACTACTCAGAAAATCACAGTAGCTAAGCAGCAAAAAGGAGCAGTCAGGGATGACTCAACCCATTGGAGTTCAAACAGGCAGTGGCAATATTTTTGAGGATTTAGGGTTAGAAAACCCAGATGAGTTATTGATCAAGGCAGAACTTGCTCGCAAGATTAGCGGCATTGTTGCCAGCCAAGAAATGACTCAAGCTGAAGCAGCAGAGCTTTTAAGTGTTGACCAACCCAAAGTGTCAGCGTTGATCAACGGCAAATTGTCAGGCTTCTCAACGTCGCGGCTGTTTCGCTTTTTGAATGCCCTGGGGCGCGATGTAGAAATTGTGGTGAAGCCGAAGTCTTTGTCAAAAGCTCAAACACGGGTTATTGCGCCATAGCCGTGGTGGGCAATGCCCACCCTACCCTCTGTTTTAGTTGACGGTTCAAACCTAGTTGAGCCAACTTCAGAGATCACGGTCTGTCGAGATCCAAAAGACAATATGATTTTGGAGCTGGCAGTCACTGGCGAAGCCAACTTAATTATTACTGGCGATGAAGATTTACTCGTTCTTAACCCCTTCCAGAATATTCAAATTGTGACACCAGATGCTTGGCTGACGAATTTCATTCAATCCTAAACAACATTCTGTCGCACCTCAAATTACCCTGCCCACCTAGCCCATTTTGGACAAAGCCCAATTGGTTCACAGACACCTACAGTTCACAGCAATGTAGGGTGTGCATCGCTCACCGAACCTGCATGAGCGAGCAGATTACAGAAACCATCAAAATGAACAACCCAGGCACTGCATCCTACCCCTATATGAGCGCTGATACTTATGGATTTGCTTTCCAAGATGCTAGTCAAACGGCTTTTGCATTCAAGGCAAGTGCTGAAAGTGTTGTTGAATTACTGTGCACTACAGCAGATTTTAAAAGCGATATGGGAAGAAGTATCGACGCTCCTTCCTTTCTTGATAAAGACGACCTGATAATTGTCTCGATACCTCAACACGATTGGTCAATTGCGCTTCCCTGGGTGTATAGCTCTAGCATAGCTGAGATTTTGCATGATCAATCTCAAGAATTATCGAAGCAGCTAAGTTGCAGCGTTGTTGATTTCTATGTGACAGGCACTGGAGATTATTGTTGCTTTTGGCATTATAGAAGCGGTATGGTTATCGATAAACTAGAAAAGCTTTATGAAAGAGCTAGAGGCTATGAAGAAGAGGAGTTGACTACCCAATTAATAAATTACCTTTTAGAGAATGAGCCAGATTTCATCGCAGATGGCTACTTTCACTACGTAAACTCTAGTGAGTCTGTTGATGCTGTTATTCCCCTCGAGCAATATGATTGGGATGCCAATAGCTTTGCAATAACAAAAAAGTTCATGCAGGAACAAAGAATATACGTTCCGGATTTGGGTGATCTGCGTCTTCAAGACATTGACTGGGCTATTTTAAGGTTTCATTAGGAATGGCGAAGATTTGTTTATATATATGCCGTCATTGGCTATAAATGCTATAGGTGTGTGCAAGAGTAGCCCGTAGGGTGGGCGGTGCCTACCTTATCCATTTTGAGAGCAGCACAATTGATTTATAGACACGATATAAATTGTCATGGAGATGAATTCTAGAATCCATTTTGAATGACGAGTAGCCGTTTTGTCTGGATGCCAATGTCCTGGTCAGTGACGATTGACTCATTCTTAACCCCTTTCAAAGTATTCAAATTGTGACGCCAGAGGTTTAGCTGACGAATTTCATTCAATCCTAAACGGCATTCTGTCGCACCTCAAATTACCCGTTGGTGGGCATTGCCCACCTTACGAACACTGTTCACTTTGCCGACGATTTACCAATCACAACTAATCAAGCACCATGGGAAAAGTAACCGGTTTTATGGAATATCTGCGGGAGGTCGCCGATGAGGTGGCTCCCCGCGATCGCGTCGGCAATTGGGACGAGTTCCACCTGCATATGGCAGATGAGCGTCTCCAGACCCAGGGAGCCCGCTGCATGGACTGCGGCACGCCCTTTTGCCATACCGGTCTGGAAATCAACCGCATGGCCAGCGGTTGCCCGATCAATAATCTGATCCCGGAGTGGAATGATTTGATCTATCGGGGCCTGTGGCAAGAGGCGCTGGATCGCCTCCACAAGACCAACAACTTTCCAGAATTTACCGGTCGGGTCTGCCCCGCCCCCTGCGAAGGGGCCTGCGTGCTGGGCATCACTAGCCCCCCGGTCACCATCAAGAACATTGAGTATTCCATCGCCGAAAAAGGCTGGGAAGAAGGCTGGATTACCCCCAACTTGCCCCATCAGCGCACCGGCAAAAAGGTGGCGATCGTGGGCTCAGGTCCGGCGGGGCTCTCCGCCGCTGCCCAACTCAACTCGGCAGGCCATTGGGTCACCGTTTACGAACGGGCCGATCGCCCCGGCGGGCTGCTCATGTATGGCATCCCCAACATGAAGCTGGAAAAGAAGCGGTGGTGATGCGCCGCCTGGAGGTGCTGGAAGCGGAAGGGGTCACCTTTGTCTGTAATACCGAGGTGGGTAAAGATCTACCCACCGAAACCCTGATGAAGGATTTTGATGCGGTGATTCTCTGCACTGGCTCCACCCGGCCCCGCGATTTGCCCATCGAAGGGCGAGACCTAAAGGGCATTCACTTTGCCATGGAGTTTCTCACCGGCAATACCCGCACCCTGCTGGACGGGAAACCCTCCGCAGATTATCTGTCAGCCGCCGGGAAAGACGTGGTGATCATTGGTGGCGGCGACACCGGCACCGACTGTGTGGGCACCTCGATCCGCCAGGGCTGCAAGAGCGTTACCCAGCTAGAAATCATGCCGAGGCCCCCGGAAAGCCGCGCCGCCAACAACCCCTGGCCGGAATGGCCCAAGATTTACCGACTGGACTATGGCCAGGAGGAGGCTGCGGCCCTGTTTGGCGATGACCCCCGCGCCTATCTCAACACCGCCACCCGGTTCGAAGGGGATGACGAGGGCAATCTCAAGGCAGTCCACACGGTGCAAATCCAGTGGGCAAAGGACGAACAGGGTCGCTTCTCCCCCCAAAATATTCCCGGTACGGAGCGGGTGCTGCCCGCCCAAATGGTGCTACTGGCCATGGGTTTCTTGGGACCCGAGCAGCCGATTATTGATGCCCTGGGTTTAGAACAAGATGGCCGCAGCAACATCAAGGCGGAGCATGAGCAATACACCACCAGCATCCCTGGGGTGTTTGCCGCTGGGGATTGCCGTCGGGGTCAAAGCCTGGTGGTGTGGGCCTTTAACGAAGGGCGCGGAGTGGCGCGGGAGTGCGATCGCTACCTCATGGGTGCCACGCAGTTACCCTAACTCGAATTTTGATAATGAATCCAATTCATGAAATTCGAGTGGGATGAACGCAAAAATCAGCTCAACATTGGCAAGCACGGTTTCGACTTTGCAGATGCATCTCGAATCTTTGACTTGCCATTGTTGTCTGCCCTAGATGAGCGCGATTATGGGGAAGAGCGATGGCTTGGCATTGGCATGTTAGACGGGCGCGTTATTGTGGTGGTCTATGCAGAGCGTGACGAAACGACCATTCGCATTATCTCCTTAAGAAAAGCTCTTTCCCATGAACGGAGACGCTATGAGCAATTCCTCAAAAACAGACTGGTCTAGAATTGATGCCATGGCCGATGAGGATATCGACACCTCTGACATACCGCCCTTGGACGAGGAATTCTTTGCAAAGGCTAAATTGCGGGTGCCTAATTCAAAAACTCCGATAGCTACTGCGATAAGAGAAATGACTCAGAATTCTTCAAGCTTATTGTTTGATGTTGATGATTCTAGCAACCACAATGTGACCATTAACTGGCGCGATGATCCACTAAATGAATTTGATATTTATGCTGGAAGATATCAAGCAGCAGCCAACAAGTTAGCGGAAGAACTTTTAAGCCACCCTAATTTTCATGATATTGATCCATGTCCGATAGTTTTTCTCTATCGACATGCCATTGAGCTATATCTAAAAGCAATTTGCTTGAAAGGGTATAAATTCTTTCAGGTTCTAGGCAAAAACCTATCGTTTAACGGCCATGGCTTAACCGAAGAAAGGTTATTCAAAAACCATCACCTTCCACAGCTTCTTGAGACAGTCAAACAAGTTACTGAAGAGATGAACGAAGATTGGGAATTTGAAAATAGTGACCCATTCGAAAATTATCAGGATTTTCGAGCTGCTATCGAAGAGTTTGAGAAACTAGATTCATGGTCATCTACTTTTAGGTATCCATACAGTAATAGAGAAAAGACAGCATCTCTTCAAAAGGGTTTTACGTTCGATTTTGCTTCATTTAAAGAAAAGATAGAGTTTGTAATATCTGTTTTAGATGGAATCTCTACTCAACTGCGAATCGACCTTGACAATGCGTTAGAGTTTGCCTATGACCAGCAGCAAGTTGAAGCAAACTCCAACCCTGATTTTCAGGACGCAACTGACGCTTGAATCTATGTCTTTGGTGTTCATGGTGCCTTTGCCGTTGGCGATTGTCGGCGCAGGCAGAGCCTGGTGGTGTGGGCCTTTAACGAAGGATGGGGAGTGGCACGAGAGTGCGATCGCTCCTGATGGGTGCCATCCAGTTGCCCTAGGGTGAACCGGGGCTGGACTCTGAGGCAGTCTCACCATCAGGATCAACCCCTAAAGCCCGCAACTGAGCCGCCAGCCGCTCTGCCCGTTGGGCCGCTTTATCCGCCCGCTGGGCTTCCGCCTCTGCCCGTTGAGCTGCTTGCTCTAGTCGCTGCTTTAAATCCTCAGGATTGAGCAGCCGCTGGCCGGTGGCTAGGTCGTAAAACCCAATTAGGGTGCCTTCTGCCACCAACCGCAGTTGCAGAACCGTGCTCACCCCATCGGTGATTGGGCCATAGCTGTTGCCCACGAGGCGATATCCCCGCAGTTGTTCTGGAATCCACTCTTGCTTGGGGTCAAATTGCCAATACTCGGTGACCCCTAGCCCTTCGTAGAGCTCGTATTTACTGAGTTCATCCTTCTGCCGGGTGCCCGCTGAAGTCATCTCAAACACAACCGCTGGAATCGCCCCCTCTTCCCATACCTTGAAGTTGTCGCGCCCACCGGGTTCTACATCAAAGATGACCATCACATCGGGAGCCACCCGGAGGCGGGGAAAGTTTTCGGCATAGTACAAAAACTGGTTCCCGAGGACCGTGGCCCGCCGATCGCTGAGGTACTGACGCAGAATTTCTAAGGTGACGAACAGGGCATACAAATGGTCAAAGGTTTCGGCCACGGGCTGACCATCTCCACTGGGGTAAATCACCTCTGTTTGCGCCTGGGCGGGCGATCGCGGCATTATTGCTGGCATCCTAACCTCCGGGCAACCTCACGGGTCGGCAGCGGTCGCCAGTCCGGTTAGGACCGGATGCGAGCCACTTTGCTGCTACGCAAAGCGTCAGAGCGATCCTAGGTGTCCTAAGCCAAGTGGCCAACGCTATAGGATTAGTTTGGCATAAGCCTACGGGGAGGATCAGGCTGGGGTGGGCTGTTTGCCGAGGTTGGATGGCTGTCCCAGTTGGGTCTGGTCGTCCAGCCCCAGGATTTCGGCGTACAGCTTGATGTAGTCCACTGCCGAATGATCCCAACTGAAATTCTCCGCCATGGCCCGTCGCTGTAGGGCTTGCCAGCTCTCGGTGTAGCGATAGCCCTCTGAGGCCCGCACCATGCAGGTATAGAGGTCTAGGGGTTCGTAGCGATCGAAGCAGTAGCCGGTGCCTAGGGCATTGTTGGGATCGTGGTGAGACACGGTATCCACCAGGCCACCGGTGCGGCGGACGATGGGGATGCAGCCGTAGCGCATGGCAATCATCTGGCTAATACCGCAGGGCTCAAACCGCGAGGGCATTAAGAAGGCATCGGCCCCCCCGTAAATGCGCCGACCAATGCCTTCGCTATACATCAGGTACACCGCCATGCGGCCCCGGTAGCGGGCGGCGAGCTGCCAGAGCTGGTTTTCGTAGTAGCGATCGCCCGTCCCCAGCAGCACAAACTGGGCATCGGTATAGGCCAAGAATCGGTCAATGGTTTGCAGCACCAGGTCCAGTCCCTTTTGCTCCACCAGTCGCCCCACCATCCCGACCAAAAAGGTGTCTGGATTCACATCCAGACCCACCTCTTTTTGCAGGGCGACCTTATTGGCGGTGCGCAGCTCCAGGGTCTCTGGGGTAAAGGTCTTGACCAGTTGGCTATCGGTGGCGGGGTCGTAGCGATCGCGATCGATGCCATTGATAATGCCGCTGAGGCGACCTCCAATAAAGGAGAGCAGCCCCTCCAGCTCCTCGCCATAGTCAGCGGTTTGGATCTGCTGGGCGTAAGTGGGGGAAACGGTGTTGACGCGATCGGCATATTGCAGGGCCGCCGCCATGGTGTTGTGACCCTGCATGTACCAGGGGCACCAAGTCATCTTTTCGAGCTGCCAGCGCCAAGGGCCTTGGTAGGCCAGATTATGGATGGTGAAGACCGTGCCGATATCGGCAGTATCGTGCATCCACACCGGAATCATGCCCGTATGCCAGTCGTGGCAATGGATGATCTGAGGCTTCCAATGGTTCCAGGCAAATTCTGCCGCCCCATTGGCAAAAAGGTAAACCGCCAGCCCTCGTCGGCCCCACCGTAGATGTGGGGGCCGTCAAAGGCGGGGTGCCCAAACAGATACAGCGGCACATCGCTATCGGGCATCACCGTTTCATAAACGGCGAAGGCATTAAACATGGCCTCGCCCCGCCACACCGGCTCGGTCGGGATCTCCACCTTGCCCCTGATGGAGCCGTAGTAGGGCATGAAGACCCGTACGTCGTGGCCCATTTTCCGCAAGATTTGGGGCAGGGCACCGACGACATCCCCCATGCCGCCAACTTTTGCCAGCGGTGCTGCCTCGGCTGCCACAAACAGAATCCGCATCCGTTCCGCCTTTAGATTTTTTTACGTATCCCCATCAGTCTACGGGGGAAGGTCAAAACCACTAGGGCACACCTTTGATTGAGGGCAAAGCGCTGATGGGACAACCGTTCTACGCCCGTGCGAATAAATTTTTAGAGGCTGTCACTGCTCGCTGACAAAGCTGCGGATCTGAGCCGCAACAGGACAAGATTCGCTCTCCATCGTTGGGGCTAACTGGGGCATGAATAGCCGAGGTTAACCTCAGATCAGCCCGGTCATTTAAAGCGGCGCGATCGCCGCCAGCAAGGCATCCAAGCAGTCCGTCTCCGTTCGTCCTGCCGTATCGATGACGATGTGATCCTGCGACCAGGGATGATAGTCACGGTTGATCACCTGCTCCCAAGTGGGCAAATGCAATCCAGGGATATCAGCGGTGCGGGCCTCAATGCGGCGGCGGTGTTCTTTTGGGTCAGAGCAGATCACTTCGATGTTGATAAAGGCTGCCTGATTGCTGGTGGCGGTCTGCTCCCATTCCCGGCGGCTGAGGGCGATCGGATTGCAGGAATCGGCAACGACGTTCATGCCCAGCAGGAGATTGTCGGCGGCGATCCGGTAGGCCAAGCGGTAGCCTTCCCCTTCGACTTGTAGATGACAGAGATCCCTGAGGGCTTGCTCGATCGTGTCAATGCGCAAGTGAACGGCGTTGCGGTGACGGGCCAGTTGCTGGGACAGGGTAGTTTTGCCGGTTCCTGGTAGTCCCGCAAAGATGAAGAGTGTCGTCATTTCTTCAGCCCGATTAGCAGGGCAAAAATCCCTAGCAGCAGGGCTTCTGTACCCAGGAGTCCGTTCAGGGTTTGGGCGTCTTCGGGTTTGAGGATGAATTGGGATCGCAGCAGGGTATAGGGCACAAATTGCAGCAGGACAATGCCGCCAAAGACGAGCCACACGGACCAGGTGAGGCCGCGCCAGAGGGCGATAGCGCTCACCACATCAAAGATCAGCAGGGCCACATCCAGGCCTCGCCACAGCAGCGGTGTGGAGAGCCAGGGGGTACCGCTGAATCCGGCCATGTTGCCAATGTGGACGGTGGCCCCGTAGGCGAGAACCAGGGCCATGACTTTGGCGTAGGTCGCGGTCCAAGGTTGTTGTAGGGCAGAGTCTAGAGCCGTATTTAGGGCAGTTGGGTTCAACATATTTGCCGCTCGGTTGTGCTTGGCCGGAGTCCAACTTATTTTAGATCCGACTTATTTCAGGTAATTCTCTAACCAGGCGCGATCGCGGTCACCGAGGGGAGGCACAGGATCTTCGGCATAGTTAATCACCAGGTCATAGCCCGACTGGTCATAGATCTCGTCCAGCAAGGTTTTGAGATTCACAATCGGTTCCGTATCCCCTTCCCCCAAAGGTAAGGGAAAAGCGGGGATGGGATCTTGCAGATTGAAGGCATAGAGGCTGGCGCGGGGACGTTGAGCACTGGCGCTGACCAAAATACGGTAGTGGCTGGCGAGTTCTACGGGGATCTCAATCAGGGGGGACCATTGTCGCAGCAAATCAATCTCCACAAAGTTCGTGGCGCTGGCCAAAATCGTCTGGCGCTTGGTGGCGTAGGTCAGCCGTCCCTCACCGGGGCGCTTATTGGTGGGCGACAACACTTCCAACGCCGTCACCACTTCACCCGTGGCGATATCTCGAATTTCGAGATATCCCTGGCGGATCACCGTTGCCTTGGGCAGTTCGACCTGAATGGGTTGGGCAACGGCGACACCTGGGTCCAGAGTGGTTAATGGTTCTCGCCCAGCAAGGGCAGCTTTTTGAACCGCGACATCCGGAATCCCCACCAACAGCGATTCTGACTGGGCGGTTTGGTAAATTGCTTCCTCAACGACGACGCGATATTTGGGGCGCAGTTGGGGTCCGAGGTGGATGGCGATCGCGGTAATCAGCCGATGGTGGAAGTTCGGCCAGGAGCGGGGATGCTCTAGGTAGGGATCCATTCCGGGCAGGGGTGAGGGCATGGAAAACACCTCGAGGGTGGGTGTTTTTATTTTAGTTGGGGTGGGGATCCTGGTGCCCAGACTCCGGCTGGGCACGGTTACAGGAGGCAGAGCCTCCGGGCGGCAGAGCCGCAGATATCGCTCACCAGGCAGAAGCAGAGCCGCAGATAACGGTTGGCTTGCTTGCCCCACAGATTACCGTCAAGTGCGACCAGAAATCTCAGGCTGAAAGCGAACGTGTTGAAGGGATCGGACTTGGGCAATAGTTTCAAAGTCTCGATCGTTATGAACCAGAAGCAAATCGTTTTCTAATGCTGCTTGGGCAATGCAACAGTCAATCGGGCTACGAACAGTCAATCCCCGGCGACGCAAGTCATAGTAGATACGTGCAGCGGCCTGCCAGGAAACGGACGTGAGTTCGACGTAATCTTGTGCTTCAAGGTAAGTGGAGAGAAGCGTCCATTCTTGCTCGTTTAGACTGCCTTGAAGCAGCTCAAGTTCGGTAAAGCGAGTGAGCAGTACATCACGCCCATTAATCAACATCTCAAGCTGCTGGCGGATTTGACCGCTCTGATCGCGAAAGACATTGATCCAGATAGAGGTATCAATCAGCAACATGGCGAGTTTCGCGCAGGGCTTTGTAATCAAAATCTGGGGCGAACTGAATTTGTCCCGCTAGATCAAGCAGGTTTTTCTTGCGGCGCGATCTCACTAGCTCTCTCAAAGCTAGATTCATTAGCTCCTCCTGAGTTGTCAGGTTTGTCAGTTGGAGAGCTTCGTGGATCAGGGTTTCGTCAAGATTAAGGGTGATTTGCATAGGTTACCTATAGAGAAAAATCGCCGAGCCCATACTGCTTGAATTTTAACCTGCGCTCTAACTTGCTCTGGAGCAGCTCTTAGGGTGGGGTGTCCTACAGCGGTACCGTTGAGTCCGGCTACTGGTTGACTGACAAAACCCTTGAAACCCTGATTCTGCTGTAGGTTGGGTTAGCGACAGCGTAACCCAACGAAACCATTGCTGGTGTTGGGTTTCACTCCGTTCTACCCAACCTACGCAAGACACTT
>JAAUQE010000073.1 GCA_012032425.1 Leptolyngbya sp. RL_3_1 | reverse complement strand
ACTGCGCCCCCCCCAAGATTCAGCCCCGTTCGACCCGCCCCCGGATGCGGGTCCAGCCCAAATTGTGGTGAACCAGTTTCGGGTGGTGGGCAGCACCGTATTTAGCGATGCGGAGCTGGCCGCCGTCTTGGCCCCCTTTGTGGATCGTCCCCTCAGCTTTGGTGAGCTATTAGCGGCCAGCCGCCAAGTCACGGAACTATACGTCAGCAATGGCTATGTCACCACCGGAGCGTTTATTCCAGCGGGGCAGGTGATCGACGGGGGGGTGGTCACGATTCAGGTGGTTGAGGGGCGACTGGCCGAAATTGATATCGATGGGTTACAGCGGCTCAATCCAGATTACGTGCGCAGCCGCATCGCTACGGCAACCCCTCAACCCTTGAATATTCAGACCCTGCTAGAAACCCTACAAATCTTACAGCTAAATCCTTTAATTGAGAGCCTCTCTGCTGAACTGGTGGCCACCCCTAATCCGGGAGAAAACAACCTCTTGGTGACGGTGACCGAGGCGGATAGCTTTGATCTCCAGTTTCAGCTCAGCAATAGGGAGAGCCCATTGCTCAGCACGTTTCAGCAGCGGGTTGATATTCGTGAAGGTAACTTGACGGGGAACGGTGATGCCCTGACGGTGACCTACCAACATGCCGGTCAGAGCAATACGCTGCAACTGGGCTATAGCCTGCCCATCAGCCCCAGCAACACGACGTTTGAGGGGACCTATAGCTACGTGGACAGCCAGGTGGTAGAGCCCCCCCTAGGGCTAATCAATCCCCAGTCTGAGGCCCATACTTGGCAGTTGGGGGTCCGGCACCCCATCCTGGAAACCCCCCAAGACAAAATCACCCTGGGGCTTGCCTTAGAACAGCGCAGGAGTCAGACCTTTCTACAGCCCCCTGGCCTATCCCGGATTCCGTTTGGCTTCCCCGGTTCTGGGACCAGCAGCGATGGCTTTATCAAACTCACCACCCTGAGTTTTACCCAAGAATGGCAGCAACAAACGCCGGATAGCCTGCTGTTTTTAGGGTCAGAATTCCGGCTGGGAACGGGGCTCTTGGGGGCCAGTGGCAGTGATGATGCCAGGGACCCCGGTGTTGAATATTTAACTTGGCAGGGGCAGTTGCTATGGCTCCAGCGTCTCAACCCAAACTGGTTGTTGATTGCCCGCTCTGCCCTACAGGTGAGCGATCGCCCTTTGGTCTCCGCCGAGCAGTTTAGCTTGGGGGGGGCAGGGAGTGTGAGGGGGTATCGAGCCGACCGGGTCCTGGCCGATAATGGCTGGCTGCTGTCTCTGGAGCTACAGACCCCGATTCTGGACTGGCCTGAGCAAAGTAGCACCGTTACCCTCGCCACCTTTCTCGACTACGGTTTAGCCTGGAATCAAGATGGTCAAGCCCTGAATATTGAAGGTCGGGACTTAGCGGCGATCGGGGCTGGGTTAATTTGGGACGTGGATAATCGCTTCAATGTCCGTTTAGATTGGGCGCTACCCATTATCAATGTCCAAAACTCGGGTAGTACCCTACAAGAGTCAGGATTTACCTTTTCGATTACTGGCAACCTATAGCTAACCCCAGACTAATCTCCAGGGCTAATAATGACGTCGTTATCCTGGAGCACAAAAACCCGATTGCGGCCTGCCCGCTTGGCCCGATACAGGGCCTTGTCTGAAGCGACCAGTAGTTTAGAAATTGGCCCAGAATCGTCGGCAGCCCGACTGGCAACGCCGCAACTGATACTGACGTATTTGCTGACCCCTGAGAAATCGTGGGGAATCTGGCTCTCTTGGACTTTGGATCGCATCCGCTCAGCGATTTCATAGGCGATCTCATCGGGCGTATTTTGCAAAATCACGGCGAATTCCTCGCCGCCATAACGAGAAATCACGTCTTGGCGACGGACCGCTTGCTGAATGGCATAGGCCACCTTTTGTAGACAGACATCTCCAGCCGGATGGCCGTAATTGTCGTTGAAAGCCTTGAAATGATCGACATCACATAAAATAATGCTGACCTGCTGTTTTTCATCCTGAGAATCAGCAAGGCGCTGGTTAAAGTAGCGTCGATTGGGTAGGCAAGTTAACCCATCAATATAAGCGTATTGCAGCAACTTTGAATTATGTTGGGCTAGGCTCAAAATCCCCGAAAATAGCAAGCTCAATAAAGCCGGAATAGTGGGTACCCAGACTCCATTAAAAAACAGGAGCCCATTCACTAAAAACAGCCCTGTTGACAACCCTAAAATAGGGACACTCGTCCGGGAAAAAACCGTTAATATACTCCGGTTCTGCTGTAATGGAATGATGATCGTTAAGCTGCCTGCCGTTCCCCATAACAGTGCCCAGATGAATTCCATCCAGTTGGGCCACACCTGAATCAAGGCCCGCCCATCCAGGGCCGCACTCAGAATCTGGCTGGCAATATGGGTGTGGACCATGACCCCCGGACTCTGGGTGGTGCCGGTGACGGCGCTGTTGTTGTAAGGGGTCCGCAGAAAGTCGTTTAGGCTAGGGGCGATTGAGCCAATTAAAATAATCCGATCGCGAATCAGATCTTCAGAGAAGTTGCCAGCGAGCAGATCGGTCAAGGTTAGAGTTTGAAAGGCATGATCAGGCCGCGAAAATTCAACAGCGTTTGATAACCCTTGGTATCGGCACCTACGTAACCCCCATCACTGGGCTTGAACGGCATGAAGGATGCCGAGCCTAGGGAAACAGCCTCTTCTGAATCCTCACTGGGACTGAGCGTAATCCCCTCTTGTTGTTCCAAATATTGGACCGCTAAGAGTGCCCCTAGGGTATATTTGACCTCCCCCTCCACCTTGGCGGAGATCAGGGCTCGCCTGACTTTGCCATCGTCATCCATCACCAGATCAGCCATGGCCACCTGATTTTGTTCAGCCAGAATCGGTGGGGGCGCAACTGATGTATGGCCCACCTTTTCAACGCCGATGAGGTGAGGTGACGTTCTGAACACCTCCGCTAGCGCCTCTGTACCGGGAGGAACTGGAAAATTCCGATAGATATCTAAGCCAATTAGGGCCGGATCGGACTGATCCAACTGCCGTAAAATCCGGGCCAGGTCTCGATCCGTCAAAGGCCAACGTTCAAGGGCAGAAATATCAGGCTCATCAATGGTGATGACCAGCAGGCGATCGTCTATCGCCTCCTTGGGCCTGGCCCGAAAAAAGCCGTCTAAAATTGCCCATTCCAAAACTTGGAAAATGCCGGTGGCGTTAATCAGGGTTAAAAGGGAAGTGACCGCGATCGCAATCACCAGGGACCAATACCACTGATTGTGGGGTTTCCCCCGTCCCGATCGCCATTGTTCTAGAAGTAGGTCACTGAATCGGAGTGTCATCTTGAACGGTAGGTTTTCTGGGTAGATGTCCTGCTGATATCCCGACACTAAGCTTCTATTCCTAGCCGCACTAGAGCCAATTCAGCAACCGGGTAATCTAAGGATTCGTGACATCAGGATTGATGTCGGACAACCCTCCTGCTACTAATAAAGATTCCCAAGCTCGGGCCAAAGCATCACTGGACTGATCAGCCTGTCTGACTTGGTTGAGAAGCAGCAGACTGTCGTACCAAATACCCGATTCGGCATAAGCGACAACCTGTTCTAAAGCCGGAAGTTGAGCCACCTCTGGGGAGACTTCGACTCGCTTGACATAGCTGGTCAGGACGGGATCATCGGGGCGCAGCCGCTGGCCACAAACGATTGCGAGCGACCAGCGATAGGTCTGGCCTACTTCCAAGTCGGGAGCCGCTTCCGGCAGGGGTAAATGCGCCAGCCCGCTCTGGCTAGGCAGGGGATAGTAGGCCTGATATTGAGCACCCGTCTCGGTGTCTTGAACACTTAAAAACAGCCGCTGAGCCTGGGTATTGTCGAGATTCACCAAGAACTCTGGCCTCGCCGATGCCGTGAGTCCTAGGTACTCGGCTGGTGCCAGCAGGGTAACCCCGGCTTCTAGGGTGTTCGGGTCAACCGCGCAATTGCCGCCATCCCGAGAGGCTCCGCCGGTGGTGTCATGGGGCAAGCCTTCATCGGGGGGGTAAAACTGGAGCGTAAACTCCTCTTGCAGGGCACCTTGCGTCGCAGCGGTAGCGGTGCCAGCGATCGCCGGACTGGCCCCTAGGCCAAAGGGAAGGAGGAGTAAGGCCGTGAGCTTGAGGGTGTGCTTTTTCATGACAGTTGCGGGAATGGGTGATCAAGAAATTCAGGTAAATTGGCGCGGCTTCAAAAATGAGTGGCTTGAATTGGAATGGGTTTTAAAAGGACTGAGCGGCCAAGCAACCTATGTGTATACACTTAGTTTAATTCAAAAATTTGTCAAAAACATAACATCAAACCCGGCTTTTACGGAAACTTTTTGTATGTGAAATTTAAACCGTATCCAACTTGCAAACTTGAGTTTTTACCGTAGGACAAACAGCAGGTTGGGATGTGGCCAGGGTTTATAGCCAATTGCCCACCAAAATAAAGGGTGCCCAATAAAAGGGATGGCTGTAGTTAGCGCTGTGGAGTAGGTCAAGCTGGGCTTGCTTTAAGGCGTCGGCTTTAGAGGTCCCAGCATCCTTATTGAAATGGGTATAAAACCCTGAGATCAGCTCCGCAGTAGATTGATCATTGACGGACCAGAGGCTAGCCAACGTACTCCTTGCCCCAGAACGCACGGCTAAGCCCGCTAAGCCGAGAGCCGCGCGATTGTCGCCCTCAGCCGTTTGACAGGCACTCAGCACCAACAGTTCAATCGGTTGGGTGACTTGGGGGAGATGATCACGCACCAAGATTTGAAAATCACGAATCCGCAAGGTTTGATCCCAGCTCAGCAGGAAGGTATCCTCCAGCTTGGAGCTAAATTGTCCGTGGGTGGCCAGATGCACAATCGGGGAGCCGGATCGCTCAATCCCAGCCTCTAAGTTGCCACGGGTAAAGGCTTCGTTGAGATACACCTGAGTGGGTAACTGGCTGGCAATCGCCTCCATCTCCTGAAGCACCCCCGGTAAGGCTGGGAATCCCTGGCGCGATTCGGTCAGCGCCCCCAGCAGGACATTGCGGCTGGTCTCTGCTAGAGGCTGGGGGGCCAGCAACTGCAAACCTGGGGTCAGGGCAACATTAAACTGCTCGATCAAATACTGCTGGCCATCGTAAAGGGCCGCCATCGGGATATTCCGCAAAGTGCCATCTAAGACGAAGACTAGGGTCTTGACGTCATTTTGACGCAGGGTTTCAAGGCTGGGGGTGACTAGCCAGTCGTAGACCTGTTGGGAGCGTTGTAGGCGGGTCTGGTTCGAAAAGATCGGATTGAGAGATTCATGCAATTCGTCGGTGATTCGATTCAGCTCTGCCTCAGAGATGGCGATGGATCGATGTTGGAGGGGTTGCCCCGGCACTGAGGTAATCACCACCAGTCGCTCGGGCAGAATCACGGGGTAGACGATCGCCGCCTGGGGATCCACCTGATCAATCTGTTGGGCTTGAATATCTAGGCAGGCTGAACGAAAGAAGTTTTGCAGTTCTGCGAGCTGCAAGTCTTCGATCACCTGTCGCGCTAGGGCCAGGTTAGCGTCATGGTCGGGTGTGGCTTGTTTCGGTTGGGCTGTACTGGCGTCAGCGGGGGCCAGGAGATCGACGAGTTCGCGATAAACCGGCTCTACGGCCTCTCGAAAGGAAAACTGGATGGTTGGGTCAGCAGCCAGAAGACTGGCGCGAATCTGTTTGAGGGTTTCGAAGGCGGCGGTATAGGCGGAAATGGCTTTTGTGGTCAGCTCCGTTTGCTCGGCATCGTTCTGGGCCGCCTGGGCTTGCGCTTTGAGTAATCGCCCTTTTTGCCATTGCCAACGGTAGGCAATGTCCCCGGCATTGACCACTTGGGAGAGGGTTAAAGCCTGCTCCGTCAAGCCTAAGGCGTCATCCAATTGCTGGGTTTGCTCATAGAGCGCCCCTAACTGCCCTAAGGCGTAGCCCTCTGCCCGTTGATCGGTAATTTCCCGACTCTGGCGGACGGCGGTGGCCAAATACTGAGAGATCGCTGCGGGGGTGCTCATGGCGCTGGCGCGGCCTAATTGCGCCTGAACAGCAGGGGGGAGAGCTAGGAGTTGCTGCAGACTGGCGGCCAAATTCACCTGAGCATAGATGCCTTGGCGGCTGGGGGTGAGGGTGTTGACCAAGGGCTCAACTAAGGTGAGCTGGGTTTGCAGCACCGACCATTGCTCCGATTGAATCAGCAGTGGCAGCGCACTGAGATGGGCAGCGAGGGCAGCTAAGGGGCTATTGGCGGCGTCAGCAGCGGCCAAATAGGCGGTAATCGCTGCGTCAAAACCTTGGGTGCCTCGGTAGGCATTACCGAGGCTGAGCCAGATATCACTGAGTTCTCCCGTATTTTGGATGCGCTCGGCCAGAGCGATCGCGTCCTGCAAGACCGTTTGAGCGGTCTGTAGGTCACCGGTAGCTTGGAGAACATTGCCCAGACTTTTAAACCCCGTCACTTTCAGCGGGGAGTCGGGTAGGGCTTCGATCTGTCGCTGTAGTTCATCTAGCGCCAGGTAAGCCTGTCGATAGAGCCCCAGGGCTTGTAACGCTTGAATTTGGTTAATGCGACTGCCTAAGGTGCCGCTCTCATCAGCAATTTGGCGATAGAGTTGCTCGGCGACTTGCCAGGTGTCGTAAGCGGCATCAGGATCCCCCAGGGCGAGCTGCAACCCCCCTTGGGCATTCAGGGTCTGGGCGCGCAGGGCTAGTCCTCCCGCCACCGGATCGCCCCCATCGAGGAGGGACAAGCTCTGGGCGATCGCGGCCTCAGCCTCAGCCCAATTCCCCAACTGCTGATGGGTGGCGCTAAGGGCATTGAGGACGGCAATTTGGTTGGGGCGATCGCCCTGCTCTGCAAAGCGATCGTAAGCGGCTTCCCAAAGGGAACGGGCCTGCTCATATTGACCGATTTGATAGGCTTGCTGGGCTTGGGTTTGCAGCGTTTCAGGGCTGGCATTTCCCTGGGCCAAAATGATCGAATCGGGAGACTCCGTGGCGGCGATCGGCATTGCCGCCCCTACGACGAGCAATAACCCCAGCAAGATCCCCAGTCCTTGCCGCAGCCAACGATAGCGCTTACCCGTAAGCCAATGGGTCATGACCTATCCCCTCCCACAATATTGAGACTGGTGACTGGCCACAAAAGTCTCCCCTGAGGGAACTGTGGGTTCGGCCACCAAAACGATTTGCCCCTGATCATTGGTTGCCCATCCCTGGGCCGCCACTATCGTTAAGGGCACATCTTCTGGCTGGGGCGCTGCCGGGGCGGACACCACCACGCTGTCGATTTCTGAGGCGGCGCGGGTATCGGCCCAAATGCTTTGGCTCGTGAGTCCGTAGGTTGGATCTGAAGGTAACCCACCGGCCCCCGCCAGCACCAATTCGTTATCGGTCAATTTTTCGCAAGAGGCGATCAGCGCTTGGCTGTCTTCAGGGGCTTCTTCTTCGCTCTGGACTTCCGGCGTATCGCCTTCGGTCTCATTGATTTCGACGACCCCATCAAAGTCAGCCCCCAGTCCCGATCTCGCAGTAATGCGACTACCGGGAGCCACGGCCAAGATGGCTGTATTAATGGTGATGCGTCCCCCAGCACTGTTAACAGAGTCTGCTGTAATGGCGCTATTACCTAACATTGTTAATGTGCTGAGGTTGGCCGTAACGTTACCCCCCGGTACCAATCCAGCCGCGTTAGTGGTAATGCGGCTATTGTTCAGCGTCAGGGTTTGGGAATTGACCGTGATGCTGGCATTTCTGTCGCTGATCACATTGGTACGGGTATTCGCATTTAAGGTGCTGCCGTTATCCAGCGTGACATTTTGAGCCCTGATCGCGACATTGCCCGCCGGACCCGTTCCTGAGGGTAAGGTTGAGGCTGGGTTGCTGGGGTCATTACTGGCGCTGATGGTCGCCCCATCACGGATGAATAAATTACCGGTCTCAACGGTAATATTGCCGCCCGCCGCAGGGCCTATCAAGGCGCTGCTAAACAACCCACTCTGGCCCGAGGTATCGCCGCCCCTGAGATCGATTTGCTCTGAGGCCCGAACCGTTAAATTACCGCCACTACTGGCCGGATTGGTGCTGAGGGTGCCCGTGACGATTTGCCCCCCGTCTGCTACGAGTAAACGATTGGTGATGACGTCTAGGGTGCCGCCAGCTCCAGCCCAAGGCCGTTCGGAGGCGGAGCGCAATGAACTGGGTCCGCCACTGGCAAAGCTACCGGTCACTTCGATCAAATTGGCGTTGACCGTCAGACTACCGGCATTGCCAACACCAAAGGTTCCGGCAGAGATTTGTCCCCCATTCCGCACAAACAATTCCCCAGGGCCGGTCAGGGTAATCGTTAGATTGCCGCCGTTCCCATTTGCAGCATCAGTCCCATCACCGGTAAGTCCAGGCGCGACGGTCGTAAACAAGCCACTCGGTCCGGCTGGGCGGCCTCCATCGACTGTAATCGTCTCGGCATTAGCATTGAGATTGCCTGCATTCCCCCTGGGTTGCCGCCACTTCCCACCCCAAAGGTAGACGCCGCAATCTGCGCCCCTGCCGTCAGTGAGAGCTGACCCACATTGAGATTGATTTGACTCCCGCTGCCGGTAGCCCCAGCCTCAACACTGGCAAAGATGCCGCTGGGCATAACCACAAAAGGTGCGGCGGCTGGAGGGAGGAAGCCGGGGACGAAGGTAGAAGCGCCAGCAGCAGAGAGGGTATCAGCAGTGACCTGGACCAAGCCCCCAGGGCCAGCGCCCGAGGTATTCGCCCTGACGGCTGAGCCCCCCGACAATGAGACTTGCCGCCCTCGTAATTGCACCGTGCCGGCACTCGCGTCGCTGACATCGACAGCAGCGGCGTTTTGAAGGGTGATATCCCTCAAGTCGGTCACCCCGGCATAACCCAACTGAAATCCTTCTGTAACTGGTGCAAGACTGACCAAGCCACTGCCCACACTGCCGATTTCGACCCGCCCGTCTGGGGCGACCAAATTAGCCCCAGCTAAGGTAACGTTGCCCCCGACCAAGGCTAGGGTGCGCTGGGCATTGACCGCTAAATCAGGCGCGAACAAGGCATCCACTACGGATAAATCTTGATTGATAAAGAAGTTGTTGCCGGTGCCATTGACCACAATGTCTCCGGCCCCGTACCCACCTGTAACCCGGTGGGTATATTGACGGTCAATAGAGAGTTAGTAGCGCTACTGTCAGTCAGGCTAAAGGTCGCGTCCTGAAAGGCAATGCCGCTGGCGGTGCTGCCAACAAAAGAGCCGCCTAAGGATAAGGTTGCGCCAATGCCAAAGGTGATGCCATTGGGGTTGAACAAAAACAGATTGGCAGTGCCAGTGGCCCCCAAAGTGCCGTTAATCAGCGATGGGTTACTGCCAGTGACGCGACCAATAATATTAGTGACACCAGGATCTTGAAAGGTGACGGTGACCCCATTGGCGACCCCAAAGTCGGTGAAGCTGTGGAAGAGATTACCGCCCGCAGCCGTACCGCCGGTGATATTGCAGTTCGCTGCACACCCCGGCACTGAGAGCACGGTGGGGGTCGTGCCGTCGGTGACAACGGTTTGTGCCCAGGTCGGTGATGCTGCCAGCAGGGTTAAACCGAACAGGATCAGGGAAGGGATCGTCTGACACCCAGTTTGCTGATCGTCTCTTTTATGACTTAGAAAATTCTTATGCACAATGTATTCGGTTGTATTCGGTGGATTGCACTGGATGAATGGTGTCAGATGTCTCCTGAGCCCAATATGCTCAACTTTAGGGAAAAGCGGGTAAATAACGCACCGTTTCACCAGGGTGCAAGGCCTTGCACCCTTACATCAGAAACTTTTGTGCCTGGTATGTTTTTAAGTTGCAAATCCTTTATTGACAGAAAGGGGTGTACCTGCTGTAGGGATTGCAACATCCCTACAGGCTTCAATCACGCTGGGTTACCAGGGCCAACACCACCACCACCCCGTAGAGGTGTGGATGCCGTCAGCCGCTTCGGGCAGAGGCTCTGTAGACCAATGACATCCCCAGCCACTCCCATCTCCGGTCTGTGCACCTTTCGAGGTTGTAATCGTGGTTTCGATTTGCTCATCTGAGGACACTACGGGGCTAGTGGCATGGGCAGCAGAGATGCCGAGAGTGAGGGCGCTAGCTAAGGCCAGCGGTGCAATGCGGTGCCAATTCACAGGATTACGGTTCATAGTTATCTCAAGCGTAGGTATCAAAGTCAAACAACAGACGCAACACACCCTGAACGAGAACGGTTATTGCCCGCGATTAAGGCGGCAACGACCATGCGAGTATTGGGCAAATATCGGCATAAAAACGGGTCATGGCAGTAAGAAGAGTGGGGAAACACACACGTCAGGCTTGTGATTTTTACTACATATGGGTGATATTAATGAATTCACAATATTGCCTATAGGTCTTGGCGTAACGAGGGATTATGCGGATTTTTCGAAGTAAAGCTGCTAGATCGCTCAACAAATGTACTTAGGCTTTTTTAAGGTGTCAGTACATCCACGCAAGTATTTCCGTGGATTGGCCCATTCGGGAGGAGATCGTTTGTTAGCTCACCAACATCAGGGCTGGGCAATGAGCATTTGGGTCAGGGTGCGGAATGGATTCGGCTCTGACAGGATTGCCGATGCCGCCTCCACCGATAAGGGATGGGAGAAGAAATAACCCTGCATAAACTGAAAGCCAATTTCCTCCAGGATGCGGGCCTCCTCAGCCGTTTCAATTCCCTCCACAATCACATTCAGCCCCAGCTTTTGAGAGAGCGCTAAAATCACCTCGCAGATCTCCCAGTTCTTGTTCGTCACAAAAGAGCGGTCAATCTTGAGGGCATCTAGGGGTAACGAGGGTAAGCGAGAGAGCGATGAATACCCTGTGCCAAAATCATCCAGATAGAGCTGCACCCCAAGATTTCTGAGCTTTTTGAGAACGATGCCGACCACCTCACTGTTTTCAACTAAGGTGCTTTCGGTGATTTCGAGCTTCAGATGCTCTGGGGCGATTTGGGTGGCGGCTAAGACCCGGCCAATGTGGTCGGCTAGATCGAGCTGCGATAGTTGCGAGGCCGATAGGTTGACGCTAATGGTCAAGCCCTGATGCCCCGTTAATCGGCGCTGCCAGCGTCGCAATTGAAAGCAAGCCGCTTCGATTAAATGCTTACCCATCTCATGGATGAGGCCACTTTCTTCGGCTAGGGGAATAAACATCGTCGGGGAAATGGCTCCATAGACGGGATGCTCCCAGCGAGCTAGGGCTTCAAAGCCGACGACGGTTGGGGTCTGGGTGCAGACAATGGGTTGGTAGACCAGGTAGATGTCTTTGCGGGCGATCGCCCTGGCAAATCCTGCTTAAGCTGAAACAATCGCATCTGCTCTTCAGAGAACACCGAGGTGAGGGCAGCGGGTTGCGCTTCGACCGCAACTGCCAAGCGAGTGAGGCGGTCTAGGTTTGCCATGGCGGTATGCAGCAATTGACTGCCTTCGCGGGAGAGTTGGCCAAACCGTCCAGTGCCCAGCAGGCGGATCACCCCTTGCAGGCTATGGAGGGGATGCTGCAATTCATGCTGAATTAAGGCGGAGAGATCTCCTAAATCGCTGTTGGGGTTGACCTGGAGTGGCGTTTTCATAGGTTGGGTAGATAGGATGGATCGTAATGACTTGGTAAAGCCAGCCTCTACAAAAAATAGGAACTCCCACAGAAACGCCCCGTTCCATGGGGAAAGCGGGGCATTGAGTGGGCTACACGAAAGTGGTATCGCTGTTGAAGTTGATCGCGGTAATCCCTTCGACCTTGGCAATCAGATCTTGGCCGACACCGTAGTACAGGAAGGTATCGTTCCCCTGGGCGTACTGACTATAGTCACTGGCAGAGCCATGCAGTTGCAGTTGGTCGAGGCCGATGGTGAAGTCGGTGATTACGGCGTAGTCGAGGCTGCCACCGGTGCCGTAGTAAACCTGGTTGGCGTCGCCGAGGATAAAGGTATCGGCTCCGGTGCCACCGGTGAGGGTATCGATTTCTAAGTACCCTTTTGCCGTTGCGTCAGTGCCGTTGAGGATATCGTTACCAAGGTCGCCGTAGAGGCGATCGTTGCCGCTGCCGCCATAGAGGATATCGTCATAGTCGGTATCACTATTGCCGCTGAAGGCCGTGGCCAAACCCGCCGTATTTTGCAAGACATCCACCACCAAACGGGGACCATTGCCGCTCTCAGACGACCAGAAGTCAACCCCGTCGCTGCCGGTAGGTAAGAAAGCCCAGCCATAGTTGCCGTTGGGGTTTTGCTGCCATGCTCGTAAACTCGCCGTCACATCAAGTTGCAGAATGCCGGTGCTGGTATATCCGGTGGTGGCAGTTGCACTGCTGGATGCTTCAAAGCCATTGGCTTGAATGCCATTGCCCAGAGAATTCCAGGTAGAACTTTCTGACCAGCCCTGCAGCATGTTGTAGAGCATTAGGCCATTGCCTGAATTGGAAATGTTGAGTTCTAAAATTGCTGAGTTGATGGTGGTATTGACGCCAATCTGACCGGCTTGAGTGCCGAAAATATCGTCAAACCGGAGCAATGCTTGCGTGGCCCCGCTGTCGTCGTCGTCATCGTCGTCGTCATCGTCGTCGTCATCGTCGTCGCCGCCGGCACTGCCATCCACATTCAGGCTGGTGGCACTGCCGTAGGAACGGTTACGGTCACCCCCATAGATGTAGGTGTCAACGGTGCCGGTATAGCCATTCACCCCTTGCTGGAAGGTGAGGGTATCAGCGGTGGTGGTGCCAGCAGTTGGTGTCACCGCTGGGCCACTGCCCCGACTGCAATGAACTCGACATAATCGATGCGGGCAAACTCTGATGCATTTCTGCTGGCTTGGAGTTGCAGCATGGCACCGGTCGTGAGGCTGACGGCGCTGCCCAC
Source organism: Leptolyngbya sp. RL_3_1 (assembly GCA_012032425.1). GTDB lineage: Bacteria > Cyanobacteriota > Cyanobacteriia > Phormidesmidales > Phormidesmidaceae > PCC-6406. The sequence goes on along the minus strand of JAAUQE010000073.1, from coordinate 2,913 downwards.
CGTGCGGGTGACGAAGTTGTCAGCACCCGCCAGGTTATTGCCGAGGTTTTGGTTAAAGGTCCAACTGTCTAGGGTGGTGCCATCCAGTGTGACAGTCACAGGAGAGGTGCCATCGCTTTCGTCGTAGTAGCCAATCACGATGTCATAGCGCCCTGCTGGCCCATTAAACTGAGTGGCAGCTTTGAGGCTTGTGTTGGTTCTAATCAAACCGCCTCCTGAGGCAAAGCCCTGGTTCTCAAAGCTATAGTCACCGCCCAGCGTCATGTTTTCAGCTTCAACTCTGATGGGGGAAGGTAAAACCGCCATTGCTGCACCCTGGGCTGCGGTGAAGTCCCCGTAGAGAATGTCATTGCCCGCCTCCCCATAGAGGATGTCGTTGCCTTCGCCGCCATAAGCGGTGTCATTACCGGCCCCCCCCCGCAGCACGTCGCCGTTATCCGAATCCGGATCCACTTCAACCTCAACCACCGGAGCCGGAGCCGCAGGGGGATTGACTTTGATGAATTGGATGTAGTCAAGATTGGCCTTATCGCCGTTATCCTCAATGCCAATCAGCTCAATTAGGTCAAACTGAGTTAGCCTGATCCCTTGGGCTACTGTACGCGTCGTAAACGTTTGAAATTCAGGGATGTCAGAGCCCAAGTCTTGATCGGCATACCAGCGATCTAGCTCAGCGTTATCGACCTTGATGGCCATCTCGGCTGCGCCTTTGTTGCTGTCGTAGTAGCCCACCACGATGTCGTAATAGCCGGTTTCACCCCGAAAAAGGCTGGTGCCAGTGAAGCCGGTGGTTTCATCGCTGGCTTCGACAAATCTACCGCCGCTGGCAAATTTTTCTGATTTGACCCCCAGTTTGCCAGCCAGATCCATGGCCTCGACCTCGATCTTGAGGGTTTCGGGGGCTTCGTAGCCCACCGCCACAAACTCCACATAGTCGATGTAGCCTTTATCTTTGTCATCTCGAATGCTCTGTAGGCTGAAGGTGTCGCCCGTGTTTAGCAAGACTCGGGACAGGGTGCGGGTGGTGGCGGACTCATCCAAATCGTCTTCGATATCCCGATTGGCGATCCAGCTGTCCAGCATTTCACCGGCAAGGGTGGCGGTGTATTGCGCATTGCCATCTTCGAGGTCGTAGTAGCCAATGACGATGTTGTAGAGTCCGGTGGTGCCCGTAAAGGTGGTGGTGGCGGTCAGGCTGGCTCCCTTTTTGTCCTCGTTCTGGATAAACCCACCGCCAGAGGCAAAGTCTTTCTTATCCTCAATTTTGAACTTCTTTCCGGTTAGGGTCATGTGCTCAGCTTCAACCCGAATCACCCCCTCGCCGCTGTTGCGCTCCGCAGTGGCTGCGTCCTCAAGCATGAGATAATCGATAATGGCCTGATCGCCGCCGTCTTTCTGACTTTGAATCTTGATCACATCTCCCTGTTTCAGGGTGACATCCAGACCCAGGGTGCGCTCGTGGGTGCCGTTATCGTCTTGGTCAAATTTCCAGCTTGATAGCTTATTCCCATTCAACAGGACCTCAGCCTCCGCTTCGCCCCCAGCGCTGTCGAAATAATTGGCATAGAGGTTATAGACCCCACCCACCCCCTGGTAGGTGTAGGTGGCGGTGCCGATGCCGTTGCCGGTGGCGGCAATCACCTGGTCACCGGAAGCCAGGGAATCAGTCCGCTGTGCGTAGCTGCCCCCCAATTGCATCGCTTCTGCTTCGATACGACTATTCCCGCTCTGTCCACCTCCCACAAAGCTGTAGAAGTTCTCGGCAGTGCTGCCTGCGGTGAGCACATCGATGTAGTCAATGCGGGCTAAATCATTACCGTCGGCCTCACCTTTCAGCTCGATTTTGTACCCGGCTTCTAGGGTGACCTCAGTCACCTGGTAGGTGTGTGCTCCCGTGCTGCCATCCAACTTGATGTTGTGTTCGGCGATCGTCTTGCGCCCATCCTTGACCTTGAGGGTGATTTCCGACACATTCCCCCCCTGGTCGTAGTAGCCCACCACCAAGTTATAGGTGCCATCGGGGCCATTGAAAGTGGTCTTCGCACTGCCCTCCCCTGGGTGGCAATGACGCCGCCGCCAGAGGCAGCGGCCAGCCCGTCTTTGCTATAGTTCCTCAGGTCCATGTCCTCGGCTTCGAGGCGCATCCAGAACTCTAGGTCTGCGAACGGATCTTTAGCATTTGAAGTGGGGATGGCGATCTTTGGAATCTCAACCGCGCCAGCTTTGTCGATGACGTTACCATTGCCGACGACCACTGAGGTGCCAGGGGCAAAGTAGTCATCGCCATAGAGGATGTCGTCGCCAGTGCCGCCCTCAACGATGTCATTACCGGCACCCCCCACCAGGAGATCATTGCCGCTACCGCCGTTGAGCTTATCGTCGCCGGTGCCCCCCAACAGCACATCGTTACCGGTATCCCCTTGGAGCACATCGCGACCGGTGCCGCCATCTAAGAGGTCGTCACCGCGCCCGCCTGAGAGAATGTCATGACCCGCTTCGCCGTAGATCTGATCATTGCCGTCTTCCCCAGCGACAAAGTCATCGCCCGCGCCGCCCAAGATGGCATCGTCTCCGGTCCAGCCATAAATGATGTCGTTACCGGCATCTCCCAGGATGATGTCGTTGCCTGCTTTACCGTCAATTAGGTCATCACCCGTACCGCCGCTGATCAGGTCTTGGCCTTGACCGCCGCCGAGGATGTCATCTTTGCTGCTGCCGGCGATCGATAGGTTGGCGGTGGTGTCTGAGCCCGGTATCGTGATTCCCTCACCACCGAGGGTCTCGCTGTGGCCCTCAATCTGCTGAAACCAAGTGCCCCAGCCCTGCTCAAGCACCTGAGTCTCAAACTTCTGAAACCAAGTGCCCCAGCCCTGCTCAAGCAGCTGATTGTCCACCTCCTGGAACCAAGTGACA
>JAAUQE010000273.1 GCA_012032425.1 Leptolyngbya sp. RL_3_1 | reverse complement strand
GCCAAGTTTCTATAGCCCAGGCGATACCCACAGCTCTATAAGGTTTTCAAGTATTTGGATTGGTTGGGATCGGCCTCCAGTTTTTTCCGCAGTCCGTAGCACTGACCTCTTGGTGGCGATGTCGCTCGGTATAAGTCCGGCATTGGTCGTCAAGAATTCAAAGGTACAAATCCTGAACTAGCCTGAATGCTGGTGTATGGCAGTCGCCAGTCTGATTAAGACAAGACTGCGAGCCACTTTGCTTGTGGGCCACAAAACAGGACGATCCGAGGTGTCTTAAGCAAAGTGGCCAGCGCTATAAAAGTATCAGGCACATTTTGTTGGGGTGTATGGGAGGCGATATGGGAGAAGCGAAGCGGCGACAGGAAACGGATGCCAATTATGGCAAGAAGGCGAAGGCGCAAACCAAGCCCAGCCAGAGATCAGTGGGCCGGTTCAGCTTGAAAAAAGTTTCCAAGACGGAGTGGATCATCTGGGCGGTATTGTTTGGGGTGTCGTTCGTGGCCTTTATCGCCACCCGCCAGGTGTAACCCATTTTGCGACTCGGCGATCGCCGACAACCGGACTTTAGGCCCTCTATGCCACGGACGTCAATGGTTCCGATACGTCATCGGATGGAGCGGGATCATCGGGTAAAGCCTGTTCCTCAGTTGCCTCAGTGCCGCTGGTTGCGGCGACCTCGAGGGCTGGGGGAACCGATTGGAAGGTCAGACTACCGCCCTTGAAACCCACTTTCATCGTGCTGCCCGCCTCAAGGGTGGCTTCCAGAATTTTGGTGGCGATCGGGTTTTCCAACTCCTTCTGGATGGCCCGCTTCAGGGGACGCGCCCCATACACCGGGTCATAACCCACCTGGGCGATGTGGTCGATCGCCTTCTCTGACAGCGATAGCGAGATCTTCTGATCGGCCAGCCGCTTCTCAATGCGGCGCAGTTGAATCGTGACGATATGTCGCAGTTCTTTCTGGGTCAGGGCATGGAAGAGAATTAGGTCATCCACTCGGTTCAGAAACTCGGGGCGGAAATGGCCATTCAGGGCCTTGAGCACCCGCTTGCGCATTTCCTCATGGCGACTGTCATCCCCCGCCACATCCAGGATGTACTCGCTGCCGATGTTGCTGGTCATCACCACAATGGTGTTGCGGAAGTCCACCGCATGGCCCTGGGAATCGGTGATGCGGCCATCGTCGAGGACTTGCAGCAGAATGTTAAACACATCGGGGTGGGCTTTTTCCACTTCGTCTAAGAGCACCACCGAGTAAGGGTGACGACGCACCGACTCCGACAGTTGGCCCCCTTCCTCATAGCCCACATAGCCGGGAGGCGCGCCCACCAGGCGAGACACGGAATGCTTCTCCATGTACTCGGACATGTCAATGCGAATCAAGGATTCCTCGGTGTCGAAGAGGAACTCGGATAAGGCCCGCGCCAGCTCGGTTTTACCCACCCCGGTGGGTCCCATGAACAGGAAAGACCCGAGGGGGCGACCGGGGTCGTTCATGCCAGCACGGGCGCGGCGGATGGCGGCGGAGACGGCGGAGACCGCTTCGTCTTGGCCAATCACCCGATTATGGAGATGGCCCTCTAGCTTCAGCAGCTTCTGCCGCTCCGATTCCAGCAGCCGGTTCACGGGGATGCCGGTCCATTTGGCGACGATTTCGGCAATGTCCGCTTCCATGACCTGCTCCCGCAGCAGGGTTTGGCCTTTCGCCTGGATTTCCAGTAGGTGAGCTTCTTGGGCTTCGCGATCGCGCTGCAACGCCTCAAACTTGCCGTACTTGAGCTGAGCGGCGGTGTTAAGGTCGTAGGCCCGCTCCGCCTGATCAATTTGCACCCGCAGCTTTTCTTCCTCGGCCTTGAGGGCGTTGATGGCGTCTAGGGTTTGCTTTTCGCTCTGCCACTGTCCGCTAAATTCGGATTGCCGCGCCGATAGCGCTCAATCTCGGCGTTAATTCGCGTCAGCCGTTCCTGGGCCGTGTGATAGGCGGCTCCCGAGGAGGTGTCTTCACTTTCTAAGGAGAGTTTTTCCATCTGTAGCTGCATGAGGCGGCGATCGATGGTTTCCAGTTCCTCAGGCTTGGAGGTGATCTCCATCTTCAGCTTGGCGGCGGCCTCATCCATGAGGTCGATCGCCTTGTCGGGCAAAAAGCGCTCACTGATGTAGCGATCGGACAGCACCACGGCAGCCACGAGGGCCGAGTCGGCAATCTTCACCTCATGGTGAACCTCGTAACGCTCTTTCAGGCCCCGCATGATCGAAATGGCGTCATCGACGCTGGGTTGACCCACATAGATCTGCTGGAAGCGGCGCTCTAGGGCGGCGTCTTTCTCGATGTTTTGCGATACTCATCGACGGTGGACGCGCCAATGCAGCGCAGTTCCCCCCGCGCCAACATTGGTTTTAGCAGGTTCCCGGCATCCATGGTGCCTTGACCGGCCCCGGCCCCCACCACCGTGTGCAGCTCATCAATAAAGAGGACGATGTGGCCGTCGGATTCGGTGACCTCCCGCAGCACTGATCGCAGCCGGTCCTCAAATTCCCCCCGGTATTTGGCCCCGGCAATCAGCGCGCCGATATCCAGGGAAATCAACTGGCGATTTTTGAGGGACTCCGGCACGTCGCCGTTGATGATGCGCTGGGCGAGGCCCTCGGCGATCGCCGTCTTGCCCACCCCCGGCTCCCCGATTAGCACCGGGGTTGTTTTTGGTGCGGCGCGACAACACCTGCACCACCCGCCGAATTTCTTCATCCCGACCAATCACCGGATCTAAGCGGCCTTCGCGGGCTTGCTCAGTAAGGTCGCGGCCAAATTTTTCGAGGGCCTGATACTGGGACTCCGGATTTGGTCGGTGACGGTCTGCCCGCCCCGAATCCCTTTCACCGCTGCCATCAGGTTGGGGGTCTCCACCTCAAAGCCCCGCAGCAAGCGTCGGCCAATCCGCTCATCGGCGGAGAACCCCAGCAGCAGATGCTCGATCGAGATGAATTTGTCTTGGAGTTCTTTGCGATTGGCTTCGGCCTGATCCAACATCCGGTCCAGGCTTTGACCCAGATACAGGTTGTTGTCGGCGGCGGTGCGGACGCGGGCCTGCCGCTTGGCAAAGGTCTCTAGCTCCCCCAGCAGCAGAGCGGGGTCGAGTTTGGCCTTAGTGAGAATGCTATGGCCCAGACCCTCTTCTTGCTCTAGCAGGGCGATCAGCACATGCTCCACTTCCATGTACTGGTGCTTGAAGCGGCGAGCCACGGTTTGGGCTTCAACGATGGCGTCCCAGGCTTTGGTGGTGAACTTATCGGGATCGGTCGGCTGCATGGGTTAACGGGAGTGGTTGCCTTTTATGGAGGTGTCTTTATCCTAAGGGCTTTCAGTGTACCAGGGTGCTTCGGGAAGGGAACTACACTAAAGGTACAGCAGTCGCCGGTCCGGTTTAGGGCAAGGCTGCAAGCCCCTCTGCTGCTGCCCAAAGCATCACAGCGATCCGAGGGGTTTTAAGCAACGTGGCCAGCGTTACATTCACCCTAGAAAGCCCATGGTCAGTTCACCCCTGGTCGCGATTCCCCCCAGCTTGAAAATCACGGATGAGCAGTTTTTGCAGTTGGTGCGGGCGAATCCTGAGCTGAGGATGGAACGCACAGCAACAGGAGTCCTAATTACGATGTCGCCAACGGGTAGTGAAGGCGGTAGTTACAATGCTGAGCTAACAACCGATTTGGTGCTGTGGAACCGGCGGACTGGTTTGGGTAAAACCTTTGATTCTTCGACAGGGTTTCGGTTACCGAATGGAGCGATTCGATCTCCTGATGCGGCCTGGGTAATGAAGGAGCGATGGGCATCGTTAACATCGGAGCAGCGGCAGGGGTTTGCACCGGTATGTCCTGATTTTGTGATAGAGCTGGCGTCACCGACGGACAGTTGGGTGGAGTTGCAGGCGAAGATGCAGGAGTATGTGGCGAATGGCTGTCGGTTGGGGTGGTTGATTGAGCCCAGGGCGCAGCGGGTGGAGATTTATCGACCTGATCAGACGGTGGCGGCATTGGAGGCTCCGGCGGAGCTATCAGGGGAAGGAATTTTGCCGGGTTTAGTGGTGAGCTTATCGGGTTTGTTCGAGCCGGAATAATCTGCGGCCTCGTTTGGCTGGGATCAATTTTTGAGCAAGTGGGGGAAGCCCTGCTCAAGATGCTTGGGAATTAGACGCCTCTGAGGTCTGGTTCTGCAAGTCTTGAAGCGGTTGACAAAACGCCCGTGCTCAATCTGATGCACTCATCCATGCGGAACCTGCATCGTGCTCCGTGTAGTTTCCCATGAGCCCCCGCCTCTGACCCCCCACGGCAAAGCGCCTGGGCTTGAGGTCAGATCACTTAACCGGAGATGATGCAGCGATGGACCCTAACTGGTTGAAAACCCCTCAATTGCTCGGCAAGGGCACCATCCGTCAAGGTTGGCTCGGCGCTCGGAGCAAGGCCCAGCGCCAGATCAGGTGGAGTGCCCTGTTGGCAGGATTAGGGACAATCGCGATCGCGGCGGTGCCGTGGCGGTGGTAAAGACAGATCGGGGGCAAGTAGCCGTCACCCCTGATCAGGTGGACGCACATTCTGCCCTGCTCGGATCCCCCGCCTCCCAACCCACCACGCTGAATCCCCCTGAAGTTGTCGGTCGTTTTCAGGGACAATTTGTGGGTTTTACGCCTGATCTGCAAGGGCTGGTGGCCGATTCAGAGCGCACTGCGGCATGGGCCGCAGGTCAAGAGCCGCGCACCCTAGACGACGGTAGTGATGTCTTGTCTGTAGCGGTCTCCGCCGATGGCAGCACCATCGTCACCGGTGGTGATGGTGGCACCGTGAAGGTATGGGCAGCGGGCCAGGAGCCGCGCTAGACCGTAGATCACACAACCATTGCCATCCAGGGCAAGGGGCTTAGGCGATTTCCGATAATGAATATACCGGTTTTGTAGGGTCGGTGCCTGCCCTCCGCTGATCGCCCCC
>JAAUQE010000072.1 GCA_012032425.1 Leptolyngbya sp. RL_3_1 | reverse complement strand
ATCCTCCACATCGCCACCCACGGCTTCTTTCTGGCCAACGTCGATCGCCCGCCCCCAACCAGCCGTGGATTAGGGTTCCAATCCTTCGACAACTCCCTCGTCCCCAGCGCTCCCCTGACCGAAAATCCCCTACTGCGCTCCGGCCTCGCCCTGGCCGGATTCAACTCCCGCCGTAGCGGCGATGAAGACGGTGTCTTTACCGCCCTCGAAGCCTCCCAACTCAACCTCTTCGGCACCCAACTGGTGGTGCTCTCCGCCTGTGAAACCGGCCTCGGCGACATCGCCAACGGTGAGGGGGTCTATGGGTTGCGGCGGGCCTTTGCCATTGCTGGCGCTGAGACCCAACTGATCAGCCTCTGGCAAGTGGATGACTTTGGCACCCAAAGCCTGATGGCGCGGTATTACGAAAATCTGACCGCTGGGATGGGCCGCAGTGAGGCCTTACGCGCCGTGCAATTAGAGATGATTGAGGCAGGCGATCGCTATGCCCACCCTTACTACTGGGCCGCATTCATCTTGGCGGGAGACTGGCGGCCCTTAGATTAATGAGGGAGGACATGGGGCATTCAGCCCCATTCAACCAAGTCCACGTTGAGAACTGTAGTTTTTTCTCTCCCCTCGCCCTCCGGGAGAGGGGCTGGGGGAGAGGGGAACTTCGGGTTTCAATGTAAACGAGGTTTAGTTTGAACAGGCTCGTGATGCCAGGGCAATGGCCAACCCGAAAGCCGATTAAACGGCCAGTTCCCCCCCAACCGCTTGGGAGACTGCACCCATCCCGACGAGGGCACAGCGGGGGTGAGTTATTCAGCCCTAACGTGGTGCGGCAAATGGCGGCTGCGGGTCCCAGTGCCCGTTTCCTCAAACCTTCAGACGACGTTGCCAACGCCCCGTATCCTGCCTCATTACCCCCGTTACAATAGGCCCATACTTAGGACAGCCCCAATTGCAACGGTCTGATCACAGCCATGGCACCTTTGCACCCCACCCTTCCCCAAACTGATCCACCCCGGCCCCCTCGGGCAATCCTGCCCACCATGTACGATTTGCCCAGCGAAAATCCTGAGGAACCTGGTTTGCCAGATGAGTATCACTACTTGCAACCCCAGCTCTTGAGCGCCACCCTCAAGCTCAGCAACTACACTGCCGACCAAATTTTCAGTGTTGGCGATATGAATCTCTACTACGACCTGCGCTACCCCAACCGCTACAAACGCCCAGACTGGTTTGCCGTTGCTGGTGTGCCCCGTCTCTACGATGGTCAGGATTTACGGCTCAGCTATGTGAGCTGGCAAGAAGGGGTGGTTCCCACTGTGGTGGTTGAACTACTTTCTCCCGGCACGGAAAAGAGGACCTCGGCGAAACCGCCACGCCTAGTTCCGGTATACCCACCAAATGGCAGGTATACGAGCAAATTCTGCGGATACCTTATTACGTTATTTTCGATCGCTACAGCAACCAATTACGGGCTTTTCAGATCGTGGGCGATCGCTATCAACCCCTGGATGTCAGCCAGCGAGCCATTCTTATTCCAGCTTGGGAACGGCAACTGGTTGTTTGGCAAGGGAGCTATGGGGGCAGTCAGAGATCGTGGCTGCGGTGGGCTGACGCTGAAGGCAACTTGATTCTCACCCCAGAGGAGCGGGCCAATGCCCTTGCCCAAAAACTACGGGACCTCGGGATAGATCCTGATTTGTGAGCCATTCTGTGAGCCTTCAAGGCTTTGACCCTGCTGCGACTTTACACCCCCAGTTCCCCCCCAAACCGCTGGCGAATGAGTTCAAATACGCTGCGGATACCCATCGCTTCGCCCCCTTCCGGTCGTCCCGGTAGGCTGCGGATATTCCAGGCCATCACATCAATGTGAATCCAGGGGATCCCTGGCTTCACAAACTCCCGCAAAAACAACGCCGCTGTAATCGCGCCGCCGTAGGAGCCGCTTGAAATATTGGAAATATCCGCCACTTTGCTGTTAAGCAACTCTCGATAGGGTTCATGGAGCGGCAATTGCCAAAGGGGGTCATCCCCCGACTGGATCGCCTGCTGAAACGCTGTCGCGGTTGGCTCGTGATTGCAGAAAAAGGCCGGTAGCTCTGACCCCAACGCCACCCGTGCCGCCCCCGTCAGGGTGGCAAAATCCACCAATAGTTCCGGCTGCTCGCTAACTGCCTCCCAGAGGGCATCCGCCAGCACTAGCCGCCCCTCAGCATCGGTATTGCCCACCTCGACGGTGATGCCCTTGCGGGAGGGGATCACGTCCAGGGGTCGCATGGCGTTACCGGCAACGCTATTTTCCACCGCTGGCACCAGCACCCGTAGCCGCACCGGCAGGTTCAATTTCATAATCATCAGGGCCAAACCCAGGACATGGGCTGCACCCCCCATGTCCTTTTTCATCATCTTCATGCCCTGGGCTGATTTCATGTCCAAGCCCCCTGAGTCAAAGCACACCCCTTTGCCCACCAGGGTGACTTTCGGCGCTTCGAACTCCCCCCAGCGCAGATCCAAGAGGCGGGGGGCGTTCACGCTGGCCTTGCCCACTGCATAAATCAGCGGATAATTTTGCCCCTCTAGGTCGCCATCGCTAATCACCGTTAAATCGGCTCCGTAGGTGACGGCCAGGACCTGGGCCGCTTCCTCTAGTTGGGCTGGACCCATGTCATTGGCGGGGGTGGTGACCAGATCTCGGGTCAGGTAGGCGGCTTCTACTGCCGCCTCTACATAGGCGGCATCGGCAGTCTCGGGCAAGACCAGCTCGGCGACGGTAGCCGGGACTGGATCCTGGTAGCGGTTAAAACGATACTGCCCCAACCGCCATCCCAGTCCCAGAGCGGTGGCTTCCTGGGGGGTGACTGCCGTGGCTAGGCGGTAGCGGTGGGGGGGGAGCATTTGCGGCAGGTTCCCCAAGAGCCACATGTCGGCGGTTTGGCCCCGACCCACGAGGACTCGGTCGATTCCCCCGGTCTCATCTGGCAGCAGACACAGGGTCCCTGGTTCGGCTCGAAAACCGTTGGCCTCAACCCAAGTCTGCTGCGCGGCAGAGCAGTGATCCGAGATTTGACGGGCGGTGACCAGGAACAGCGGAATGGATGCGCGATCGCGTCAGTCATGGCAAGGGGTGACATTGAACGTTGGGGGTGGAGCGTCGATTGTGACCCTATCACAGGGGTGCAGGCATCACGCCTCGTGCCAATAACGGCAGGCGGCATAGGCCAGGGTCATGATGCCCGGTAAAATCGCCGCCTCGTTGACCTGAAACTTGGGATGGTGCAGGGGCGGGTTGGGCTGATCGACAAATCCCACCCCCAGGCGAAACATGCTACCAGGGGCGTGATCCAAATACACCGAAAAATCTTCGGCTCCGAGGGAGGGTTCCAGAATGATCTGCACCTGGTCTTGGCCCAGAATTTCCTCGGCGCAGAGGGCGGTGAGCTGGGTGAGGTTGGGGTCGTTTTGCACTGAAGGCACCCCTGGGCGATAGTTGATTTCGTATTTAGCCCCATAGGGCTGGCAAACCCCGGCCACAATTCGTTCAATCCAGGCCGGTAGCTCCGCATGGGTGTCGGGGTGGAGCGATCGCACCGTCCCCGTCAGCTTCACCTGATCGGCAATCACGTTGGGGGCACGCCCCCCCTGGATTTGGCCAATGGTAAGCACCACTGGATGCAAGGGGTTATGGGTGCGGCTAATGGCCTGCTGCAAGGTGGTGATTACCTGGGCGGCGATCCAAATGGCGTCGATCGCTTCGTGAGGGCGCGCCCCATGGCCCGATTCCCCCACAATCATGATCTCCAGATCATCAGCAGCGGCGGTCAAGGCCCCGTAGCGAATGCCAATATTGCCGCCGGGAATGGAGGGATAAACATGCACCCCCAGAATCGCTGCCACCCCTGCCATCACCCCATCCGCCACCATCCAGCGGGCTCCCTGGGCGGTCTCTTCAGCGGGTTGAAAGATAAATCGCAGCGGACCGGGTAGGGGGAGATCCAGCTCCGCCATGATCATCGCCGTGCCCAGCCCCACGGTGGTATGCACATCGTGGCCACAGGCATGCATCACCCCCCGTTTTTGAGAGGCAAAGGGGAGGTCGCTCAGCTCTCGAATCGGCAGGGCATCCATGTCGGTGCGGATGGCCAGGGCACCTTGATCCGGATTTTGTCCCGGCAGGTCCGCCACCACACCGGTTTTACCCACCAACTCCTGGGGCTTATAGCCCAAGGATGACAACACCCCGGCCACATAGGCGGCGGTTTGATATTCCTGACCACTGAGTTCGGGCTGACTGTGGAGATGGCGACGAATTTCGATGAGGCGAGGGGAGAGTTTGGTGGCGATCGCCCGAATCCGATCCAGCATGGAGACCTATAGGGATACCTAAAAATAACAACCCAGTTTGGGCGGGGGGTTGCCCAATGCTAAGGCACCAATAAACGACAGCCGACCGCAGCAATGGCAATGGGTCTGACCCTCGGCGTTACCGCCCTGTCCCCCTACCCATTATGCTCCCATCTGGGGTGTTAGCACGCGGCCTGATTAAATCAGGGCTAAGCTGGAACCAATTCTAATAAAGCGTGACGAGTGAGTTACCCTTGCTGATGGGGTCCTGAAATCTGAGTTCAGCGCTCACGCTCTAACCTAAAACGTGCCTGACAAAATTGTTCCGGTCGCGCTGCGACTGTGGTTACTGTTTCTGTTCACCTTTTTGCTCATTGGGTATGCGGTTTTGCCCAGTGTCATCTTTGGTGCGATCGCCGGACTTGCTGGCGGCACCGTGTCGGCCTGGTGGCAAACCCCTGGTGGTGAGCCCCAAGCGAATATGAAACCCAGCACGATTGAGCAACTCACCACCCGCATCAAGCCGGGGGAGATCAATCTCAAAGAGCGGCTTCCCTTCCTAAAAGTATTTGCCCGTCGTGATAAGCGTCTGACCCGGTCTTCTCGACGCTCTTAACGCTGGGCAGTGGGTCTGTGCCCTCCCACGGGCTGTGTAAATTTTGAAACTGGCCAGATTGGCCAGCGGTGTCGATGGGGCTGGCTAAGGTTAAGGCGAGTCCTTCGGCAGCCCCAGTTGCTGAACCGGCTTCGTTCAGCTAGGAAGAGTTTTGACCATGTTGCACTTTATTCGTCGGGTGAGTCGGCGTTTTTTACGGAAGTCCACGCAAATTCACCACGAACCGATTAACAAGATCAGCATCGTGATTTTGATCTTGATTGATCTCTTCGTGGTGCTGAATGTGTTTGGGGGGCTGGCCAGCATTTCCCAATGGCCCCTGAGTCCCGCAGAGCAATTTGCTTGCCGCACCGACTTTGTCACCTTCCATGAAGCCCCCGCCGATCAGGATCCCCATGCCCTCAGGGCAAATCTGTTAGGGGCAGCGATCGCCGCCCGCGAAAGCCTGCCGCCCGATGTCCTAGAGGCCCCGCCCCGCCTGGGGGAAGTGGATCCCATTTGCCAAACCCACCAGCAATTGCAGCGGGCGATCGCCACCCCCCGAAAATCTGACTGGCGTGATCAGATTCGCACCCTCCAAATCGAAATCGCCACCCTCGAAGAACAAAATCGGGTGCTGCGGGAGCAGTATGACTCCACGCTGCTAGAGAATATTGCGGGTCAGGACCCAGCCGCCTCGATTAATGAATCCACCGCCGCCGCCACCAAGGCAGAGATCGATGCTAATCAGCAGCAGATTAATGGCAAAAAAGCCGAGGTTACGGATCTAGAAACCCAGCTGATCGAGAGCCCAGAAGGGTCCGCCTACCTGGATTGGGTGAGTGATGGCGATCGCTACGACACCCTCCAAGCCGAGTACGACCAGGCCCAGTTTTGGCATTCAAACCAACTGCTGGGGCTACAAATCCTATTTTTGACCCCGTTGATTGCGGTGGCCTACGGTTGGCATCGCCAATCCACTCGGCGGCAGTGGGGGCTACAGGCGCTGCTGAGCTGGCACCTGCTGCTGATTGCCTGCTTGCCCCTGGGGGTGCGTCTGTTCGAGTTTATCCAGTTTGGCAATCTGGTCGGGGTGGTGGTCGAGGCGATCGTCGCAGTGCTGGGGGGGCTGCTGTTCCTGGCCAGCTATCTGATGATTGCGGTGATTCCGCTGCTGGGGTTCGGCCTGATCAAGCTGCTACAGCGGTTTGTGTTTAACCCCAGGGTGCAGGCCAAAAATCGGATCCAAAAAAGCCGCTGCATTCGCTGTAGCGCCAAGCTGCATGGGGACCCTGACTTTTGCCCCCACTGCGGGTTTGGCCAATACCAACCCTGTGGCCACTGTCACCAGCCCGCCTATAAGTACACCCCCCACTGCCACCACTGCGGCGAACCCGCCAGGGAATAGCGCAAAAATAATATCCCCACTCCTAAGCCCTACGGGCAGGCTCCGCCCACACCCCTTCACCCCCCTGTACAGGTCCTGATATTTGCTTACCGATCCCTCGCTTGGGGGGTAAATGCCACCAGATCGCCTAAATCTTGATGGGGTACAATCCAGGCGACTTCAGGTTCAGGGTGTTGGATTGCTGGTGACTTCCTTTGAGATTCGGCCCATTCAGGACAAAGATAATCGCGCGATCGCTCAAATTATTCGTCAAGTCCTCGCCGAACTGGGGGCGGGCTCGCCCTGGCTTTGCCTGGTCCGACCCGGAGCTGGATGCCATGGCCCAGACCTATAGCCACCCCGGCACCCGCTATTTTGTGATCGAGCATCAGGGAACGGTGGTGGGCGGTGGCGGAATTGCCCCTTTTGCCTGTGAATACCCCCAGACCTGCGAGCTGCAAAAATGTATTTTCTCCCAGCGGCGCGGGGGCAAGGGGTGGGCGATCGCCTGATCGATCTCCTCCTGGCGACAGCCCGCCAATTGCAGTATCAGCACTGCTATCTAGAAACCTTGAGCACCATGACTCGGGCCATCCGCCTCTATGAAAAAAAGGGCTTTACCCCGCTGACCCATGCCCTGGGCTGTTCTGGCCATACCGCCTGCAATCGGTTTTACTGGCGTCCGCTCACCCCTGATTCTGCTCACCCCTGACGCTCCCTGACTCATGTTCTTATTCCTGTCCAAACTGCTGCCCCTGCTGGTTTACCCCCTCGGGCTGAGTTGCGGGCTGATGGTCGTAGCGCTGGGCTTACTCTGGCGGCGGCGCATGCGCTGGGCGATGGGGCGATCGCGGCAGCGCTGCTGGTACTCTTGCTCAGCAGTAATGCCTGGGTCGCCACCCGCTTAACCCAATCCCTAGAGTGGCAGCACCTGCCCCCCCAGCCTGTGCCCCAGGCCGAGGCGATCGTAGTGTTGGGGGGCAGTACCCGCTCGGCGATTTATCCCCGCCCCTGGGTGGATCTGAGTGAGGCGGGGGATCGCGTCCTCCACGGCATTCGCTTGTACAAAGCCCATAAAGCGCCCTGTTGGTGTTTAGCGGCGGGCGGATCGCTTGGCGCGGTGGCGGCGACTCAGAGTCTGCCGATATGGCTGCCATTGCCACCGCTTGGGGGGTGCCGAAGACGGCGATCGCCCAAGACACCACCTCCCTCAATACCTACCAAAATGCCGTCAATGTCAAAGCCCTGCTGGATGAACGGGGGCTGAACCGCATTCTGCTGGTCACCTCCGCCGCCCATATGCCCCGTGCCCTGGCGATCTTTCGCCACCAGGGTATGGAGGCGATTGCCGCGCCCACGGACTTTTTGGTGTCAGCCCAAACCATTGAAGAAATCAGCGGCAGCCGCCAAGGGGTGATGCTCAGCCTCTTGCCCGACGCCAGTAATCTTTTCCAGGTCAGCCGCGCCATCAAGGAATATATCGGGCTGCTGGTTTATCGCCTGCGGGGTTGGCTCTAGGACCGGGCGGCTCAAATGCACCAGGGCTGAGGGCAGGGGTGCTTGAGGGGCAAGGGGGCTAGAAACTGGCAGGGTTACGTGAATTCCGCCATCAATTACTAGTACTCGGCGGCTTAAATAGCCTTAGCCTTGAACAAGGGGCTTAAGCCCCTTGCCTTGGGTTTGTAATGGTTGGGTTAATTCCGCCCTTGAGCACTAGCGGACTTATCTAAAAACTGGGGTGCTAGGATTCGAACCTAGGAATGTCGGGACCAAAACCCGATGCCTTACCACTTGGCGACACCCCATTAATTGTGTTTTACAAGCGGCTTAAGTTTGTAAGCTTAACAATCATAGCAGTTGTGGCCCTGGGCCTGTCAATCAATTATCCAGGCGATTGGGCCTCACCCTCAGCAATGGCTAGCCAGCCCCTGAACCGCTTCTGGGTTAACGATCTTTACCCGATCCCAATCCCGATCTCAATCCAGATCCCATCCTTTAGCCATGGGGCCAGCCGTCAGTTTGCCTTACTATAAATATCAACGCTTGACCGTCCCTGATCAGGAGGGTGAGCGAGCCATTGCTGGATGGGGCGATAAACAACCATGGCCGAAGATAAGACCGCTGCGTCACAAGACACATCCGCCTCGACTGAGGCCAAGGCAACTAAAGCCAAGGCGAAGGCGGAAAAACCGCCTGCCATTGAGAAAAAGCCCTTTGGTGAATTCATTGAGCAGCATTACTTGCCCACCCTCACGACGGCGTTAGGGAAAGCTGGGTTTGAGGGCGTCGAGCTGACCTTTCAGAAAACTACTTTGGCCGTCACTGGGGCCGATAGCCAAGCCTACTGGCAGGTGAGCGGCCAACTGCCGACCAAGCAGCGTCACTTTAGCGTCGTCTTCACCCAGGAAGACATTAGTGGCTCAAAGTTTTTCTACTGCGCTGAGGGGGGGCGATCGCGCCAGCACCCTAGAGCATTTCATGGGGGATGAGCGCCGCGTGACCTTGGACCTAATGGTGCTATACACCCTACAGCGCCTCAACGGTCAAAAGTGGTTGACCCGGAATTAATCTCCCCTCGTTAACCGAACATTGAAGCATCGAAAATCGAAGCATGATTCACCTGAGTTCAGCCGCAGTCGAAGAGTTGAAGCGTCTCCAGAGTCATGCTGCCCCTGAGCCGCCAACCGTGCGTCTCGTGGTGACGGCTGGCGGCTGTGCTGGCTTACGCTATGACCTGGGCTTTGCCCCGACCCTCACCCCGAGCGATCGCACCCTCAGCGTTGCGGGCTTAACGGTGATGGTTAGCCCTGAAACCCTGGCCCAATGTGAGGGGTTGACCGTTGACTACGCTGAAGATTTGATGGGCGGCAACTTCCGCTTTACCAATCCCCTCGCCCAACAAACTTGTAGTTGTGGGGGGTCGTTTAGCTTAGAGGCTAAGGCTTCGGCTTGGCCCCAAGACTGCACTACGGGACAAGTGGGTCAATAGCGCCATGTTTCACCAGGGCGCAATGCCTTGCGCCCCTACTCGGCAACTATGGCGACGGCTAGGGAGCGGGCGATCGCACCCATGACTCGATCAAGTCTGGGGCGGGTTCCACTAGCGCCCAGGTGCCGTCGGGCTGCTTTCGCAAGGTTGAGAACACCAATAACTGGCCCCGGCCTAGGTTTTGGCCTGCGGTCAGGGGACCTAAACGGGGCCGAGATAACCCACAAATGCGAAAGAGGTAAGCGGGCACCTCGGCACTAGAAACATAGACGCAGCCAGAGGCTGGAGATTCCGCCGGAAACACCTCGCCGTTAAAGGGCATGTGAATGCGATCGCCCCGCAGATCCAGGGCGATATCCCCCAAACCCCCTTGGACTTGATAGCCGCCAATCTCGTCGCCATAGCTGAGCTGCCAGTCCTGGTAAACCTGAATCGTCAGCGGTGCCACCTCAGGGCTGCGCCAGCCACAGCCCGTGGCGAGACTCAACAGGGCGATGAGCCAGAAGCGATGGGTAATCAGCCGTGCCCTCCTCACCGCGATCGCCCCGTCGAAAGGCCCACACAGAGGGCTGCCAGCAGAAAAGCGCCGCTCCCTAAGCCCGCTCCTAGGGCCGGGGTGAGCGCTAAGCTGCCCCCAAATAAAGCGCCGAACAGGCTAGAGGCCAAGGCCCCACCGCTGAAATAAATCCCAGTGCCCAGGCCCGCCTTTTCGGTGGGGACCATGGATAGGGCAAAGGGAATCGTGCCGTTAGACACCAGACTAAATGAGGCCCCGAATAGGGCCGCGAGCACCATACCCATGGCGGTACTGTGAATGGCAATGACCGCAGCACAAACCAGCGCCATCCCCCCCAAGCCGATCATCATCGCCCGCCGGTTGCCCAGACGCACCGCTAAAGCGCCAGAGGGGATCGCCGTCAGGGCCAGGGTGACAAAAATCGTCCCCATCACCGTCGCTGGGTTGGAATTCGGCACCTGCCCCTTCAGCACCATCGGGAACGTCCCCATAATCAAACGGAAGCCCAGGGTCACCCCCACTCCCGTGCCAAACACCCAGAGCAAGCGCCCCCAGGGCAGGGCCAAAATTCCGCCGGTGGCGGGGGAACTGCCAGCCACATCGCGATTGGGGCCAATCACCGTCAGGGTGAGGGCGGCGATGATCAAGACCCCAGAGCCGATGCCAAAGGCGGCCATGGGTCCCAGCCCCAAAATAAACTGGCTGGCGAGGGGACCCATCGCCCCCGCCAGCCCGCCCACCAACGTGAGGATGCCAGCCGCTAAGGGCAGTTGAGTGCGAAACGCATAGCGCCCTAACAGGGACATGGCCGGACTGCGAAACACCGTCATCGCTAGAGCCCAGGCCACCAGCATTAAGGGCAGGACCCAGCGGAATAGGGTTGCTTGCCCCCCCAGCAGCACCATGGGGATCGCCAGGAAACACCCGGCTGAGAGCACCATCCCCAAGCTGATTAAGGGAAAGCGGGTGCCCACCTGATGCTGTAGCCGGTCGGAGAAGCTGCCCATCAAGGGCTCCATCACCATGGCTAACAGGTTCTCAATAATCAGCAACCCCGTGGCCAGGGCCTTGGGAAAGCCAAAGCTTTCCAGCAGTTGCACCAGATACAGGTTGTAAATCACCCAGGTGAGGGCGATCGCCCCTTGCACTAAGGCAAGGCCACAGACCTGAGCCCATAAAATTGAGGCACCTCGGGAGGTGGTGGGATTAGAAGACATACGCTTTTAAAAGCTGGGGATTGGAAAGGGATTGTGTTTCCAACCTATCAACCCCCTACAGGGGCCGGGCGGTTTCTACAGAAGTTAATGGATGCCCTGAATAGCCTGAGTTCCCTTCCCGAGGGAGCGCCCCATCAGCGGCTTGCCCAGAGAGCGGTTCCTAGCGGACCCAAGGTCCCTGCTGTGGCGATGCCCCCAGCAAGAACCGGCATCGCTCAGGCTATCGTTAGGCCGCGTAATCAAACAGGGTATCCAGGTAGATGCGATTAACCCGGCGATCGCCCCCGCCATTTTGCATCAGAAACAGGGACAAAGCCGCACAGAACGCCCGCTGCTGACTCCAGGCTGAATGGGACTCCAGATATCCCTGCAAGGACTCGTGCAGCTCCTCTGGAATTTCCACCAACAGACTAACCATAGGACTGTTCATTCAGGTCTCCGTTAAAAACACCACGGGCTAAACACCCGAAAACAGCACCTCCATAAGGCTAATCAAATCCTTGCTCCCCAAGGGTTTCAGGGACAGGATATGGCTTGGCCCCACAGGCGCGTGTTTCCCGGTCGCATCATTCTGCCTACCCCAACCCAGAACTGTCAATGTTGCCAAATGTTGCAGAATCGGTCTTAAGATCACGCCCCCAACGAGGGAATCACCCTTTCACGAATCGGGGTGTTTTCAGTTCGTTACACAGGCTGTAAAGAGCACCCTTTTTGAGGCGATTATCGGTAATCCACAGGGGAACGGGTTTTGGGCAGATGAGCGATTAACCTGTGGAAAACGCCCCAGACTCTGTGGACAAACTGTGGAAGATTCGGGGAAAATGGGCGGAATTATAAAGTTTTGTAAAACATCTAGGATCCCCACCACAGCAGTCCCCCGAGGACCAGCCCAATCCCGATCAACGCCACCCAGAGGAAGCCGTTATCCTGGGTATTCATTTGACTGAGGTCTTCCGGTTCAGACTCGGGTTTTAATGAGGGCGTCGCGGCTCGGGTCGGCGGTTTGTACTGACTCAACTTAGACGGGCTATTCCCCTGCTCCAACTGGCTCAGGTCGGGAATTTGGGTTTGCCACTCGGGCTTGAGCTGGAGGCGAGGGGCCTTGAGGATGTAGAGCAGTTGCTTCCCCTGCTTACGGATATCTAGGTCAGGGGAGCGGGCCAGGGTTTCACAGAGGGCGATCGCCTCTTCCTCGCGATCAGTGGCGGCGTAGGCATTCACCAGCCACAGGCGGATGTCTCCCCCTAGGGAACTGCTGGCGGGGGCGAGATTGGCCCCCTGCTCAAAGCAGCGTACGGCCAGTTTGTAGTCCCCCCGCTCAAAGGCATCCTGTCCCGCCTGGGATTGGGCGATCGCCAATTCTCTCTGCTCGTCACTCACGGTCCCGTCCAATTCCTTACGCCACGATAAGCCACCCTCAGCGCTGGAACCAAGCGGTCAGCGCCACCGCCAGACCGTCAGCAGCATCGTCAGGCTTAGGAATCGAGGGCAGGTTCAGCTCCCGCGCCACCGCCTCCTGCACCATGGCTTTGTCGGCATTGCCATGGCCGGTGAGAGCTTGCTTGATTTGGGCTGGGGTATATTCCACCAGGGGCAACTGGTATTGGGCCAGCACCAGCATCACCACCCCCCGCGCCTGGGCCACCAAGATGGTGTTGCCCATGCGGTAAAAAACAGCTTCTCTAGAGCCACCCGCTGGGGCCGGATCTGGTCGATCAAACTGTGCAAGTCGTCATAGAGGGTGCAGAGGCGATCCCCCACCGGAGTCTTGGCGGCGGTCGTGATCACGCCAAAATCCACCACGGCGGCCTCAGCCACCGTGCCCGTGTCGCTTGCCCCCACGTCAATCACCCCAAACCCTAGGGTTGCTAAACCAGGGTCGAGCCCCAGAATCCGCTCCCTAGCGGACACCGGCGGGCTGGAGGCCGTTGCGACTCGCGTCGGCCTCGTCTAAGGCGACCCCAAATACTTGGCTAAAGACTTTTTCCACTTTGTAGCCCGAGTCAATCGACTCTAAGGGATCCTTGCGGAGGCGGTGGCGCAGGCAGAGGGCAATCACCCGACGGATGTCGTCGAGGGTGACCGCTTCGCGCCCTTCATAGGCGGCGAGGGCCTTGGCGGCGCGGTTGGAGACGATGTCCCCCCGCAAACCATCCACATCCAGCTCAGAGCAGACCTGGGAGATTTTGACCCGATAGTCGTGATCCAAGACAACCTGGGGCAGGCGGGTTTGGGCGGCCACCAGTTTTTCCTGAAGCGCCACTTGGTTGGCCTGGTGCGCCGCCAAATACCCCTGGGGATCTTGGTCAAAGTCAGAGCGCTGCTCCACAATCTGCACCCGCAGCTCGGGGTCTTTGACGGTGCGAATTTCCGCATGCATGCCAAAGCGGTCCAGCAGTTGAGGGCGTAGTTCCCCTTCCTCAGGGTTGCCGGAGCCCACCAGCACAAACTGGGCTGGGTGACGGATGGAAATCCCTTCCCGCTCGACGGTGTTCCAGCCGGAGGCGGCGGAGTCCAGCAGTACGTCTACCAGATGGTCATCCAGCAGATTCACCTCATCCACATACAAAATGCCGCGATTGGCCTTAGCCAAAAGGCCCGGTTCAAAGGCTTTGACCCCTTCTGAGAGGGCTTTCTCGATGTCAATGGTGCCGCAGACCCGGTCTTCGGTGGCCCCCAAGGGGAGATCCACCATGGGCACCTTTTTCTGGATAACAGAGACTTCGGCCCCAGCCCGCTCCCGCAGCACATCGGGGTCGTTGGGGGCGCGACCAAAGGGGTCATCGGCGACGGCGTCAATCTCGGGTAGCAAATCGGCCAAGGCCCGAATGGTGGTGGATTTGCCGGTGCCGCGATCGCCCATAATCATCACCCCGCCAATGCGTGGATCAATCACATTCAGCAGCAGGGCCAGCTTCATATCCTCTTGGCCAATGACAGCCGTAAACGGAAACACAGCACGGCGGGAGGGAGCGGTGGTAGCAGTCACAGGTCAATACTCGTGAATATCGTTAAGGTGCGCGTCACAGAATTTAACGGGCAATGCCTATTGTGCCATAGGGGTTTACTCCGATTCGAGGGGTCGGCATCGCGGTGAAGTGATGCTGCCGGGGGCGATTTCCCTCGGTTGGTTTCCGGAGGGTAGGCCCGATCCGCCCACTGACCCGTTTTTCCCTGGGTCGCAATCTTCCAGCGACCGCCCGAAACGGAATTGCGGCAAGGTCTACGGTTTATCTGGTCGTGCTTACTCGCCCATTCAGGGACAAGCGGGTAAATAGTGCACCGCTTCATCAGGGCGCAAGGCCTTGCGCCCCTACCTCAGCAACTTTATGTGCCTGGTGTGTGTTTTATTTGCGGATCCCCAGGTACGCGTTGCAGTACCACTGAGAGGTTGTTGGCAGGCATGGAAATGACGGTTTTCAAGGCCAATCCATGGTGGGCGGCGCAATCCACCACCGCCTCTAAATCTCGAATGCCCCATTGGGGGTGGCGGGCTCGCAGCGACTGATCAAATGCCTGATTGCTGGGGGCAAACGACTGTCCGGCCTGACGAAAGGGACCGTACAAATACAGCACCCCGCCCGCTGGCAAGAGGGCACCAGCGCCCGCCATCAGCCCCTCACAGGCGGCCCAAGGGGAAATATGAATCATGTTCATGGCCATCACTGCCGAGAGCGGGGGGAGGCGATCGCTCTGGGTTTGCAGCCAATTGGTCACTTGATCGGGCCAGCTCGGGTCACCCATATCCAGGTTTAGGGGCGGATGCAGGGTGGGACTAGGCGTCACCTGCTGCCAAGCGGCAATGCTGGCCAGGGCCTCTGGGTCGATGTCACTGGGGAGCCAATGACGGGGGTGCAACTGCGGAGCCATAAACACCCCATGCTCCCCCGTGCCGCTGGCAATCTCTAAGAGGGTGCCGTGGGGGGGCAACTCGGCCTGGAGCACCGCCAAGATCGGCTCACGGTTACGGGCGGTGGCGGGGGAATGATGGCGCGATCGCGGGTCATGGGAGCGGGATGATCGGGGACGCGGTCTGGCAACAGGTCTTGGCAACAGGTCTTGGCAGCATCAGGGGAAATCCACATTACCCCGGAGCAGTTTGAGCTGTCCCCGCTGGGTTTTCTGATCCAGTCGTCGTCGTTTCGCGCCCTTAGAAGGACGGGTGGGGCGGCGCGGCTTGGGGGCGATCGCCACACTTTGCAATAAGGTCTGTAACCGCGACAGCGCTTCTACTCGATTTTGCTCTTGGCTGCGATGCTGCTGGGCCTTAATGACAATTACCCCCTCCTTCGAAATGCGGCGGTCCCGCAGGGCCAGCACCCGCGCCTTATAGGGCTCTGGTAAGGATGACGCGGCCACGTCAAACCGCAGGTGAATCGCCGTCGCCACCTTGTTGACGTTCTGTCCCCCCGCCCCCTGGGAGCGGATGGCCTGCATCTCGATCTCCGTATCGGGCAGGGTGATGTGCTTAGAGATGACCAGCATGGCCGCAGTCCAGTTGTGACGCCCATTAAGGGGTAAACAGGTCAATAGCGTAACGCTTTACCAGGGCGCAACGCCTTGCGCCCTCACCTCAGCAACCTTTGTGCCTGGTATGTTTTGTAATTGCGAACCCCTAACTATTCTGGCAAATTGCTCTGGCAAGTTGCCTCAATCCCCGCCAAATCTAGAATTTCAGGGATCAAATCTTCGCGACGCACCGCCATCATATGCACCCCTTGGCAAAGCTGCTGGGCTGCTTGCACCTGTTCAGCGGCAATCTGCATCCCCTCCCGCAGGGGGTCTTGGGCCTGGGCCAGCCGATCGATCACCCGTTGGGGAATCTGCACCCCCGGCACATTGCGGTTGATAAACAGGGCGTTTTTGGCGGATTTGA
>JAAUQE010000272.1 GCA_012032425.1 Leptolyngbya sp. RL_3_1 | reverse complement strand
ACCGCGCGGGGCTATGGCCAGAGCGAGGAAGCTGTTGGGGCAGTCTTTGCAAGCCTCTCCCCAGCCCAGCGGGCGAGCTTCAGTCATCACCACCAAAATCCCCCCACCCCCGATCGGCCACCATGGCCCAGCAGATTGCCGAATCCCTAGAACGGCTGCAACTCGACCAGATCGATTGTTTGGCCATCCACGGCATCAATACCATCGAGCATCTGAGCTGGGCCACCGATTCTCAGGGGTGCATGGCAGCGGTGAAAGCGGCCCAGGCGGCGGGTCAGATTCGCCATGTGGGCTTCTCCACCCATGGGGCTTTGGAAGTGATTGAGGGGGCGATCGCCACCCACCAATTTGAATTCGTCAATCTCCATTACTATCTCTTTTTCCAACGCCATCGCCGCGCCGTGGATCTGGCCCGCGCCCAAGATATGGGGGTGTTTATCATTTCCCCTGGGGACAAAGGGGGGCAGCTCTATCACCCACCAGAGACCCTGAGAACGCTCTGCAAACCCTTTGAGCCCTTGCACCTCAGCTACCGTTGGCTGCTGCAAGATCCGGCCATTACCACCCTGAGTGTGGGGCCAGCCAACCCCGCCGAATTAATCTATCCCTTGCAAGTCGCGGATCAAACTGGCGTCTTGACCTCGGCTGAGCAGGTCGCCATTGATCGCTTGGCGACCCATGCTAATACCACCCTCGGAAACAGTCAGTGCCACCAGTGCTATGCCTGTTTGCCCTGCCCCGAGGGCATTAACATCCCAGAAATTCTGCGGTTGCGGAATCTGGCGGTGGCCTATGACATGCAAAGCTTTGGGGAATACCGCTACGGCATGTTTGAGCGGGCCGGCCATTGGTTTCCAGGGCGCAGGGGCGATCGCTGCACCGACTGTGGCGACTGTCTGCCTCGCTGCCCCAGTCAATTGCCAATCCCAGATTTATTGCGCGAGACCCATGATCGCCTCAAGGGGCCAGAGCGGCGGCGACTGTGGGGATAAGTGCTATAAAGATCGTGCCGTCAGGAGGGGCCACTATGGTTCTGGATATTGCGCGATTTTACCGGGCGGCCAACCCCAGCCGACCGATCCAAGATCCCCGCTACTACATCAACTTTTCGACGGTGCGGGGGGGCGATATTGTCGAAGAGCTGGCCCGCACGATCATTCGTCTTTCTCCCGATGAGCCCACCACCCAACTGCTGACCGGTCACATCGGCTCGGGCAAATCCACCGAACTGCTTCGCCTCAAGACCACCCTGGAAGCGGCGGACTACCACGTCGTCTATTTTGAGTCCGATCGCGATCTAGAAATGTCCGATGTGGAGGTCACCGATATTTTGATGGTGATTGCCCGTCAAATTTCGGCCAGCTTAGAATCTGTCGGGGTGACCATGCGCCCCAGTTACTTTCAGCGGCTGTTCCAGAGCATCAGCGACACGTTGCAAATGCCGATCGAGATCTCGGAGATGAGCCTCTCGGCGGGGTTTGCTACCCTCACCGCCCAATCTAAGGACAGCGCCGAGCTACGGGGGCAGCTCCATCAATATCTAGAGCCCCGCACCAAAAATATTATCGACGCCATCAACCAAGAGCTGTTGGAGCCCGCCATTCAAAGGCTCAAGGAGATGGGCAAGGCGGGGCTGGTGGCGATCGTGGACAACCTGGATCGGGTCGCCCATGCCCCAAAACCGGGCGATCGCCTCCAGCCTGAGTATCTATTTGTCGATCGCGGCGATCAGCTGAAGCGGCTAGCCTGCCATGTGCTCTACACCATTCCCCTGTCCCTGGTGTTTTCCGATGATTTGCCCATCCTCACCAACCGGTTTGGGGTGAGCCCGTCGGTGCTGACCATGGTGCCCGTCCACAACTTTGAAGGCACCCTCAACCCAGCCAGTCTCGCTCAGCTCCGGCAAATGGTGCTGGCGCGGGCCTTCCCTGAGCAGGACTCTGAGGCAAGGTTGCAAGGGCTGGAGCAGATATTTGAGGATGAGGCCACCCTCGATCGCCTCTGCACCATCAGCGGCGGCCACATGCGCAACCTGATGCGCTACCTCTATGGCTGTCTCCGCAAGCAGGATCCCCCCGTGCAACGCACCACCCTGGAGCGGGTGATTAGGGATGAACGTAATGACATGCTGGGGCTGATCGATCAATCGGAATGGCAGATGCTGTTTAAAGCGGCCCAGACCCGCTCCCTCCAAGGGGACAATGACTACAACCGACTGCTGCGGAGCCTATTTCTCTATGAATATCGGGATGAGCGGGGGCGCTGGGTGGATCTGAATCCGGTGCTGACGGAAACGGAAATCTTTCGCCAATGGCAGGCGCAGCAATAGGAACTTTTTGAGCAGCTTAGAAATATGACCAAGTTACTTGGGATTGGGGATAACCTGAACCAGCCCAGTCTGAAAGGCTCGATCCTCAGTGAGGATCGGTAACTTTTCGAGTTCTGCTTGGGCCATGAGCATCCGATCAAACGGATCACGATGGGCAATGGGTAAATTTCCAGCTCTTAACGCATGGGCAGTGCTGATGCTGAGTTCGATAAACTTAGCCCGGTTTAATATTTGGGCATAGTCCTCAAGTAAAGGTTTGACTTCAGGGAGCTTGCCAATGCGGTATTTTGTGGCAATTTCCCAGGCAGAGGCACTACTAACAAGAATGCAATGGCTGGGATTACGGATGATATCCCGACAGCGGTTGTCAAGTTTCGGATCGTCAAAAAGCCACCACAGCAGGATATGAGTATCGAGGAGGTAGCTTATTCCCATTGTTGGAGTTCGTCTTCGGAGAGGGGTTCAAAGAAGGCATCACCGAGTTGCCCAACCAGGAGACCGGGGGTACGAGGTTGGGGGGCTTCTGGAGTCAAGCCAAGACGGAAACCCTGTATCAGGGTGTAGAGTTCTGCTAGCTTTGCTTCAGGAATCTCTTGTAGTTCGTGGATGATTTTCTGGATGAGCATCACTGATCTCCAACTGTGATCGCTAACTTTACCTGCCTATTGAGATCCTCTTTTTGACGCCCTATCAACACTGGTCCATAGCACATCTATCCTCAAGTCTACTTGTTTGCTGGCCCCCAGCCGAAGACTGGGGACGAGGGGGGACGAGGGGTGGCGGTTGTGGATCAGTTGAATAAGTTGACTGGGCTCAGTAATAGTGGTGAATGTCACCCGCTGGAACTGCCCCATGGTTCGCGCTGCCAAGTTGCTCAGTTTTGCTACTCTGTCTGCCCTGCTGGTGCCCGTCACTCAAATTCTCGGCAGCTCGCAACCTCTGAGTGCAGTTCAGTTTGGTGAGGCCACCCAGATCCCCCCTTCGACTCCGCTCAGGGGGCGGTTACGGTTTAGGTGAAACGCGACCTGCCACTACGACCCCAGAACCCTGGGATCTCGACCCGCTGAACGAGGTATGGCCAGAGACAGAACTGTCACCTTGGGCGACGGCACCGCCGCAGATTTTGGCCCAGGCGGATCGTCAACTTTCAGAAGCTGCTCAGTTGTTTGAGCAAGGTTTGGAACTGCTCAATCGGAGTCAGTTTCGAGCGGCAATTCCACTGTTTGAAGAAGCCCTAGCAATTCTGCAAGCCATCGGTCATCGCCCGGGGCAAGGTGCCACCCTGGGTAATTTGGGCCTTATTTACGCCGACCTGGGTGAGTATGAGCGCGCCATCGACTTCCATGAACAATATCTGGAGATCGCCCAGGAGATTGGGGAGCAAGCCTGGGAAGGTGCTGCCCTGAGCAGTTTAGGTAATGCCTACCTCAGCTTGAGCCAATATGAGCGCGCCATTGACCTCTATGAACAACAGTTAGCCATCGTTCGTGAAATCGGTGATCGGACTGGAGAAGGCGCGCCCTGGGTAATTTGGGTAATGCTTACCTCAGCCTGGGCCAATATGAGCGCGCCATCGATCTCTATGAACAGGACTTAGCGATATCTCAGGAGATTGGGGATCGCCCCGGAAAAGGTCAAACACTGGGTAATCTAGGCAATGCTTACTTCAGGCTGGGCCAGTATGAGCGCGCCATCGACTTCTATGAACAACGGTTAGTCATCGCTCGCGAAATCGGTGATCGGGCTGGAGAAGGGCGCGCCCTAGGGAGCTTGGGTAGTGTCTACCGGCATCTAGGTCAATATGAGCAGGCGATAACCTACACGAACAACACCTGGAAATTGCTCGTAGAATGCGGCGATCGTAGACGGAGAAGGGCGCACCCTAGGGAATTTAGGTCTGGCTTACGATCATCTAGGCCAATATGAGCAGGCGATAGACTTTTATGAACAACGGATAGCCATTGCCCGTGAAATCGGTGATCGGGCCGGAGAAGCCCTGACCCTCAATAATCAAGGTGCTGTCCTGATCGATATAGGGCGGTTGCCTGCGGCAGAATTGGCGCTACGCCACTCCATCGAAATCTACGAATCGCTAAGAACTGACCTAACCGATGACCAATTGATTTCCCTGGCCGATACCCAAGCCCAAACCTATGCCAATCTGGAGCGAGCCCTAACCGTCCAAGGCAAAACTGCTGAAGCCCTAGCCACCAGTGAACGGGGTCGTGCCCGTGCCTTTGTCTTGCAATTGGCCAGTCGATTTTCCTCTGCTGAGGAAACTTCTTTGGCTGAAGCCCCTACCGTCGCAGAAATCCAACA
This sequence comes from Leptolyngbya sp. RL_3_1, assembly GCA_012032425.1. Lineage (GTDB taxonomy): Bacteria > Cyanobacteriota > Cyanobacteriia > Phormidesmidales > Phormidesmidaceae > PCC-6406. The sequence continues at coordinate 356 of JAAUQE010000272.1, read as the reverse complement.
CATTGCCCGCGACACCAACACCACCCTGGTCACCTACTCCCTGATCTTTGACCAGGCTCTCTACATCTGGGTCATCCCACCCACAGGCGACATCAGCTTCCGCTCGGTCGAGTTTAACGGCTCCGATCGCCCCATCGGCAACCCCATCGCCAGCCTAGATAGCCCCGTCTACCGCAGCACCTCCGACTCAGCCCTCACCGCCCTAGTCAACGACTCCCGCTCCATTGGTGTCGAGGCGGCTAATGCTGCAACCAACCGCCAATCCCTGCAATCCCTTCACGAGATCCTGATTGACCCATTGCCGATCTGCTGCCCAGTGACCCAAGGATCAAGTCGCCTTTATTCCTCAGGGCAAC
>JAAUQE010000071.1 GCA_012032425.1 Leptolyngbya sp. RL_3_1 | reverse complement strand
CGGTGCTATCAATCACCCCCGTAGCGGCAGCAAGAAGCGAGGAATCACCTCTTCGCAGTTGTCGCTGACAAACACCTGATTACAGAACAGCTTGATATTGCTCTTAGTGACATCAATGTCAGGCTTGATTTTAGGGAAGTACAGAACGCCGTTAACCGTAAACGGGTAGTCCGTATTCAGATGTACCCAAAGTAGCGGATCCTCTTGAAAGGGGTGTAGATAGCGGTAAAACTCCAAATAGTCCTCATCGCTGAGGTTGCTGGGAGACTGCTTCCAAAGGGCCTCATGCTTGTTGACCACCTCTCCATCCAACTTAATGGGGATGGACATGAAGTCACAATAGGTTTTAACCAGTTGCTTAATGCGGCTGGGCTCCAGGTACTCCTCCTCCTCCGCCATCAGGTGCAGGGTAACGGTCGTACCCACCGTGCTGCGCTCCGACGGAGACAGCTCAAATTCAGTGGTGCCATCACAGCTCCAATGCACCGCTTCAGCACCGGCTTGATAAGACAGCGTATCGATCTCAACCCGATCCGACACCATAAAAGACGAGTAGAAGCCTAGGCCAAAGTGGCCAATAATCGAAGCATCATCGCCGCTGTCTTTGAACTTAGTGATAAATTCCTCGGCGCTGGAAAAAGCCACCTGGTTAATATACTTCTTGACCTCCTCAGCAGTCATTCCCAAACCTGGGTCAGAAATACTCAGGGTTTTAGCCTCTTTATCAATCGCGATTTCAATCTCTGGATTACTGACATCGCCCGAATACTCCCCAGAGCGCGTCAGCAGCGATAGCTTTTGAATGGCATCAACACTATTAGAGATCAGCTCCCGCACAAAAATTTCATGCTCAGAGTAGAGCCACTTTTGATGATCGGGAAAATGTTCTCAGTGTGGATACTGATATTGCCCTTTTCCAGAATTGTCGCCATAGTCTAGGCCCCGTGTTCAAAAAACAGCATGTGCTTAATTCTTGACCACGATCACCGCCTGAACAATGGAAGAAACTGGCCTTAACAGGTTCGGGTTACCCCACTCTTCAGTTTTTGCCCCTGGCTTAGGGTGAATATTCTCCGTTGCAGATCGCGATGAGATGAGGGTAGAGGGGTGACTCTGGATCGACATTTTCCAGGGCGGACTGATAAGTGTGGGCATCTATCTCTACATTGTCCTCATCCAAAAAGGTGATGCGCTCAATCGCGTAACTCACGGTGCCACAGTTGGCAATATAGGCAAATCGCCCAGCGGCAGTCCCATTACTGCTGACCGGACTACGCTTGGATAACAGGGTAAAACGAACCGTTTCTCCGGTTCTTTGGATACTCGGGTTGAGCAACCATGACTGGGTAATGGTGTTGCCCTGGCTATCTTCAAAGCTATCGGTATACAGATCGATCCAATCACTATAGGGATCCTCTACTTGAGCCACAGTAACCGGGTTCACCGGCTGTGAGCCGATGGGCAAAATGCCCAGCAAGGGTGTGAATCCCAGAGCAAGCGCAAGGGTGGTGGCAAACATGAGATTACCTCAAGTGTAGTTAACCCATCAGCCCAAACCCATTGGGAGAATGAGGTCTTCACCTTACATGATGCATAGTAATCATCGGGGGATAAATCGGCACTGTGCAACTTCGCCAGGTGTCTTAATCGAGACTACGCCGAGAGCGGCAAATACTGAAGTTGGACTCAGGAACTATCAGCCGGCTGGGGGGATTAATCTGGGGATATTGAGGCTTAATGTTGAGGCTGGTGAATTGGGCGGAAATGCTGTAGTTAGCCCCTTTGCTCCTTAAGCACCCCCTGCTCTCGGCAATAGTGGATCGCCCAGCCCTAGGCCGCAGAATCTTCAGTTAAAGTAGCGTCTAAGTCCATCGGGCAGTTACAAGCATCTTGCTGCAACCAATGCTCACCAAGGTGCTTTAAGGCGACCATCACCGGCTGAATTTGCCGCCCCTTGACCGTCAAGGAATACTCGACACGCGGGGGAACTTCGGGGTATACGCGTCGCTCCACAATCCCGTAGCGCTCTAGCTCCCGTAACCGAGCGGTCAAGGTCTTAGTGCTAATACCGGGCAGCGCTTCAATAAATTCGTGGGTGCGGCGACTGCTAACGAACAGCTCCCGCAAAATCAAAATTGCCCACTTACCTCCGACCATTTCTAGGGTGAACTGGATGGGGCAACGATTTTCTGAGCAGTTAGTCAAGTCGCGCATCATAATTAGGCGTCAACTTAGGAGAAACGCCATTTCAATACCAATGACCTAATCCTAAAATCAGCCCAGCCAAGGCCCTTAAACCCATGGTTATCTTAAAGTTTCAAGCGGGTGATCACGCCGGGGGTTAGCCTTCATCCTGAGGGTGATGGGACAAGACCTGGGTCTGCCATTGTGGCGCTTCCCCTGGCCCGGTGTTCATAGGGTAGAGCCATTGCCAAGCCTCGCTGTTGGAGGTTGGTTTGAGAATCACCTCAAACGGAGCTTTTTGCTGAACCCGTCGGGCACTATACCGCAGCTCTAACTGATAGCTGCCTTTGATCTGATAAGCATCCTGACCATCCACCCGGATAGACTGGGTGCGAATGGGCTTGATGCGCTTCACCTGGAGTTGAGGCGCATCGGCTTGCCTCGAAACCCCCTGCCAGAGTTGGCGCTGGGTCTGTTCTGCCTGCTGGGTGACCGCCTGGGTGAGCACATCCTGGGGTGGCCCTGCCCCACCGCAGGCCGTGAGACTCACGATCGCAATTAAGGCCAAGGCCAGCAGTCGCCCGCCAATCCATAGGCGATTAGTCATGGGACTGTAGGCTGCGGGGATCGAGGGCATCCCGCAAGCCATCCCCCAGGAGGTTAAAGGATAAAACAGTTAACACAATCAGCAGGGCTGGGGGCCAAATCAGCCAAGGTTGCAGCACCAAAATGGAGGCGTCTGTGGCCAGAGATAGCATATTGCCCCAGGAGGGATCCGGCTGCTGAATGCCTAGACCAATCAAGCTCAGGACCGCTTCAGCCAAAATGAACCCTGGCACCGCCAGGGTGGCAGAGATAATCACGTAGGAGGCCGTTTGGGGCAAGATGTGGCGCAACACGATATAGAACGATCTCCCTCCCATGGCCTGGGCTGCTTGGACATAGGTTTGAGACTTGAGGGACAGGACCTGCCCCCGGATTACCCGCGCCAAGCCGGTCCAGCGGACGAAGGAAGTAATCAAGATAATCAGCAGGAACCGCTGGGAGCTAGACAGGGTGGCCGGGAGTACGGCGGCTAAAGCGACCAGCAAATAAATGTCGGGGATGGTCATGATCACCTCGACCAAGCGCATCAGCACCGCATCGATGAAGCCGCCAAAATACCCCGCCAGCCCCCCCACGATCATGCCCAGGGGAAAGGAGATCACAATGCCGACCAAGCCGATACTGAGGCTGATGCGTCCCCCATGGACGAGGCGACTAAATTGATCGCGGGCCTGCTCATCCGTACCCAGGAGGTTCAATTGTCCTGGACCAATGGTGCCAAAGAGGTGCGATCGCCCCTAAAACCCGCAAACAGCTCCGTCTCCTCAAAGCTGGGTTGGGTGAAGGAAAATTGGGTCGGCAGCGGCAGCCGTAAGGTCAACCAATGATACTCAGTTCCTTTTGCCCATAGGCGAATCGGCGAGGGCTGATCAAAGTTAACCGAGACCTTGCGATCGCCGGTTTCGAGGGAAACCGGGCCTTGGCTGGTGGGATACACATGGGGACCTAACCAAGCCCCTGTGGTCTGGTCTCGCCAATAGACTGGCGTCGGGGGCAATAGGGAAGCGTTGGGCTGGGACTGGTAAGGATCGTAAGGCGCAACAAACTCTGCTGCGATCACCGCTAGGTAAAACAGCAGTAACACCAGCGCCCCTAGCCGCGCCAAAGGATTTTTCTGAAGCTTTTGCCACCAAGTCATAGGAACAGTGACCGCAGCTTAAGTGGCAACAACCGCATTTTCGTTCTCCACCATAAACACGTTGGAGTAAAGGTTAGCAATGATCTGCTTGCCTTCTTGGGTCAGAGACAGATACCGCAACCCATCTTGAATATAAGGGTCAACCACATTCCAATAAAACTTGGGGTAGTTGCGCTTCAAGTCGCCGGGATGGTTGTAGTTGAGGTATTGATTTTGTCCCGTTTCTTCGAATTCGTAGAAGAGCGCCCCGATTTTTTTGAGGTAGCGGGGGTCGCTGAGTTGCCCAATCAGATCCGCAGCCCGCACTAAACCTGGGAACTGCATCGTATCTTGATGATCCTCTTCTTTGGGCACCGGGAAGCGGGTCAGCTCGACGTTGCGTTTAATGGCTTCGGCATCAATAATGCGGTTTGCGCCAAAGCGCTCCTCAATAAAGAGCTTGCCCCGATCAACGTGGTAGGGGGTCAGGGATGCATCGGAGGCTCCGGGTCGCAGTTCCACCAGCTCATCCCCTTTGCCAGTGGCATAGCGATGCTCGCGATCCAGGTCGGAGCGGCAGACCCCTTTGACATAGCCAATGTCGTGACACACCAGGGAAATAATGAAGTGTAGCCAATCTTCGCAACTGATGCCGCCTTCACGAATGTGTTTACCCCGCAGCATCTCTTGGCCCACTAAGGTAACCAAAATCGTGTGCTCAACGTTGTGATAAAGGGCATCGCTATTGGCAATATTCTCAAGCGCCATGCTCCCTGCCCAAGCGATGATGTCCTCGTAGTCGGGCTTGAGACCACCGTAGGTGCGGTGATACCCTGCCCGTAGCTTATCGACAAAGTCGGAGATCAGAATCTCGGTCGCATTAAACATGCTTGATGCTCACCTAAATGCAGTGGAGAGAAGAACTGCAGCGTCTTCAGGAACCTGATTGCGTCGTTAACTGAGTATAGCGACTGTTCTAGATCCTGCGGTGATCGCCGTAACGCAAATCCTCTGATCAACATTACAGAGCCCTGGGAAAACAGCATTACAGCCCGATCGAGGCGATCGCCCACGGGAGATGGGGCTGGGTCCACGTAGCGCCATCCCCCGTGCCCAAGCTCAAACGCTACGGATTCTGTCGCCAGATCTTAATGGCTGGGGTGGTGCGGCTCGCAGTCACAATTTGTTGAGGGGATGCCAGCACCAGGTGATCTACGGGCATCCCAAACCCGGTCAAGACCTGTTGGGCCACGCCAGTCTTTCCGTCCCAAATTCGCACGGTTTGGTCGGCACTGCTGCTGCGTAGGGTTTGGCCATCGCGGCTAAAAACCACATCGTTGACGTAGCTGGTGTGGCCTTCTAGAGTGTGGAGCAGCTCACCCGTGTCGATTTGCCAGTGGCGAATCGTGCCATCGGCGCTGGCACTGAAGAGAAAGCGACCATCGGGACTCAAGGCTAAGGCATTGACGAAACTCTCGTGGCCCTGCAATTGCCGGACTAACTCGCCGCTATGGATGTCCCACACCTTGATGTTGCGATCGGTGCCGCCACTGATGATGGTCTGACCATCTGCGGTCACCACCAAGGTATTGACCGCCCCTTGGTGGGCGGTCATGGATTGCAGCCCCTGCCCTGTATTGGCCTCCCAGACATGAATCGTGCCATCAGCCCCCCCACTCACCAGCCGCTGACCGTCGGGGGTGCGCCCGAGGGTATTGACGGCACCGCTATGGGCGAGGGCTGCTGCCACAGGGGAGTGGTTTCGGCATCGCCCAGCTTTGTAAGGTGCCGTCAGCATTGCCGCTGTAGAGCCGGGTCTCGTCAGGGCTGAGCAGCACCGTATTCACAAAACTGGGGCCGTCCCAGGTCCGCAGCACCTTCCCAGAGGTCAAATCCCAGAGACGAATGGTCTTATCTGCACTGGCGCTGAGCAGGCGACGACCGTCGGCAAATAGCAGTAAGTCATTGATGGAACTGCTGTGGGCTGACAGGGTTTTGTGGAGCTGCACTCTGGCTTCGGGGGGTGCGGGGGCTGTGGGGCGGGTTGCCGCTGACTGGATCGAGAGCAGCGGTCGCAGGGCCATGACACCGCCCCCCGCCACAGCTAACCCGATCAGGGCGGCGATCGCCCATTGCCAGCGGGGGCGCTGCTGAAAGGCGGCTGGCGTTGATCTGGGCGTGATCGCCGCCGCCGATGCCGCCAGGGATTCCCAGGGGGCAGTGATTCCGGGCTGTAGCGCGGTGGTGAGCCTCGGCATGGGGGTCGGGGCAAGGGGCGGCAGGGTGGTCTCTGGCAGAACGATGCCGGGATTGCCGATGGGGGAACTGGGCTGGGTGAGTAAAACTTGGACGCGATCCAAAATGTCTTGGGCCGTTTTGGGGCGATCGACCACCCGTGGGGCAATCATGCTGTCGATCAAGTCCGCTAGCCTTGGAGACACCTGAGGGGCCTGGGAGCGCCATTCAAAGCGATTTTCCAAGGGGTCGTAAAGGGCTGTATCCGCTGGTGACTGGGCGGTGAGCAAATAAATCAGGGTCCGACCCAGGGCATAAAAGTCTGACTGGGGTACCGCTTGGCCCTGCTCCTGTTCGGGGGGGGTGTAGCCTGCCGAACTAATGGCCGTGACGCCGCTACCTTGATGCATCTGGGCCAGATAAGTCTGGGTCATCTCTCGGGCCGCCCCAAAATCCACCAGGGTGAGCTGGCCACTGGTGCGAATCATCACATTGTCAGGCTTGATATCGCGATGAAAGTAATGGTTTTGATGGACCTGCTGCAAAATTCCCGCCAGTTGCTGCAACCAGCCGATCGCCTGTTCTTCATGGATGGGGTGGTTCCCTTGCTGTTGCATCCACTGTTTGAGATTGAGGCCATCAATTTTTTCCATCACGATGCAATGGAGCGGTTCGCTGGCCTCAGCGGGGGTCAGGGTGAAATACCCCGTCTCTGACACAAAGGGGACGCCGGGATGGCGCAGGTGGCTGAGCACCACTGCCTCTTGTTTAAACAGGGCCAGTACCTTGTCAATGCGAGCCCGATCGCGCCGCAGCACCTTCAGAATCTTGGGAAGATTGCGCTCATAGGCTTCATAAACCACCCCGAAGCCGGTTTGGTTGCTGAGCACTCGCATGACGCGGTAACGGCCTTGCAAAATCAACGTCGTGCCGCAGCTCTGACAACGACTGGCCTCACTATTACCGGGGTGATCGGGTCGGGAGCAATCGGGATTAATGCATAAACTCATTGGTCACCCCTGATTAATCACCTTGCCCTGGTTGAGATCATGCCTGCTACCGCATCAACCTTCAAGGGGCAATTAATCCTCTCAATGCATTTTACGGAAGCATGGCCGCTGACTGGGCGCGCGTGGCCCCTACGGAGGCCAAGGTCACCAATCCGATCGCGATCGCCGTGCTGAGGTTGAGATATTCCCCTAGAATCAGCACCCCCACTATCGACGCGACCATCGGTTCCAAGCTCATTAAAATGCCGAAGACCCCTACGGGCATCCGGCGTAGTGCGGTCATTTCGAGACTGTAGGGAATGACCGCAGCCAGCAAAGCCACGCCCAACCCCACTAACAAAACCGGGGGTGCCAAGAGCGACCAGCCGTCTGTGGCTAACCCCACCGGCAGCAGGGCGATCGCCCCAGCCCCATCGCCAAGGTCACCCCGGTGGTGCCCTCGAATACTTGCCCGACTCGGGCCGACAGCAGGATATAGGCCGCCCAGCAGCCCCCCGCCGCCAACGCCAACCCCATCCCCAACGGGTGAAAGCCGCCGACATCCAAAGGATTCAGCAGGATCACGCCCGCGATCGCCATTGCCCCCCAGAGGGTATCGCGCCAGCGGCGGGCATGGTAGAGCGCCAGTCCGAGCGGCCCCATGAATTCCAGGGTCACCGCCACCCCCAACGGGATGTAAGCCAACGCGCTGTATAGCAACGTACTCATTACCCCCATGGCCAGCCCCAACCCCACCAGTAAGCGGTAATCTGACCAGCGATAGTGCCGCCACCGGGGCCGGGTGAGCCCCACCATCAGGATGGCTCCTAAGCTGATGCGCAGGCAGGCTACCCCCAAGGGACTGATCTGGTCAAACAGGCCCTTGGCAACCGCAGACCCCATCTGAATGGAGGCGATCGCCAGCAACACGCATAAGATTGGCGATCGTCGCTGTCGTGTTTGGTCGCGCATTTTCCCTCTGAACCCTGGCCACATCACAACCTATCGTTTGTCCTACGGTAAAAACTCAAGTTCTCAAGCTGGATGGGGTTTAAGCCAAAATCGGCTGTCTACACCGCAAGAATTGTAAACTCATGTAAAGGCTCTACCCTTTCTGGCTAGAGCCCCTCCCTTAATCGCTTCATATCCTATGACCGTGACCGTTGACCGCTCCGTCCGTGATTGCACTTGGCCTTGGCAAGGCTTGCCGATCCGCTATCAGGCTGCGGGGTCCACTGGTGCGCCGCTGGTCCTGATCCACGGGTTTGGGGCCTCCAGTGATCATTGGCGCAAAAATATTCCTGACCTCGCCGCTACCCACCGGGTCTACGCGATCGACCTGCTGGGCTTTGGTAAATCGGTCAAACCCTCCCCTGGCGAACCTCTACCCTACACCTTTGAAACCTGGGGTCAGTTGGTCGCCGACTTTTGCCAAGACATCGTTGGGGAAGCGGCCTTTTTGGTGGGTAATTCCATTGGCTGCATTGTGGCAATGCAGACGGCGGTGACCGCGCCAGAGCGGGTGCGGGGGCTGGCGCTCTTAGACTGCTCGCTGCGGCTCTTGCACGATCGCAAGCGGGCTACCCTGCCTTGGTATCGCGGTGCGCCCACCCCATTGATTCAATCGCTATTGGGGGTGCGGGCGATCGGCCACTTCTTTTTTGCCCGTTTGGCTCAACCCAAAGCGGTGAAAAATGTCTTGCGGCAGGCTTACGGACGCAAAGACGCCGTTACCGATGATCTGGTTGAAATTCTGCTAGCGCCTGCCCGCGACCCAGGGGCGGCGGATGTGTTTTTGGCTTTTGTTCGCTACTCCCAAGGGCCATTGCCGGAAGATCTGCTACCGCACCTCGCCTGCCCGACGATCCTGATTTGGGGAGAAGCGGATCCATGGGAACCGATTGAGCAGGGCCGCGCCTGGGAAGCCTATCCCGCCGTCGAGCAGTTTATTCCCCTGGCAGGGGTGGGCCATTGCCCCCAAGATGAAGCCCCGGAATTGGTGAACCCCATCCTACAGGATTGGGTCCAGCGGCATAGTTCAGGGGTCTAGCTCAGAGTCGCAGCGGGTTCAGGCTAGCAGCACAATCAGCATCAGAAATCCAATCACCGACAGGCCGGATTGGCAAAATATTTCAGTAGCGGGATGGCGGAACATGGGTTTGTCCTGAGCGGGCTTATTGACCATTGTCGGCTGGGGAAAAAATCCAGCAGTGACCGATATCGATTGGACCGGTGTTTTTGATCGTGGGGCAGCAATGGTGGATGGTGAAGCTGACTGTGACAGTTCTCACCGTGACTATCGAATTTGCACCCACAACCACTGCTGCTACTGATACCTTCCGTTCCGCCCCCCAGAATTACTGATGCGATCACAGGGCACAGATCCAGAGGGCAAGCTTAGGAGTGAGAATTTAAAGACCGACAACTTCCTGACGCCCTCACCCCCAGCCCCTCTCCCAAACCTGGGAGAGGGGAGTCCGGATTCATGTCCCCTTCTCCCAATGCTGGGAGAAGGGGTATAGCCTTCGGCATTCAAGAAAAGGGGGTGAGGGCTTCGGCGATTAACAACTTGTTGATCACTTTATTTAGTCCTCATTCCTTAGCGGCTAGTACTCAAGGGCGTAAATCACCTGACTATTCCAGTTTCTAGCTCCCTTGCTCCTTCTGCCCCCCGGCCATCCACATCCTGAATCAGGATGGCCCAGCACCGCCGAGCCGATCTGGGATGGCAATAAAAATTGGCGATTTTGAGACGACTGTGAAATAATCAAAGATTCTGTCTGCAAATTATCTGAAGCTGATTGAACCGTCATGGCTAAAGGCGTCCGTCTCGTGATTACTCTGGAATGTACAGAGTGTCGCACCAACCTCAACAAGCGTTCTCAGGGGGTGTCTCGTTACACCACTCAAAAAAATCGCCGTAACACCACCGGTCGAATTGAACTGAAAAAGTTCTGCACCCACTGCAATACGCACACCGTGCATAAAGAGATTAAGTAAGACTGTCGTTATTAATTCTGAGGAACGTTTTTACCGCAATGGCCTATTTTCGTCGCCGCTTGTCACCCATCAAACCCGATGACAAGATTGATTACAAAGATGTCGATCTGCTGCGCAAGTTCATCACCGATCGCGGCAAAATTTTACCCCGCCGAATTAGTGGCCTCACGGCTCAGCAACAGCGTCATCTCACCACCGCGATTAAGCGGGCGCGGGCGATCGCCCTATTGCCCTACGTCAACCGCGAAGGCTAGCCAACCGCGAAGGGTCGTGCCTTGAGAAGGGTAATGTGGTGTCATTGACATTAGGGGGGTAAAGGCCGTGGACAAAGGGACGCTGGTCGAGTTTCGAGTGCAAGGCACCCCTCGGCTCGGTGTCGCTGAGCGACCAGAGGGCAAGAAAAACTGGATTGTGATTGACCCCAGGGGGCAGAGCCATACCATTCACCCCCGTGAGGTCACCTTTCAATTTACGGGTGAAGCCTTTAGCGCCGACAGCCTGCCCACGTTACTGAAAGAGGCGGAAGACTACCTGGATCCGATGGGTTTACAGGTGGCGTGGGAACTCCTGAGTGAGTCCTCAGAGGCGGCTACCCCCAAGTCCTTAGCGCTGTTACTCTTTTCAGATACGGGGCCGGTGCAGTGCTATGCCGCTCACCGACTGTTGTCTGACGACAAAATCTACTTTAAGCAGAAGGGCGATCGCTACGAACCGCGCTCGGCTGCACAGGTAGAAGAACAGCTACACCAACTTGAAAAAGAAGCCCAGCGCCAGGAAGAGCTGACCGGATTCATTAACCGGGTGCAACAAGCCCTAGCGGGGGAGTCGATAGAATGGCTCAAAAGCGATCGCCCGCGCCTAGAGGCGTTGGAAAAATTTGCTCTATTTGGGGATGAGGCCAATCAGCGGCATTTGGCCGAAGACACATTGACGCTCATTGAGTGGCGCTCAACCCCTGCCGATGCCTTTAAGCTTTTGGTAGATCTCGGGCTTTGGGGAGTCCACGAAAATCTCGCCCTGCGCCGTAGCCAGGTCCCCACCCAGTTTACTGAGGCCGCCTTAACCATGGCGCAGCATCACTTGACCCAGGCCCCCCCTGATTCTGATCCCCAGCGGTTAGACCTAACTCATTTGAAGGTGTATACCGTCGATGACGAGAGCACCCGCGAGATTGACGATGGCCTCAGCCTAGAAATCCTAGAGACCGGCCAGCAGCGACTCTGGATCCACATTGCTGATCCCACCCGCTGGATTTTGCCCGGTGATGAGTTGGACCTAGAAGCCCGACGGCGGGGCACTACCCTATATCTGCCCACCGGCAGTGTCCCCATGTTTCCCGCTGCGTTAGCCACAGGGCCGATGAGTTTAGTCCAAGGGGAGCAGTGCTACGCCTTGAGTTTTGGGGTGATTCTGAATCCAGCCGGTGGGATTGAGGACTATGTCATTGCCACCAGTTTAATCAAGCCCACTTATCGCCTCACCTACGAAGATGTGGATGAGATGCTAGATCTCGGCATTGAGGCTGAGCCGGAGCTATTGGCGATCGCCCAATGGGCCACCCTTCGCCAGCAATGGCGGATAGACCAGGGAGCGATCAGCATTCATATGCCCGAATCTTCGATCCGGATTTTGGAAGAAGACAACATCGATATTCAGGTGTTAGACGACTCGCAATCGCGACAAATGGTGGCGGAGATGATGATTTTAACGGGGGAAGTTGCGGCGCGATACGGCCAAGCCCACGAGCTAGCCATCCCCTTCCGGAGCCAGCCCCAGCCAGAGCTACCCCCTGAGGAGGAGCTGTTGCAGTTGCCCACCGGTCCAGTCCGCTACTCGGCCATTCGGCGCTGTATGCCCCGCAGCGAAATGGGCATTACCCCAGCTCGCCACGCGACTTTAGGGCTGGACGGCTATAGCCAAGTCACTTCTCCCATCCGGCGCTATACCGATCTACTGGCCCACTTTCAAATTAAGGCCCATTTGCGGGGCGGTCCGCTCCCCTTTTCGGCTGAGGAGATGACGGAACTCACCCAAGGAGCGAGCACCGCCGCCTATGAAGCCACGATGGTAGAGCGTCAAACCAAGCGCTATTGGTCCCTAGAATATCTCCGCAGACAGGGCGATCAGACCTGGGCTGTGATACTACTGCGCTGGTTGAGAGCCCACGATCGCATTGGTTTGATTTTGTTTGAAGATTTGGGCTTTGAGCTAGGGGTGCGTCTAGACCGGGACATGGAACTGGGAGAACAGTTTTACATTCAAATCACCCACGTCAGCCCCCGCGAGGATGTGATCCGCATCCAAGAGGTGGTTAAGGATGTCGCCGAGTCACTGGCTTAGGGAACTGATTTGGCACCCTTGAGTCCTCGTGCCCCAGCCCTAGCGCTGGAGGTAAAAGCGGTGGACCTGCCCCCATTTCCAGAGATAGAGTCGCCCTGGTGTTTGACCAAACGTCCAAGTAGCGACAAAGTCGATGCGATCGCGCAGGATACCGTTAAACCAAGACAGATCTTCGATTTTAGAGAGCTGGTAGTCTTGATTGTGAGGCTGAGCACCGGGCTCGAGGTCGAGGGTAATCGCCCAACGCAGCACCTCGCCCGCTTGATAGGTCAAAATCGGCGGTACCTCCGGGCGACGGTTATAAACCGTTAAATCACCATCCCGATAGTCCAGTCGTTCATCCGCTTCTAGACCAGTCACCCCATCCCGATAGACCGTGCCATAAAAAGGCCCCGCATCCCACCCCCGCTCAGCAAAGGTGATCCAGGTGGTGACGGGTAGCAAGATCAGTAACGCCGCCAGACATCCGAGCCAGTAAGCGGTCGGGTACTTGGGGCGTCGCCAGGTTTGCAGCAGCAGCATGACCACCCCGAAGCCGATCAGCAGCACGACAAAAGGCAGCACGCCATGGAACAGGGTGAAAGGTGAGGCCACCAGCACCCCTAAAACAGCGACAAGACTGCCAACGAAGACGCCTTGACGCTGGATAACAGTTGACATCATCAATTCACCCTATACCCTCACAAACCTAGACACCGTTCTACCACGTTCGGGGAGCCCCTCTGCACAGGCAAAACCCCCAGTTGCAGAATATGCAGCTAGGGGCTTGGAATCGTCAACTCAGGTGGCGATGTGCGACCTCAATGCGATCTATTCTTCTTCCCAGCTCTCTACCGACAAGAGCGCTTCAATCGAATCTCGCATGGAGAACTCAAAATCTTCCAATTCCTGACGCCAGTGCGCCCAGTCGTCGCCGAACAGAAAAGCCACCTTCCAGATGCTGTCCGTAGGCTGAATCACCTTGCGCTTCACCAGAGATTGCACTTGCCGCTGGAATTTCACCATCGGATGAGCGACCTTAGGGTCGAGTGTTGTGTGGGTCATATTCGAATTTCGAAAAATCTGCTTAAAGAAAGTTGACTTCGGTGAGCCCGCTCAAGCGCTTTATAACGTTGCCTTGAAGAGCTGCAACCGTTGCGGTCCGTAAAGATAGCATAGCTTTTGTCAGTGCTATCTCCATCGACACCCATTGAGAATCAACGGTCTCAATGGTCCTAGCCTCGGCCTTATGAGGTTATTTGGCTGGCTAAGCTAAGATAACACCCTAGTTATCTTTTGTCATATTTAAAAACGTGACGTAACGTCATCCCGTAATTGATCGGCATCCCCTGAGTTAGCTCTCCTGCCCTTGTCCGCAAAACGATGAGCGGTTCCGGGTTGTTGATACGATTGGCAATTGTAACGCTTACCCTTGTTGGCTAACCTTAATTGATGGCTCCTGTAGACGATTCTATAAGTCCTTCTGAACCGATTCTTTTGCCTCGCACCAGTGAGTCAGAATCCCTGAAGCGGATTCGCCATACCTTTTCCCATGTGATGGCGATGGCGGTGCAGCGGCTGTTTCCCAAGGCCCAGGTTACGATTGGGCCTTGGATCGACTATGGCTTTTACTACGATTTTGATCATCCAGAGCCCTTCACTGAGGCGGATCTGAAGAAAATCAAAAAAGAGATGATCAAAATCATCAAGCAGGGTTTGCCGGTGGAGCGGGAAGCAGTCAGTCGGGAAGAAGCCCAGCGGCGGATTGAAGCCCTCGGAGAACCCTACAAGCTGGAAATTTTGGCTGGGCTGGAAGAGCCCATCACCCTCTATCACTTGGGTGATCAATGGTGGGATCTTTGCGCCGGTCCCCATGTGGAGACCACTAAGGACCTGCACCCCAAAGCCTTTGACCTGGAAAGTGTGGCGGGGGCTTATTGGCGGGGGGATAGCGATCGCGCCCAGCTCCAGCGCATCTACGGCACCGCTTGGGAAACCCCTGAGCAATTGACAGAGTATAAACGCCGTCGCGAAGAGGCCAAGCGTCGCGATCACCGCAAGCTCGGCAAGGAGCTGGGGCTCTTTATTTTTAGTGACGATGTCGGTCCTGGGTTGCCCCTCTGGACCCCCAAGGGGACGGTACTGCGCTCGACCCTAGAAGATTTCCTCAAGCAAGAGCAGGTACGGCGGGGCTATCAGCCCGTGGTTACCCCCCATGTGGGACGGGTGGAGCTGTTTAAGCTCTCCGGCCACTGGCAGAAATACAAGGATGATCTGTTCCCGATGATGGGGGAGTCGGAGGATGAGGGGTTCGTCCTGAAGGCGATGAACTGCCCCTTCCATATCCAAATCTACAAGTCCACCCTGCGCTCCTATCGGGATCTGCCCCTGCGCTTGGCGGAGTTTGGCACGGTCTATCGCTATGAGCAGTCGGGAGAACTTGGGGGGCTGACCCGAGTCCGGGGCTTTACCCAGGACGATGCCCATCTGTTTGTCACCCCTGAGCAGCTAGACGACGAGTTTCTGAAGGTGGTGGATCTGATCCAGTCGGTGCTGAAGACGCTGCAATTGGATAGTGCTTTCCAGGCCCGCCTCAGCTTCCGTGATCCAGATTCTGACAAATACATTGGCTCCGATGAAGCTTGGGAAAAGGCCCAGAATGCCATCCGCAATGCCGTAGAAACCCTGGGGATGAAACACTTTGAGGGCATTGGTGAAGCGGCGTTCTATGGCCCCAAACTGGACTTTATTGTCCGGGATGCCTTGGACCGTGAATGGCAACTGGGTACGGTGCAAGTGGACTACACCCTGCCGGAACGGTTTGACCTGGAATACGTGGCAGAAGACGGTACTCGCCAGCGTCCGGTGATGATCCACCGCGCCCCCTTCGGTTCCCTGGAGCGGCTGATTGGGATCCTCATTGAGCAATATGCCGGAGATTTCCCGATCTGGCTGGCCCCTGAGCAAATTCGCCTGCTGCCGGTGACCAGTGAGCAACTGGGGTTTGCGAAGCAGGTGGCAGAGCAAATGCTGGCCCAGAATATTCGCGTGGTGGTGGATACCAGCGGCGATCGCCTCGGCAAACTGATCCGCAATGCCGAGAAGAGTAAAATCCCGGTGATGGCGGTGGTAGGGGCCAAAGAGCAAGAGGCCAATGCCCTGAGCATTCGCACTCGCGCTGATGGTGAGTTAGGAGTCCTATCTGTGGACGAGGTCGCAGCACGGTTAGTGCAGGCAATCTCAACCCAAGCTGTTTTTTAAGTGCGTCACTCCGAAACCCGTTAATCAATCGGCAGGTTCACCGGTTGCGGTAGCCAATCGGTATACACCGACGGAATATTTGCAACGGGAGGCGCAAGTAGAAGTAGAAGGTAAAAGCGAGTTGATTGAAGGAGCCATCACTCCATCTGCTTTTCCGTCTCTGGCATCGGTAGAGAGGGCAGGAGAATAAGGGGGTGAGCAAATCTCATCTTCCATGCCCCAGACTTGTCCAACGATTTGGTCCCGTCATCTGATGTTTAAAGGACTTCGATAATTTAGTCTTTGGCAGGCTCAGCCTGAGCGGTTAATTCAGACTCTGCAACGCCATAACAAGAATTGCGCGTTTAGGCTGAACCCCTTGACAGACAAGGGATTTGAGTGGATGATTGAGTTTCTTGAAGGGGAGGTTTTGTGCTGCCGTGAATGAATCTAGCGTCAAAAAGAGTCTGACTATTAGCGGCAAGGACTATAGCTTCTACAGCTTGCCAGAAGCTGCCAAAACCCTCGGTGATATTAGCCGTCTCCCCTACAGCCTCAAGGTTCTCCTCG
>JAAUQE010000271.1 GCA_012032425.1 Leptolyngbya sp. RL_3_1 | reverse complement strand
AGCAATGCCGCCGGTGATGCGTCCCTAGTCGTCTCTGTCCCTAGTCGTCTCTGTCCCTAGTCGTCTCTGTTCCTAGCCGTCTATGCGTCACTACTCCTCAACTGCTAATCCAGGGCTGCTGCGGCCCAGAACCCCATGTTTTCGATTTTAGTCATCGACGATGAACCCGATAACTTTGATGTGATTGAGACCTTCTTGAGCGATCAAGATTATCAATTGCACTATGCCACGAGCGGCGCGGGGCGATCGCCGGTCTCCCGATCTTTCAGCCCGATTTGATCCTGCTGGATGTGATGATGCCCGACATGGATGGCATGGCCGTGTGCCAGCGCCTCAAGGCCATGGCCCACTGGCAAACTGTGCCCATCATCATGGTCACCGCCTTGACCACCAAAGCCGACCTAGCCCAATGCTTAGCGGCGGGGGCCGATGACTTTATTGGTAAACCGATTAACCGCCTAGAACTGACCGCCAGGGTGCGATCGATGCTGCGTATCCGCCAGCAGCATCAGCAGTTGGCACGGTTTAATGCCCAGCTAGAGGCCACCGTGCAGCAGCGCACCGCCGAGCTGCAAACCCTCATTCACCAAGACTCGTTGACGGGCTTACTGAGCCGGGTGGCCCTGCTACAGCAACTGGCCGACGCGGCTTGCGCCGATGAGACTCATTTGGCCCTGCTGTATCTGGATTGCGATCAGTTCAAACTGGTGAATGGGTCCTTTGGGTATGGGGTGGGTGACCAACTGCTGCTGGCGATCGCCAAGCGACTCCAGGCGCAGTTGCCACCCGGTGACAGTCTGGCCCGCACCGGAGAAGACGAGTTTTGCTTTTTGCTCCACCAGGATGGGGCAGCAGCCAACCTAGATTGCTTTGTGCAGTCGTTGCTGAAATGTTTTGAGGCCCCTTTTCGGTAGCGGGCTGCGACATTTTTATGACCGCTTCCATCGGGATTGCCCTGGCAAGCAGTACGGCCCAAAGCCCAGAAGCACTGTTGCAAGATGCCGATACGGCCATGTACCAGGCCAAGGGCAGAGGCAAGGGTAGCTATCAGGTGTTTGATCGGCAGATGCATGTGGCCATGCTCAATCGGTTGACCTTAGAAAATGATTTGCAGCGGGCCTTAGAAAATCAGGAGTTTGTGCTGCATTACCAGCCGATTATGCAGCTTGATACGCGGCAGCTCGTGGGCTTCGAAGCCTTAGTGCGGTGGCGGCACCCGGAGCGGGGGCTGGTTTTCCCCGATGATTTTATTCCCTACATGGAAACCACGGGGCTGATTGTGCCGGTGGGGATGATGATTTTCAAACAGGCTTGCCAGCAGCTTTTTAGGTGGCAGCAATCAGGTTGGGAAAACCTCACCCTAAATGTGAATCTTTCCGCTCGCCAGTTTGCGGATCCGACTCTCTTGGCAGAGATCGATCAGATTTTGCTAGATACGGGCGTGAATGCGGCGGGTTTGAAGGTGGAAATCACCGAGAGCGCCCTGATGGATAACGTCGAAATGGAGATCGCCCTGATGACCGCCTTGCGATCGCGGCAGATTCAGATCAGCATTGATGACTTTGGCACCGGCTACTCCTCCCTCAGCTATCTGCACCGGTTTCCCATCGATAGCCTCAAAATTGACCGGTCCTTCGTCAGCCAGCTTGACGCCCCCGATCCCAGTCCGGTGGTGGCGGCGATCGTCGCCCTCGCGAGTGAATTGGGCTTGTCGCTGGTGGCGGAAGGGATAGAAACCCCTCAGCAACTCACAAAATTACGGCAGCTTGGGTGCAGATTTGGCCAAGGTTTCTTATTTGACAAACCCCTGACCGCCGATGAGATTGAGCAGACTTACGATTGAATTTCGGCCCATCGAAGCCAGTCAGTTTGTGCCTGGTGTGAATCTAGCCGCTTGGCCGCATCTGCCGCGATTGAAAGCCGTTCTCCAGGCGGCAACCAACCTAAGTGGCGACGGCTATAACGGCGTGGCGCTTACGATAGATTGAGTAGATTGAGTCGTGGGTCCGAGAACTGATTGAGGCGGCAAAATGGTGCAAGAGGCTCCAACTTCCTTTGCTAAGGTGTTGAAGAAATGTGCTCCCAACGGTGCCAATTGTGCCCTTGGGAGCCTCTGATCACCATCAACGGACTGGCTAATTGACAATTAGCTGGCCCAGGGGGTGGCATGGGGGCTGGGATGGCCTTCATTGCATTGAGCCAGATAGTGATTGAGATGATCGATCGCCGCGTCAACGCCAAGGGTGGCAGCGTGTAGGTGATCATCTAGCAGACCTTCATCCAAGCAATTTTCTAGATAACCCAACTCGATCACCAGGCGCTTGACGGTGGTGCGGAGGCGGCGGGCGCGATTGATCGGGGTAATGGTAGCCATGGTCAGAATCCTCTGTGGGTGGGCGCTCCACAGTGATAGCATAGCGTGCATTGTTGCATCAACATGCATTACTGCAACGAGCGATCGGTTGCCCAATCCCAGCATTGCAACAGGTCTGTTGCAGGCCCTGATCTATTGGGAGGCGATGGTGCCCTGAGCCAAAAGGCCCATTTTTTCCAGCAGCAGAATGGTTTGTGCCCGCACCGCTTCATCTAAACCGGGCGCTTCGAATAGCTCCTGTAGCAGGTTCAGGTTCAAGATTCTCACCGTTTGAATCACGCCCTCGTAGGTGTAGACAAAGTGCAGCTTCAGCTCAATCCAGCGCCTAGAACTCCCATGGGGTGGGTTTAAATGATGGGTTTCGGTGACGAGTAGCAGATTCAACCAGTCGCAGTCTTGGCCCTGGGCTGGGGCGTCAGTCAGGGTGAGGGCAGTGCGCACGACCTGAAGTCCTTCATGGTCTGAGGAATCCAGCACTTCACAGATTTGATCGATGTAGGCGGCAAGCGCTCGATGACGACGCGTTTGAGTGGACATATCCATAGGGGTGAAAGACGCTCTGCATGCACAGTGGCACTATAGCGCTGTCTATTTTGAGGGGCTGCCCTTGTCTTGCAACGAGACTGAAAAGCGTTAAATCAAGACCTAGAATGACTGCATTAAGTCTCATCGCAAGACTGAAAAGTTCTGAACTATTTGCCTCGACTTTGACAACACAGCCTTGGCGCAAGCTAAGCACTACGGACTGTAAGCGATGCATATCACAGCTTAGGCTGTTAGCGATCGCACAAGGTAAAAATTGATGCCATAGAATAGCGGCGTTTTCCCTGTTGCAAAGCATGTCAGAGTTCTTATCGCCCTTGCAGCGGCTAGAGTTGATTCGGCTGGTCAACGCCCTCCCCAGCACTGAATTTGATGAATTGCTTTTTGCCCTCAACCCCAAAGATGGCGTAGTGCCGTCGAATGCCAGTGCCCAGGGTAACCGAGCCAAATCACTCTTAACCTGGATAGAGGGACCCACCGGGTGTGGCTTGGCGATGTTTTTGGAAACCTTGGATGCCGTTGCTCCCGGTGCGTTCAAGGTGCCCGCCCGTCCGCTCGTTAACGCTGCGCCCGCTGCTACTTTGCCCGCTGCTACTTTGCCCATTGCGGCTGTTTCTGCCGCTACTCTGGCCCCACAGCCCAGCCCCCTAAACCCAAGCGCTCCCGGGATCATTCACCGAGGATTTAGGGGATGGCGTCACCCTGACCCTGATCGCTATCCCTGAGGGGCGATTTTGGATGGGCTCCCCGGAAAATGAACTCAGACGTCAGGCCCAGGAAGGGCCGCAGCATCGGGGTGACGGTACCCGCCTTTGCCATGGGCCAATACCCCGTTACCCAGCGCCAATGGCGGGCCGTGTCGCTACTGGATGATGTGGAGATGCCTTTGGCCCCAATGCCCGCTAATTTCAAGGGGGATGACCTGCCAGTGGAGCAGGTGAATTGGTACCAGGTGCTGGAGTTTTGCCAGCGGTTATCCCGTCATACGGGGCGGCTCTACCGGCTGCCCAGCGAAGCGGAATGGGAATATGCCTGTCGGGCAGGCACCCTTACCCCATTCCCCTGGGGGGATACAATCAGCACCGATCAGGCCAATTACGACGGCAGCTACATCTATGGTCGAGGCAAGAAAGGGATTTTCGGCGGCAAACCACGGCGGTAGGCAGCTTTGCGGCCAATGATTTTGGCCTCTATGACCTGCGGGGCAACGTTTGGGAATGGTGCCAGGATGTGTGGCACGACAATTATGAGGGGGCTCCCACTGACGGCAGTGCTTGGCTGGTGGGTGGCAACGCAGATTATCGGGTCATGCGGGGGGGCTCTTGGGACTATAGCCCTGAGGACTGTCGATCGGCATTTCGCAGCAAGCTTGCGCCTGAGTTGAGGCTGAGTAGCGTGGGTTTGCGGGTGGTGTGCAGCGCAGGCCATTAGCAAGGGCGATCGCCCGCCAAACCTGAGACTCCAAAATCACAACAAGACCTTGCTAGCTCATGATTGGACCAGAAATGCACTGCGCTGGTCTCAATGCAAGACAAAGGAGCTAGGGGTAAAACCTCGTTTTAATTTGTCTTGCCGTGAGACTTGCTGAGTACAACTTGAGTCTAGGTAAAAAATTAATTGGTCTCAATGCAAGACGACTGATTTCAAAAGATCAGTGCTGTGATCCTGAAATGCAATGCCTGCATGAGAGGTGGCTTCAGCCGAAATTCAGGTGTTATTCAGGATGGTGATGTTAGCTGGTAGCTGTCCTGCAAAGAGGGGGTTTAATGATGCGGATGCGCGATTTGGGTCAATTTGCGATCGCGGGCTTACTTTTCGCGACGGGCTGCGGGGTTACCAGCAACGCGGACAGTAATCCAACCGAAGTGGTCACAATTGCCGAAGCTGACCCCTGTGCCGGTACTCCTGAATTAGCGGCAGACCCCTGCGCGGCTTCCCCCGCAGAGGCTGAAGTCACCGAGGCCGCCCCGGCAACCCATGACTATTTTGTGGGGAACAATGGTCTGGCCATCCATGGGACTGACCCGGTGGCCTACTTTACTGAAGGGGCCGCAGTGACGGGCAGCGCCGAGTTTACCTACGATTGGGGCGATGCCACCTGGCAATTTGCCAGTGCCGAAAACCGTGATTTGTTTGCCGCTAACCCTCAGCAATATGCTCCCG
>JAAUQE010000270.1 GCA_012032425.1 Leptolyngbya sp. RL_3_1 | reverse complement strand
TCAGAGGAGAGAGAGGCATTGGCTAGGAAGGCGGTGAGGGAGCTGTCTTCGTTTTCTTCCTCAAATTGCAGGACGGCGTTGTACAGCTCCTGGACGTTGCCAAACCGTTCCATCGCCTCATCGGTGCTGTCCTTTTTGAGATCGTCCAGATAGCCCGAGGTTTCGAGCAAGTCCTGAATAATTTCTGACCCCTTAGCGCTGTCTAAGCGGGCCTGATAGGTCTTGATCAGATTCGCAAACTGCAACACCCCCTTCGCCGATCGCCCTGCCAAGGTCTTGACCGAGGTCTCATCCGCCAAGATCTCCCACAGGGGGATGCCCCCGAGGGTGTCAGTAGCCTGGTCGAGCTTATCCAGTGTACTTTTGCCGACGCCGCGCCGGGGCACGTTGATCACCCGCTTGATGCTGACGGTGTCGTTGGGGTTATTGATCACCCGCAGGTAGGCCAGCACGTCTTTGATTTCGCGGCGATCGTAGAACCGCAGCCCCCCCACCACCTGATACGGAATGCTGTAGCGGGTCAACACTTCCTCAAAGGCGCGGGACTGGGCGTTGGTGCGGTAGAGGATGGCAAAGTTACCCCACCTGAGTTCAGGGTTTTGCAGCTCTAGGCTGCGAATTTGGGTGACGACAAAATCCGCCTCGGCAGTTTCGTTGTCGGCCCGATAGCAAAAGATCCCTTCCCCCTCCCCCCGCGTCGCCCGCAGTACCTTGTCAATACGCTCAGTGTTGTTATCGATCAGGTGGTTGGCCACTTCCAAAATGTTGGAGGTGGAGCGGTAGTTTTCTTCCAGCTTCACCATGGAGCGGGTGTCGTCATCGGGTAACCCATCCCCAAAGTCATTCTGGAAGTTCATCAAGATGGTGAAATCCGCAGCGCGAAAAGAGTAGATCGAGTTATGAACAAGCACCCCATCTGCAACATAGGTGTGGCAGCGATCGACCTCCAAATCGTAAACATCGCCTTCATAGGGTTCTTGCCAAACTTGAGTGATTTCAGTTTCTTCTAGCTGGCCGTTATTCTCAAGCAAGACCCGCATACCTGGATGAAGGTGGGAAAGGGGCATGAAGTGATAAATCACATTATCGATTTGGGCACGACGGCGAATTTCCAACCCGCCTGCTTGGGCTACTGCTTGCGTCAAAGACACTGCATCAGGATAGGAAGCCCGAGCCGTTTCAAATCGATAGGTGCCTGGTAATCTACTAGCTCGAATCGGATATCCAGCCGCTTTGAGGTTAGTCGCAATATCTGAACGATTGGAAGACCATTGGATGTGGTGATCAGCTTTAATGGGCTGGCGCTCAGTCCTCACGTTGCCAAACATCGTCAGGTTGATCGTTTGTCGACGCAAACCGTTTTGAGGACGATAATGGGGAAACTCTGGGTGTAGCCACAAATCTGCCATCAAGGTTTTGGCTTGGTGAAACGTATCAATTTCAGTAAACAACTTAAAAATCTTTTCGTCGGAGATTTTGAGGTTACGGCCCTTGGCATGGAACACCATGGTCGGCAGGCCATATTTCGCTGCAAAGAAAGCTTCATAGTAAGCAGCCTCTTCGTAGCTCTCGGTAGCCTTTAAAACCCAAAGCTTGTCCGCATTTTCTTGAGCAACTCGCACCTTAAAGCCGATTTCTTTTTTGCCGTAGTCGTTAGAACGCTGGCCAGTGGTGAGGCCAACTCGATACCCTCGATCTTCTCGATACATGAGATAGACGTAGTAGGTATTAACCAAGGGCACCATGCGGGTCAGCAAAATATGGTGCGGCGTTCCCTTAATGATTTGTTCACCTGCCCGTACACACCAGATTTTTCCGTTAAAGGAACCCTTCTTAATATGGGTGACAGTTGCTGGTTGCAGGGATGTTTGCCCGACTGTTCCCAACACTTGATCGCCTACCTGGAGTTGCTCGATGGGGATGTTGCCTTGGGGTGTCAGAATCGCTGTGGCAGGTGGCAGACACTGATCGGCATCCCCCACCACAAAGGTAGAGCGGTGGTGCCAGTCGTTGAAGCGCTCCATGGCTGCGCCGTTGGTGGTGAGCAGCCGAATCAGGTCGTACTGGGTACGGTTGGTATCTTGGTATTCATCGACGAGGATGTGGCGAAAACGCTTGTGCCAATAGTCCAACACCTGCTCGTTTTGCTGGAACAGTTTGACCGGCATCAGGATTAGGTCGTCAAAGTCGAGGGCGTTATTCTCGGCCAGGGACTTTTGGTAATGACGGTAGACATCGGCAATCACCCGGCCCCGATAGTTGGGCTGGTCTCGCTCTAGCTCATCGGGGCTGAGGTTCTGGTTTTTGGCATTGCTGATGGCATAGCGAACGGAGCGGGGGTTGAATTTTTTGTCGTCGAGGTTGAGGGTTTTGACGACGATGGTTTTGACCAGACTCTGGGCGTCAGACTCATCAAAGATCGAGAAGGTCTTGGTCCAGCGGTAGCCGTCGGGATGCTCATATTTCTCGATATCGAACCGCAGGATGCGGGAGCAGAGGGCGTGGAAGGTGCCGATCCACAGGTGTTTGGTGAGGTTTTTGTAGACCTGGGACCGGAGCTTGGTCTGCTCGTAGTCGCTCAGGGCAGACAGGGCTTTGCCATGCTTGGAGCGGGCTTCTTGGTCGGCAAACAGCACCTCGATCCGCTCTTTCATCTCTTTGGCGGCTTTGTTGGTGAAGGTCACCGCCAGGATGTTGTCGGGGTCGGTGCGATGGGTGAGGACGAGGTTGGCAATGCGGAAGGTGAGGGCACGGGTTTTGCCGGACCCCGCCCCAGCCACCACGAGGAGGGGACCACAGAAGTGCTCGACGGCGCGGCGTTGGGAGGGGTTGAGCTGGGCGAGGAAGTCGGTGGCCGGCATAGGGGCAAGAGCACTGGGAAATACCCCTTAGTATGACATTCCTGCCAAAGCCAGCTCAGAGATACCCGGATAATTGGCTTTGCCGAATCCTTGCTATTGAACGGGTAGGAGCAATCAGCCCATGCTGTGAACAGACCGTGTTTGCCGTAACGATCGCGATCGCGGCTCTATCCGTGAGGTCTTTATATTAAGGAACCCATGATCAACCCCCACAGGCCAGGGAGTCAAAGGGATGACAGGTGCCAGGGAGATTTTTCAGCCGATTACTAAGCCCATTCCCTCCCCTCTCAGGCGCTTAAGCCTGTTAGGATTCATGCTGACATCTCGGATTGATTGCCTCGCTACCGATCCGTCCAGCCCCCGTTCAGCCAGCGAGTCAGACCAACATGCAGAACAGTTTCTTTGACAGCGCCTTAGACCAAGACAGCATTAAGCAGCAGATTCTTGCCCTAGAAAATGGCACGGTCGGCTTTTACAGTGTTGGCCTCTATCCTGGATCCCTCGCCTATAACTGCGCCATGCAAACCGATGGCCAATCGCTACTGGTCGCCCCTCGACCCGGACGGTCCCTGATGGGGGCCTTTTCCGACGATGCCATTCAGGGTATGGACCCCGAACATGTTGAGAAAATGCAGCGCATGGCGGTCCATGACAAAGACGGCGAGCCCGTACCCAATACCCTGGCGTATTTGCTCGAAACCTGTGAATTGGTCGTCCTTAGCGCCAACAGTAACCACATCGAGCAAGATCTCCAAGATGCCTGTGACCTGCGTAAAGCCCTGAATCGTGAACAGGTGGTTTTAGCTTGTCTGGCAGGGTCCTTTAGCCATGACTTCATCAAAAATGAATCCTATGTGCTGTGCGAAAAGCAACCCAACCTGGGCTTCTTCTCTGGGTTCCACCGCCATGGAGCCCTGCGGAATCCGATGGATAGCTTTACGGCTAATTTCTGCCACCCCAATGCCCTAACGGCGCTGCTCGGTGCTCGCCTGCTGGACAAAATCTCCCCCAATATCCAGGTTTCACCGGGCATTCATAACGTCGAGGCCCAGTACATCAAAGCCGCCAAAAACATGTCCTCGATTTTTGCGGGGTTTGGCTATGCCTATCATCGGGAAAACACCGGCACCCTGCCGACCCTCCTCACGCTCTTGCTGGATCAATGTATGGACCAGGCGGCGACGGTGTCGATGTTTCGCCGCGATCGCCAGCGCCTCTACAACCGCCAACCCATCGCCCTCACCGAGTTGGGTTATGGCGTCCAGCGGATCGAAGCCGCCCTCAGTCGGGGGGGCGACATGGAAAAAGTGCGGGATCACACCTTTGCCCAGCTCACCGCCATGGTGGCGGACGTGCGGGGCAGCATGATGATGCCGGTTTCTGGTCGTCCGACCCGTAACTTTCAAGCCGGACAAGTCTTGGCAGAAGGGATGCGACACCACCAACGGGCTCCTAAAGGGATGGAGGAGCTAGAACCTGGTGCGAAGCAGAGGGGCTACGGAAAGGGGGACTGGAGGGGCTCAAAGCCCTGCGCTACTGGCCCCAAATTGTGCGGAAATACAAAATTCAAGTGCATGATGCATCCATGGTAAATCTGCTGTACATGCTGCTGTACGGTAAGTCTGCAACGAAAGAGCTCGCCTTTTCAGTCATGACCGAGAGCCGCCAACTGTCTAACTATTGCCAGGAATCGGTGCGCCCCACCCATAGCCGCAAGTACGCAGAGGCGCTCCAAAATCTGGATAAGCCAGAGGCGCTAGATTTTATTGCCAACGCCGTGATCGCAGACAATGCCCGCAAAACGATTAATGACGACAGCTTCCTTGATGATGCCGAGGAGCCAGACAACACCCCGGCTTATTTAAAAGCAATGAATGTGATTGAAAACGTTTGGTAGCGCTCCTTCATCCCCATGCGGAGATCTGGCAGGGCTAAAAGGGCACATCCCGTAGCCCCGTCGTCCCCGGCTGAGGGCGATCGGCAGCGGCCTCTCCCGGCGGCGGCGGACTGCCCAAGCTGTCATCGTCATCGAGATCAACGATTTGACCGTTAAAAAACTCGGCAAAACTCTTAACGGCCCGATCCAAATCCGTTTCAGAGGTCCAATCAGGGGCGGCTGGTTCAGGGGCTGGCGACGCTGGCGACACCGGAGTGGCGGAGGGTGGTGAGGCAACGGGAGTTGGGGCAGTTGAGGCAGCCGGGGCAGCGGCGGGAGGAGCCGGGGGGG
>JAAUQE010000070.1 GCA_012032425.1 Leptolyngbya sp. RL_3_1 | reverse complement strand
CTGCTTCCAGCACTTTTAATCCCGCCTTGGGGAAAGGGGAGAGGGGGGGGACAAGTCGTGGGCTGCTGCCATCCATATCAGCAGGTCAGGCGTACACCTACAAAGACGCCAACTTGCGATCTGCTGCCCGTATTATGTCCTCATCCCTTGCGCCTGTGGCCCATCCCACCGCCGATACCCCCCTAGTCAAACGGCTCTGGCAGGGGGATTTAGACGCTATGGGAGCCCTGTATGACCGCTACTCAAACTTGGTTTACACCATTGCCCTGCGCAGCCTCAAGGATGTCGCCAGTGCCGAAGACCTCACCCAAGATGTGTTCTTGACCCTGATGAATCGCCGCACCTATGACCCTGATCGGGGCTCCCTCAGTAGCTATCTCAGTCTGCTGACCCGATCGCGGGCGATTGATCGCCTCAGAGCCCAGACCACCCGCCATAAGTACCTGCATCAGTGGCACCATCAACCCCACGCTCCGGAGCCCGGACCCATGGATCATGCCAGCCAACAAGAGCGCCATACCCTCGTGCGCGCCGCCCTCGATCACCTCACGCAGCAACAGCGTCAGGTGCTAGAGCTGAGCTATTACCAGGGGCAGTCCCAGGTTGAAATTGCCGATCAGTTGGGCGTCCCCCTAGGAACGGTCAAAAGCTGGGCAAGGCGGGGGCTACTGCGGTTGCGATCGCACCTCCAAGGCCCGCTCAGCGAAGATCCATTCAGCCAGGAGCAGCCCTGATGACCGCTCCACTTCCCGACGAGTTACAGGCCCTCGCGGCTGGGTACGTCCTGGGAGACCTCAGCTCCGAAGAGATGGCCCAGTTCAAACAGCTCTTGGAGACCCAGCCCGAACTGGCTCAAACCGTAGCGGCGCTGCAAGATACCCTGGCAATGCTGCCCTATGGTTTGCCGCCCCAGTGCCCTGATCGTCGGGTGCGATCGCGGCTGCTGAGCAACGTTACCACCGTCAGCAATCCGATCCCAGCACTGATCCCAGCCCCGGTTCAGCCATCGGTTCAGCCCCCAGTACGGCTGTCTCCCAAATCCCCCTGCTGATGCGAATGGCCGCTGCTGTCGCCGTGGTCACGGGCAGCTTTAGCCTCTGGCTGGGCTATCGTGTCGTGACCTTGCAGGCGCAGTTGGCCACCGCTGAGCAGTTTGTCGAGCAGGCCATGGCCGACAGCGCCAGCACCGCTCTGGCCATCACCCTCACCCCAACCGAATCTTTGCTGAATCAGCAATGGTCGGGATTACTGCAACTGGTGCAAGACCACACTGGTTCCTTAGTGCGATCCCAAGGCCCCGTCGATGTTGCTGCCACTGATCTAGACGCCCTATCGGCGCAATTGGAACAGATTCCACTCCCCGCTTTAACCGCTGCCCAAGCCCAACTGCTGGGGGGCAGCCCCTGCCAGTTTGGCGACGCTCAGGGGGTGCGGCTCACCTATCAACTGTCTAACAATCAAACCGTTTCGGTCTATCGCGTCAACCTCAAGGGCGACCAGTTCCCGGAGCTATCCGGCACCTACGTCACCTTAAAACACCACACCGTTAACTTGATTCTTTGGCGAGACCAAGACCACCTTTATGCCCTGGCGGCAGAGCTACCGTTGACCGATTTGCAAACCCTCGCCCAAACCCTGGAGCCGATTTAGCATGGCCTTTTTGAATTTGATGATGCCGCGATTCAACCCCCAGCGTCGCCGCTTTTTGACCTTAACCACCGCCGCCGCCAGTCTGACGGTGTTAGCCGCCTGCTCTTTTCCCCCCGGTCCTAATGCCGCCGCCTTGGGTGAAGTGCCGCCCCCGATCACGACTACATCCGGGGAAGCCGAAATCGCCCTAGCCGAGCATCTCGCCAGCATCGGGGCCAAAAAATATGGGGCTTGGTGGTGCCCCCACTGCCATGCCCAGCAGGTGCTCTTTGGCAAAGAAGCCTTTGCCAAGGTGCCCTATGTGGAATGCGACGCTGAGGGTCAAAACGCCCAAACGGCCATCTGTCAGACTGTCGGGGTGGCCAGCTACCCCACCTGGGAAATCAAGGGTCAACTTTATGCGGGCGTGCAATCCTTAGAGAGGCTGGCGCAGATTTCGGGCTACAACGGCCCCACCAACTTCAAAAACCAGGCAGAATAGACTCACCGTGGATAAACCCGTTCCTCCTGATCAATCCCGTCGGTTGCATCCTGTGGATACTGGCACCTAACTTATGTGCGGGCACTATTTCTGAGAGCAAGGGTGCTTAAGGGGAAAGGAAGCTAGAAACGGCTGCTGCTTCGGTGAAATCTTAAACCCAAAACACGAAGAAGCAACGTCGCTTCTTCGGTGAAATCTTAAACAG
This sequence comes from Leptolyngbya sp. RL_3_1, assembly GCA_012032425.1. GTDB lineage: Bacteria > Cyanobacteriota > Cyanobacteriia > Phormidesmidales > Phormidesmidaceae > PCC-6406. The sequence continues at coordinate 13,961 of JAAUQE010000070.1, read as the reverse complement.
CCGTTAATGGCAACGCCTGTTTCTTAGAATTAGTACCGGTAAGAGCCAGAGTTGCTACCGGGCTTATGAACGATAAAGCTGGTGATTTGGCACTGCTTAACGTTGTCAAAACCCACAACCCGGATGTAGCAATTGGAGTACTCAGAGCGGCAAGCTTGCACTTCGCTCAGGACTTCAGAGGTGGTGTTGGCGTTGAACAACGGCAGCTTCCACATGGTCCAATAGTAGACCTCAGGATCAGAGGTCTCATTGAATTCCACGGCTGGGAAATAGCCCATCTTGAGGATGTAAGCAATCTGCCGCTCAATTTGAGCATCCGTTAGGGGGGGCAGATAAGACAGAGTTTCGTAACGACGCTCTTTTGGCAGAGTTTTCATGGTTCCTCGCTGGATTAACTAAATCTACGATCGACATTCAACCGACAACACTGGGGCTGAATACTTGAACTGAATGGATAGGCAGACATAACCACGTTAATGTCCGCGTTCATGTCCGCAAAGTTAGGCTTGTTCAGGAAAGCAGTCCGAGTCGATCGCTGGCTTCTGAGCAACGTCAGCATCTCCAGGCAGTTCAGACTCCAAAGCATGCTCTCCATCACCTAGCTGGGTGATCCGCTCTAAATGCTGGCGACGGTGTTCGATATTGGCTTGCTGGATGCCCGTTATGACCATTTCTGGCAAAAACTCACAGATCCCTTCTGCAATATCTTGCCGGACGAGCATAATACGCATCGCTAGCTCAACATTTTCTTTAAGGAGACTACTCAGGTAGGTTTCACCATCCTGAAGGGCTTCCTTGGTGGAAAAGTTGTTTAGCCAATAGGCCCGGGCCGGATTGGTTTCCTTCAGCTGATTCAGCACAGTTTTCACTGCCTGATAGGTGAGATAGCTAGTCAGTACCCTAGCCGCATCCTTAGCGGGTTGCTTTAAATCCATCAGCGTCTCGCGAACGGTTGAAGTAGACCGCGCCCGTGGGTGTTAAGTAGCCCTGATTCAAACCCAAAGGGCTTAAAAATTCAGCAACTTATGCAGCATTCTCAAAATTTTCAAATCATTTCAAGCATCTGCTGGCGCGGGCTACCCAACCCAAACCGACCCCAAAGCAGCACCGAAGTGCTTTCCAGCAGAATTAGATGGTGTCAACGGTGTCAAACTCGAACTTGATCTCTTTCCAGAGTTCACAAGCTGCGGCCAGTTCAGGAGACCACTTACAGGCTTCACGAATGATGTCGCCACCTTCGCGAGCCAAATCACGGCCTTCGTTACGGGCTTGAACGCAAGCTTCCAAAGCCACACGGTTAGCGGTTGCACCAGGCGCGTTACCCCAGGGGTGACCCAAGGTACCCCCACCAAATTGCAGAACCGAGTCATCGCCGAAGATTTCCACGAGGGCAGGCATGTGCCAGACGTGAATACCACCGGAAGCCACGGCCATCACACCACCCATGGAAGCCCAGTCTTGGGTGAAGTAAATACCGCGAGACTTATCTTGCTCGATGTAGTTTTCGCGCAGCAGGTCAACAAAGCCCAGAGTGCCAGCCCGATCGCCTTCCGAGTCTGCCGACAACGGTACCGGTGTGAATGTGGTCACCACCGGACATGCGTAGGCACTTGCCCAGCACCCGGAAGTGAATACCATGGTTCTTCTGACGGTCAATCACAGCGTGCATGGCGCGGTGAATGTGCAGGAGTACGCCATTGTCGCGGCACCAGTGAGACAGGGTAGTGTTCGCGGTAAAGCCCCCAGTGAGGAAATCGTGCATGACGATGGGCATGTTGAGTTCTTTAGCGTACTCAGCCCGCTTCAGCATTTCTTCGCAGGTGGCAGCGGTCACATTGAGGTAGTGACCCTTGATTTCGCCGGTTTCTGCTGGGACTTGTGGATCGCATCCGCCACAAACAAGAAGCGATCGCGCCAGCGCTGGAAGGGCTGAGAGTTGATGTTCTCGTCGTCCTTGGTGAAGTCCAATCCACCGCGCAGACATTCATATACGGCCCGACCGTAGTTCTTCGCTGACAAACCGAGCTTGGGCTTAATGGTGCAACCCAGCAGGGGACGCCCGTACTTGTTAATGCGATCGCGCTCTACCTGAATCCCGTGGGGAGGCCCCTGGAAGGTCTTGAGGTAGGCAACAGGAACCCGCAAGTCCTCTAGGCGCAGCGCCCGCAAGGCTTTAAAGCCAAATACGTTACCTACTAGAGAGGTCAGCAAGTTGGTGACCGAGCCTTCCTCAAACAAATCCAGAGGATAGGCGACGTAGGCAATGTACTGATTATCTTCACCGGGGACGGGCTCAAGGTCGTAACAGCGGCCCTTGTAGCGATCCATATCGGTCAGCAAATCGGTCCACACCGTGGTCCAAGTACCGGTGGAGGATTCTGCGGCCACCGCTGCGGCACATTCCTCGGGCGGCACGCCGGGCTGCGGCGTCATCCGGAAAGCCGCCAAGATATCGGTATCTTTAGGCGTGTAATCCGGAGTGTAATAGGTCAGTTTGTAATCCTGAACCCCGGCCTGGTATCCAGATTTTGACTGAGTCGTTGCCTGAGAGTAAGACATATCTCCCTTTCCTGATCCTGTATCAATCCGTAAACAGACACCACCTTTCTTGCCCCCATTAACTGGTGCAGGATCTCTCAGAGATCACCCGTAGAACAGAGCTGTTAAAACCCGCCACACAAGCAGGTGGTGCTTAGAAAAAGTACTTGCAAACCGCTCAGAACAACGTCTGAAACGGACTTCCGTACTGGATCGTGGGTCTCCTGTAATACCCCACGCCCTTAAGAATACTATCAGCCATTAGATAAGTTTGGTTTCGGAAGTTCTGTATACATTCATAAACAAGATTAATGTGTGCCCATGTCGCACCATTGAGCACTATCTCTTTATGTAACTGCTATTAGGGGGCAAAAATTAAGCCTCAAGCATTTTTATCTGACCAACAGTAATTCCCTGTTTCCAGGATGGCGTCGTAGGGATTTGACCTGCACAGAAATTGTCGAGAGGAAGGGGCGATCGTCATTGGCAAGCGTCTAAGTTGGCGTCCCAAAGGTCGGCTTGGCGGCTACCATGTGAGACGTGCGGGCCGCTGAGAAACGCGCAGGGTGTGGGACCCGTTGAGGGGTCGTGGAAGGGGTCATGGAGTAAAGCGCAAATGAGACGTATGAATTGGGTGGGGATCGGACTATTGCTGGCGGGACTCCATCTGGGACCGGTCGCAGTAGCCGCGACTGGGGCGATCGCTGAAGACGAGATATCGGCACGCGCCTCTAAGCAGCCGCCAGCAGAGCCCCAGGTTGTCCCCCAGGGACAATTCAGAGAAATCACGGCCCAGGCCCAAAGACCGGTCCTTCAAGGCGATCGCGTCTACACCCCAGAGCTGCCCCCAACAACGCCGATCCTTTACCGTCAGAGCGCCCCCCAGCAGAACGGCCCATCATTGACTACCGGATTCCGACCCTGCAAGCCGACTATACCGGCAGTCTCTGGGTCGGCACTTGGCAGGGGGAAGTGGTACGGATTGATCCAGAAACCGGCCAGGTACAGGCACGGATTCCGATCCCTGGTCGGACCATTGAGGCCCTTACCCAAGATCGGGTCGGTCGCATCTGGGTGGGCACCTACAACGGCTTGGTGCGGGTTGATCCGCGCACGAATACGGTCACGGCCCAAAACTACGCCTTGCCCTCCAACCGCGTATTGGATTTACTGATTGATACCCGAGGCTTTCTCTGGGTGGGCACCGATCGCGGCTTGGCGATGATTAGCCCCGACGAGGGCCTGCTGATGACCACCCTCCAGTACTTGCCTGGGGTGAGTGCCAATGCCTTAGCCCTCGACAACAATGGTCATCTCTGGGTGGGTACCTTAGATGGCTTGGTGCAAGTGAATACGGCTAATGCCTACCCCATGCGTCGCGTGCAGGGTCTCCCTGGACAGGCGGTGCAGGCCATTACCCTCGGTCCCCATGGCCAACTGTGGGTGGGTACCCCAGATGCCCTATTGGTTGTCGATCCGCAAACTGGGAGCTTAGTGCGTACTGTTGGGATCATGCAGCGGCAGAACGTGATTTCTCTCGGCTTCGACAGTAGCCGTGCCCTGTGGGTGGGCACCCAGGATACGCTCCACAAGATTAATCCCTACAATGGCGCTTCCCTGGGGCAGGTGCGAGGTCTGCCCTCTGGGCGAGTGCTCTCTCTAGCGCCTGGGGTGGGTAATAAAGTGTGGGTTGGTACTGCCGAGGGGCTGGCCTGGGTGAGTTTGACCACGGGCTATGCTACTCCCCACGGAGATTTTGCCAACCCTGACATTTGGAACTAAACCCTGGCCACATCCAAACCCGCAGTTTGCCCTACGGCAAAACTTAGGCTGGATGTGGTTTAATTGACCGAACTGTGACCGCCTACGGGACCACCACGGTCACCGTGGCCTCGATCGGCGCGCTGTTGTGGGTGAGGCCCTCGTGACCGTTAGCATTCAACCCTACCGTGAGCAGATGCTCCCCCGATGGCAAGCTGGGTAGATAAGACCAGGTGCTGTAAAGGCGCGTCACCTGTTCCCCGTTGATATAGAGATGGGCGTGCCCCTCTGTGGTCAGGCTTGATTGGTTGACCTGCTCTGGGGCAAATACCCAGTGCTCAGTCTGCACCTCTAGATTCCAGCCCCTCACGGGATCGGGATGGACGGTCAGGGTTACCGTCGGCACCGGCTGCTCTACCGGGACTTCAATGGTGCCGTGATGACCATGGCCGGTTTCGCCGTCGTGTTCGCCACTGGGGTGCCCACCGGGCTCGCCATGGCCCTCTGCTGGCACCGCCTCTGCGGCAGGTGCCCCGTGACCATGACCTGGATCTGCTTGGGTATGGCGTACCATCCCAAAGGCTGCTGTTACCGCGATCGCCGTCATCAGGACGATGGCCTGCGTGGATTTTTCATGACATTCCTCATTTGTAATTAACTTGCGTGATTGATTTGGCGGGCCGATATCTGCGATCGGCTCCGAGCCCTACCCGATCGCAATGGACTGCCGCTGCCACTGCATCAACAGCGATCGCGCTTGATTGCTGCCACGCTGATCACCCCGCTGCTGAAAATAAGTTTGAGCCTGCTGTAGATCGGTCATAGCGCCGCGCTGATCGCCCAACTCGCCCCGGACCATGGCGCGGTTGAGATAGGTTTCTGCATGGGTGGGGTCGAGGGCCAAAGCCTGCTCAAAGCTGGCTAGAGCCGTCAAGTTGTCCCCCCGGTGGTGACAAGCACAGCCGTGGTTGAAATAGGCCCGAGGGTCGTCATGATTTAAGAAGATGGCCTGATCTAAATAGGCCACCGCCACCACGGGTTGAGCCTGGGCCAGGTAGGCCACACCGAGGTCGTTGTAGATATTGGCCTGAGTCTCATCGGGTACCGCTTTGCCCAGGCTCAACGCCTGCTGATAATCGGCGATCGCCCCTGCTGTATCCCCCAGCGCCATCGCGGCTAGGCCCCGATTGTAGTAAGCCAGCCCATCCTGGGGCCAATGTTGTAAGTGGTGACTAAAATCTGCTTGGGCCGCGTCATATCGCCCCAGTCGGTAATGGGCCAGCCCCCGATTTAGATAGGCTTGAGGCGCGTCGGGGTTAAGTCGAACTGCTGCCGTGCAGTCGGCGATCGCTGGGTCAGTTGACTGCCCCAGAGCTGGATCAAGCAGCGATTGCCATAGGCCGCACTGGCGTGATCATCTTGAGCGATCGCCGTAGTAAACGCCTGCACCGCTGCCCCATAGTCTTGGTGCTCAACAGCCCTAATCCCCAGCTCAAATGGCCCTGCCCAAGCCGGAGCAGAGCCATTGAGGGTGATCCCTACCGCAAGCAGTAGGGCGATCGCCCAGGTCACAACCCTACCAGCCACTATCGGCTTGGGCCAATACGTAATTGGCCACTGCTTCAATTTCGGACTCAGTCAAGCGTCCGCCAAAGGCAGGCATCGCTCCATTTCCATTCGTGACCTGGGTTTGAATCGCCTCAACCGTGTCTTTGCCGTTAGCGGTCAGGTCAGCCATTTTCAAAGTCTTGGCCCCATTGATCACGTTGCCGCCGCCCAGATGGCAGGCGGCACAGTTATTGGTAAAAATCTGCGCCCCATCCACATCTCCAGCCCAAGCCGACGGTACAAACACCATCAGCGCCAGTACGATACCAGTCGCAATCGCCCAAATTCGTTTCATTACCGATTCCTCTCAGCACAGTTTTTCCGCCATAATCTCCCCCAGAGGGAGATTTTATTCTCCACTAAGGGGAGAGTGTAGCCGAAGGGGAGGGTTGGGAGCAAGCTTCTATGGATTTCTCCATGGGAGTCTGGCGGATGGGTCGTCGCCAAAGCCAGTTCAGTAGGGGCAGTAAATAGAGATAAACGCCGTAGGGAATCCAGCCCGCGTCGGTTAAGAGCACTGTCGCTGGAACTAGACCGGCAATGTTCCAGGGCACCAGCGGTGCCAGCACCACCGCCGAATTCTCAATATCCACCGCCAGTTGTTCTGGCCGAACCTGGGTGCGGTGATAGAGAGGCAGCGCAATTTGCTGCGTCAGCAGGATGGCAATGGTCTGAGTGCAGCCAAAGGCGCTGGTCAAAGCACCGGTCACCACCATGCTGCCAAATAGGCCGCGCTGACCCGACCACCGCGACAGCCCCTGGCTCAAGGGCCGGAAAGTCCCCATCCCTGACAGCAGTCCCGCTAAAGCAGTGGAGACCGCCACGATCGCGCAGACCCGCCCCATGGCCAGTAGCCCGCCCCCCTGAAAGATGTCGCTGAGGGGATGGTCGCTGGGCAGGTGCAGCCCCAGGATTAAGGTTTGGAGCACTCGCAGCGGAGGCTGGGCTTGGATCATCCAAGCCAGAGCGATCGCGCTCCCCAGACTCAGCCCCAAGGTGAGCCACACGGGCACCCGCAGCAGGGTCAAGGCCACCAACACCGCCGCCGGTAGCAAGGTAACCGGGTGGACCGAGAAAGCGGTTGGGATCTGGTCGATCAGCGGGTTATCCACGACAGATAAGGGATGTCTCAAGGAGGCCAGGGTGTAGATTCCCACCGACAGCAGCAAGGCCCCCCAGCCCGTGATCACCATCTGCCGGAGGTTTTGATAAATGTCGGTGCTGGTCAGGGTCGCCACCAAGTGGGCGCTCGACGACATGGGAGAGCAGCGATCGCCCACATACGCCCCCGAAATAATCGCCCCCGCCGCCCAATGCTCATCGACCCCTGCCCCCCGCGCCATAATCATCAGGGCCAGCCCAATGGTGCCTGCACTGCCAAAGGCGGTGCCTAGCAGGACCGACACCAGCCCCGTCAGCAAAAACGCCGACACCAGAAACCAACGGGGATGGATCAACTGCAAACCGTAATACACCAGCGCCGGCACCGTCCCCGCCATCAGCCAACTGGCTACGACCAAGCCAATCAGCAGCAAAATGCTCAGGACCCCCACCGACTGCCGCATCCCTTGCCGCATCAGTCCTCCCAGCCGCCGCAGCGGACCCCACGGCAGCGATAGACGCCGGTCATCAAGGCTAAAGCGCCCATTAAGGGATAAAGAATCGGCAGCCCCTGCTGTACTGAAACCAGCAGCGCCACAAAGGATAAAGCGAGGGCGAGGGCGCGATCCATATTGGTATTTGGGTTGTGATTTGGATAAAGATGCGGGGTCAATCACCTGCGGTCACGCTAGCGGTTCTATCAGCGTGATGGCAACTGGGGATGGCGGGCCAGCAATGGGATGCCCCCGCCCAGCGCCCCATGTCCCGACTCCCCCAGGCTGCGACCGATGACTGTGCCTCATCAGCAACCGGTACAAGCATATGGAATGTTAGGATGTCGAATCGTATAGTATTCGCAGCTTAGGAATGCAGGAGCCGCTGACAAAATCATCCCGGCCAGGATTGAGTTGGCCAGGATGATTCGGCAAGGCACTTTTGAGACGTAGCATCCGTCACACAGTCAGGTAATCCGTCAAAACATGTTTGATGAAAACTGCCACAGGCAGGGAGGTTTAAGGTAATGGGATTAAGAGCACAGATGAAGCGGGCTGTTGTCAGTGTTGCGGCCCTATCAGGGGTGATGCTAGCCAGTGGCGCGATCGCCCCCGTCACCCAGCCTGCCCTCGCGCAACGGTGTACCACCACCGCCGGGTTTAACCTCTTTGGTGGGGTTGACTCTGAAATTCGCTTGGGTTATGCCATCGACAACAACGAGCGCCGCAGCACTCGAGCTCGTTATTTTCTCAAGGTCACACCCGCCGTCCTCTCCGAGCGGGAAGTGCTAGAGCTAGAGATCATTTATCCCCAAGCCTTTGAAGATAACAGTGGGCATTTTGATAACGCTGAAATCGAAGTCCGGGAAGGCACAGGCCGGGGCGGCGAGGTGATTCCCACCAGCGAAATCATCGTGGATACGGAAGACAACACGATTGAAATTTACTTTGAAGACGCCATCCCCGAAAGCACCAGCTTTATGGTGGTGATCGATAAAGTCCGTAACCCCAACCGCTTTGGGGTTCACTACTTCCATTTAGATGCGTTATATCAAGGGGATAGCATTCGCACTCAAATCGGGACTTGGCCCCTGGACGTGGCTGCCGGTTGTAATAACTAGCCTTCGACCGGGCTTAGCTTTTTCACCCTGACTTGCTCCCGACGCTCAGACCCGCCCTCAGCATTAGCTGGGGGCGGGTCTACTATTAAGGCAGCCTTTAAGGCTGCCTTCACGCGGCCTTTCCCATCTAGAAGCAACCCATGCAAACCCCGCCCCCTCCGAGCCCTTGGCAGTACAAACCCTGGTGGTGCCAGCCCTGGTCGATAGCCCTGACCGGTTGCGGTACCATTCTTGCCAGTTGGCTGGTCTTTCATCGGTATTGGCTGACGGGACTGGTTGCCTTGCCTTTAGGGGCTTGGATGACATTCTTCCTGTTTGTCTGGCCCAAGCTGATGGTGGAATCAGGGCTGTTAGAGGCGAATCATGGGTCTGGAGAACGACCTCACGCATAATATTGACCCTTGATACAGCGTTAAAGAGGACTCACTTTGGGTATCAACTTGGTTCCTAGCATAGTCACTGATGGCCGCTTCCATCCGGTGCTTGAGCTGACGCAACGCGGTGGGCGAACTGCCGACCTGTGTATCCAGCCGCTATTACGCTCAGTGCCGCTCGACCTTGGGTTGTCGCCGTTCTCTTATAGTGGCCATCATCGTTCCGGATTGAATGCGTACCGGTAACGATACCGGGCTTTAGGCGCTGCCGTAGAGCCTTTTATGTGATTTCGTTAGAGTGCTGATTGATACGACTCTCAACATAGTCCCTCCCCCAACCCTGGCCAATCCGCCAAGGGCTGAGCCGTCGTCACCCGATGCATCCCCGCCGCCGCAAATCGGTCATAGGCCGCATCCGCCTGCTCCGTAAAGTCCACCACCCCTGGTACCACCACCGGCGACGAGCAGTCTTCCAGCAAATACACCTTGCGGGCCAACTGCGGATCGCGGGCCTGGATCTCCGTCAGTAGATCCGCCATGGTCCAGGCCACACAGTGGCTCTTGGCCTGCCCCGCCACAATCACCGCATCAAAGTCCAGCAGCGCTTCAACCAGGGCCTGGTTCTTCTGGGCGATCGCCCCCCCCGCCGCATCCGCCATCACCTCCGGTCGCAACACCGAGTAATTCTCCGTCAACGGGTTGCTGCCCTTGAGTTCGTAGCGGGTGGGGCTGTTGCGGGCAATGGCATGGACAAAGCAAGCCTCCTCCACTGCGGACACCAGAGCATGGCCAATGCCCCCTACCATGGAGTGATAGGGCCAAATCGTCAGGGGATATTTGCCCGCCGCGCTCAGCTGCTGGGTGTAGTGCTGGGCAAAGGCGGGTAGATCATCGGCTGGCAGATCGTCAGCCCCGAGGAGGGGGGCGATCGCGGGATTCACTCGCCATTTGCCGGCCATCACCTCGTCATAGCTGATCATCGTCATCGGCGCGGGGGAGTTGCCCGCTTCATCCACCCAAAACAGCGGGTGGAAAATCTGTGCCGCCGTGTGGGTGTCGAGGGTGGGGATAATCGTCGTGATCTGTCCTAGATTTTCATAGATAAATCGACAGAGCCGCTGGTTATCGGTCACCGCCCCCAGCCCCGAGCGTCCCCCCACAAACAGCTCAAAGTCCGGTAGGCAAAAGGTGTTTTGTACGTCAATCAGCAGCAGCGCAATCCGGTGGACATCGCGGTGGGCTGGGGTGATCTGGTGGGCGGCGGCCCAAGCCTGTGCCTGAGCGGTGCGTTCTTGATAGGGCACCCGGTAGACCTCTAGCAAACGGTCCGGATTGTAGAAGGCGGGCAAGGCGGCGGTGGTCATGGCGGCGGACAGCAAAGAACAAGGGAGACGCCCCTAGGATAACCTCTTTTCTGAGTTTGTGTATTTTCTACACTAAGCTGTGGCCCATGGTAAATGCTGCCCTTTCCCTAGTCCTCAAGGGCGGAATTAACCCAACCCTTACAAACCCGAGGCAAGGGGCTTAAGCCCCTTGTTCAAGGCTAAGGGACAAGCGGGTAAATAGCGTACCGCTTCACCAGGGCGCAACGCCTTGCGCCCCTACCCCAGAAACTTTTGTGCTTGGTGTGTTTTTTGATTGCGGATCCCTAAGGCTTTAATCAGCTTACTGCGGCGGCGATCGCCGCCGCCGATGTGGGTAAGGGCGGCGGTCAAAACTTCGCATCCCGTCGCGGTAATCAGCAGATCATCCTCAATGCGAATGCCAGGAACATCGGCAAACTCAGCCAGCCGGTCCCAATCCACGCAGTCGCCATAGCGGGCGCGGCGGTTGGGGTCATTCAAAATGCCTGGGACTTGGTAAAATCCCGGCTCGATGGTGACGGCCATACCGGGTTGCAAGGGGCGATCTAGACGCAAAAAATTCAGCCCGAAGCGATCGCTACGCTGGCGTCCGGGAGCATACCCAGCCAGATCCCCCAGATCTTCCATATCATGCACGTCTAACCCCAAGAGATGGCCCACCCCATGGGGGAAAAACAGAGCGTGGGCATCTTGAGCCACCAGATCCTCCGGTTGCCCTTGAGAATGCCGAGGTCTACTAACCCTGCCGCCAGCTCCCGGCAGGCCAATAGGTGCAGGTTGCGGTACTCGACGCCAGGGGCCGCCGCCGCAATACAAGCATCGTGGGCGGCCAGCACCACCTCGTAAATCGCCCGCTGAGTGGCTGAAAATTGCCCTGAGACGGGCCAGGTGCGGGTAATATCTGAGGCCCAACCGGAGGGGGCTTCGGCCCCCACATCGGCGAGCAGCAGTTGCCCCGGCTGGAGGGCATGGTGATACTGCTCGTTGTGCAGCACCTCGCCGTGGACGGTGACAATGCTGTTGTAGGCGCAGGGCATATTTGCTGCCATGATCACCTGCTCCATGGCGGCTCGCACCTGGGCCTCAGTGCGCGCCTGGGGGGTCGCCGCCATCCCCGCCCGGTGGGCCTGGACCGAGACCGCTGCGGCGCGACGGATTTCGGCGATCGCCGCTCCATCATGGCAGAGACGCAGGGCAATAATCGCCTCGGCCAGGGCCTTGTCTCGACCGGGCTCGATGGCGTCCCGCAGATGCAGTTGCTCTGCCGCCGTGGTGGTGTCTTGCACCGCTACCGTCGCCACCCCAGCGGTGAACTGGGGCAGTTCTGCCATCGGGTAGGCGGCATTGGCCCCCATGGCGGCGGCCAGACTGGCGCGGCTGGGGGTAGGGCCGTGCCACAAGGCGGCCTCCACCGGCGCTTCGTCCATGAATAAGGTGAGGCGATCGCCCTCCAAGCGAATGGCGGCATTCACCAGGGGCAGACCGGCAAAGTAGAGAAAATGGCTGTTGGCTCGAAACCGATAGGTATTCGCGGGGAAATTGCGGGCCTGAGGGCTGCCCCGACCACAACACCACCGGGAAATTAATCTGGCTAGCCAGACGGCGACGGCGCTGGTGCAGCGTAGCGGCAAGTTCGGAAGAGAGTTTAACCGGGGGCATGGTGGAGGAGCAATGGCGTTTTCTTGATGCTAAAAGCTGCGACAGGAGATGGGAAGGCGAAAAGGGACAGAGGCGACATGAATAATCGTCGCATCAATGGGTCGGGGACAGTCTGACAAAAAGCAGCAAGCATGGTGCCCTGGAGAACTGGATTGACCAGAGCAGCAGCCTGACAATCTGCCATGGAGGCCGCCGACAACCCCGAAGTCAGGAAAGGCAGATAAAGGATCTTCGTAATAATACAAATGAACTATTAGGGTGTTACGATTTGGCCATGGTTGAACCGTAGAGGTGTTTATGCCCGCCTTGACCTTGCGTCCCGGAGTCTCCATTCGTTTAAAGTCTCAACCCACCCATATTCCGGCTTTTTTGGTGATGGGTTGCCAGGGCGATCGCGCCTGGATTCGTCAGCCCCAATGGCCTTGCCACGTGCAACTGTGTGTCCCCGTCACCAAAATTGCCTGCTGCCGCCCAAGATTCCCCCTTGGTCTCCTGGTTTAGGGAATTAGGGAATAGGGATGAGGGAATAGGGATGAGGAGCGGCAGCCCCAGGGACTACAGTAGGAGAGCCCAGCTTTCCCAATCCCCTGATCCCGCCATGGTGCCTGCCGACGTTGCTGAAGCCCAGATTCTGGACTTGATCACGCCCTTTGATGGAGCGCGCGATCGCGAGACCGTCACCCTTGCTGAGGCCAGGGACCGGATTTTAGCGGATACCGTGCTCAGCCCCCTCGACTTTCCCCACTGGGATAACTCCGCCATGGATGGCTACGCCGTCCGGTTTGCGGATGTGCAGGGGGCGACGGCGACGGCGACCGTGGCCCTGACGGTGATTGAGGAGATCCCAGCCGGTAAGCGGCCTCAGCAAGCGGTAGCTGCGGGGCAAGCGGCTCGGATTTTGACCGGTTCGATGATGCCGGAGGGGGCCGATACCATCGTCATCCAAGAGATCACCCAGCGGCGGGATGATCAGGTTCAGATTCTGGAGGCTCCCCAACCCCAAGCTTTTGTCCGCCATCGCGCCAGCTTTCATCGGGCCGGGGAACCCCTCCTCTTCGCCGGGACGGTGCTACAGGCACCTGAAATTGCGGTACTGGCTGCGGCCCAATGCCCCTTGGTGCCGGTCTACCGACGTCCTCGGGTGGCGATTCTTTCCACTGGGGATGAATTGGTCACCCCCGATCGCCCCCTCCAGCCCGGTCAAATTGTAGATTCCAACCAGTACGCTCTGGTGACCTTGGTGCAGCAGGCGGGAGCCGAGGCCATTCCCATGGGAATTGTGCCGGATCAGCCTGAGGCGCTGCGGGAGGCGATCGCGGCTGCCCTCGACCAAGCTGATCTGGTGCTGTCTTCCGGTGGGGTCTCGGTGGGAGACTACGACTATGTGGATCGCATTCTGACGGAACTCGGTGCCACATTGCACATTCGGGCCGTGGCGATCAAACCGGGCAAGCCCCTCACTGTCGCGACGTTTACGCAACCTTCACCCACCCTCTATTTTGGGTTACCAGGGAACCCCGTCTCCGCCTTGGTCAGCTTTTGGCGATTTGTAGAACCCGCTCTGCGGAAATTATCGGGACAGACCCGATGGAGCCCCCTGTTTGTGAAGGCGCGATCGCACCAAGATTTGCGAGCCGGGGGGCAGCGGGAAACCTATCTTTGGGGACAGGTCCAGGTGACTGAGGCTGGTTTCGAATTTAGCTTGGCGGGCGGTCGCCACAGCTCTGGAAATTTGATCAACCTAGCGGGGACCAATGCCCTGGGGGTTGTGCCCGTAGGCGTGACTCAGATCGCGGCAGGCGATCCGGTCCGGGTTTTGCTCCTACCCAGCGGCTTCACGTCCTGAGTCACGCTAAGGAATGAGGACTAAATAAAAGTGATCCAGTTATTAATCGCCGAGGCCCTCACCCCCAGCCCCTCTCCCAATTTTGGGAGAGGGGA
>JAAUQE010000269.1 GCA_012032425.1 Leptolyngbya sp. RL_3_1 | reverse complement strand
CGCCATTGACTTCCATGACAAAGAACCTGGCGATCTGCCCGCGAGATTGGCGATCGCGCCTGGGGAAGGCCGCGCCCTGGGCAATTTGGGAGAAGCTTACCGCCACCTGGGCCAAACCGACCACGCCCTAGAGCAGTACGGCCAAGCCGTCGCCCTCTTTAACCAACTCGGTGCCCGCGCCGAAGAAGCCCTCTTCCTCAGCAACATCGGCGTCCTGCTCAACGATCGCGGCCAACCCGAACTGGCCATCATCTTCCTCAAAGCCAGCGTCGATGTGCGTGAAGAGATCCGAGGCAACATTCGCGGTCTCAGCACTGACCTCCAACAATCCTTCACCGACACGATCGCTTCCGACTACCGCCTCCTCGCCGATCTCCTCCTCCAACAAGATCGCATCCTCGAAGCCCAGCGCGTCCTCGACCTGCTGAAGGTACAAGAGCTGGACGACTACCTCAACAACATCCAGCGCACCGCCCGCACCGAGAGCGGGGTGGAATACCTCGAAGCTGAGCAAGCAATTTTGGCCCGCTACAACACCCTGCAAACCCGCGCCATCACCCTGGGCCAAGAGCGGGCACAACTCGCCGCCAAAAACGCCCGCACCAACCTCACCCCCAACGAAACCGCCCGCCTGCAAGAGCTGATTCGCCTAGAGCAGGCCCTCGCCGCTGAGTTCAACACCTTCGCCGATAGCGAAGATGTGGCAGCGCTGCTGGATCGGCTCAGTCGCCGTACCCTTCAGCAAACCGTGGGCCTAGAGGAGCTGTCTGCCCTCCGCAACCAGCTCGACGACCTCGACGCCGCCCTAATCTATCCCCTTATCCTCGACGATCGCCTAGAGCTGATCATCACCACCGCCGACACCGAGCCCCTGCGCCGCACCGTTCCCGTGGGGCGGGTGGACCTCAACGCCGCCATCACTGACTTTCGCCAAGTTCTAGAAGATCCCAGCCAAGACCCGCTGCCAGCAGCCCAGCAGCTCTACCGCTGGCTGATCGAACCCCTAGAAGCCGATCTCGCCGCTGCTGGGGTGACCAGCCTGATCTACGCCCCCGACAGCAGCCTGCGCTATGTGCCCCTCGCCGCCCTCCACGATGGCGACCAATGGCTGGTGGAAGCGGGCTACCGCATCAACCACATCACTGCCGCCAGCCTGCAAGAACTTACCGCTCAGCCTCCTACCGAGCCGCGCATTTTGGCCGGGGCTTTCGCCGACCAAGGCACCGTCCACACTGTCGGCGAGTCGCAGTTGCGCGGCCTCTACTACGCCGGGGAGGAGGTGAGCCAGCTCCAGGCGACCTTACCCAACCTGCAAGCCCTGTTCGATCTCGCCTTTAGCGTAGCGGCGGTGACCACAGAGCTGGGCAGCGTGAACGTCTTGCACTTTGCCACCCATGCGGTGTTTTTAGCCGGGGATCCGACGGCCTCCTTCATCCTCTTCGGTAATGGTGAGGCCCCCACCCTGCGGGACATTGGCACCTGGTCGCTATCGGGCATTGACCTGGTGGTGCTGAGCGCCTGTGAAACCGGGCTGGGGGGCTTTGACAATAATGGCGAGCAGATTTTGGGCCTGGGCTACCAGTTCCAGGCGCGGGGGGCAAAGGCGGTGATGGCCTCGCTGTGGCGGGTCAGCGACCCCGGCACCCACGCCCTGATGACGGGGTTCTATGCAGGGCTCGACCAGGGTATGACCAAAGCGGAAGCGCTGCGGGCGGCGCAGGTGGCGTTGATTACGGGGCAAGCCGTGACGGGGGACGATGGTCCTGAGGGACCGGTCTACGACCATCGGGCCGGTGCCCCACCGGTCGCGCGGGAGGGGGCGGCGACCCCAAGGGCAGTGGGCTACAGCCATCCGTACTACTGGGCTCCGTTTATTTTGATTGGCAATGGGCTGTAGGAGAATTCAAAATTATCAATTCAAAATTAAACCAAGCCCATTTTGAGAACTGAAGTTTTTCTCATCTCCCCTCTCTCCTACTGCTTATACATAAGTCTCTGGTTGGCTGTTCTAAGGGATCTAGCCCCCTACATCCCCCTTTCTTATAGCTTGCTTCTCGCAGAGTATGCCCTTGGGCTATATCCTGGGGGACTGTGAGATCCGGTATCCCTCCAGAATTGGGGGGACAAAGGGGGGACAACGCAGCCTTTCAAGCAAGTTCATGAGATGTGTATAGACGGTAGCCCCTCTCTCAGAGGACAGCCCCGCTGCTCAGCGAATTTTCAGGGAAAGCTTAGCTTATCCTCGGTAGCACTACCCGGAAGGGGTTGGGCCGCTTCAGTAGGATGAAATGGAGTTCCAGAGAGTCTTCAACCGCTATGGCCAGTCTTCTGCAATCCTCCGTGGGTTTATTGCGATCGCGCTTATCCAGACGCATTGTGGGTTGGGTTTTCCTGAGCCTGGTGGTGATTGAGGGGATCATCTTTGTGCCCTCCTACCACCGCCGCCGTCAGGAAAAACTGCGGGACTTAGAAGAACTCTCCCAAGAGGTGCTCTTCACCATCAAGAACAATTCGATGGGTGGCATGGCCCCCGCTGACTTGGTGGACTCCATTGAGACGATGCTCAAGCCCGGTTCGGTGATTGCGGGCGTCGCGCTGTATGAAGCAGACGGCAATCTCGTTGATTCCTTTGGTGAAATTCCCATGGCGTCTTGGGAAACGGTGGCGGCAGGGCAACTGGTGCGCCAAACCACCCAGGGGGGTAGCCGCTACGACGTGGCTTGGCCCAGCGATCGCTTTCAAGATCAGTACATTTTGATGGTGCGCCATGACGCCACCTCGGTGCAGCGAGACATGCGCTTATACGTGCTGGGCATCACCGGCCTGGTGATCATCATTGCGGTGTTTGTCACCTTCGTGACGGTGATTGTCCTAGAGCGGCTGCTAATTGTGCCGATTCTGCACCTGCGGGACGACCTGCGTAAGGCGGGGGAAGCGGTTAGCCAAGACCAGCCACCCAACTTTTACACCCGCTCCCTCCAGCGCAACGATGAGCTGGGCGAGGTGGCCAATGCCTTCTGCGACATGTATGCGCAAATTCATCAGGAGATTAGCGATCGCAAAGCCGCCGAAACCGCCCTGAAGGCTGAGCAGGCCAAATCCGAAAAGCTGCTGCTCAATATCCTGCCCATGGCCATTGCCGAGCAGCTTAAGGCCGAGACGGGGGCGATCGCTTCCCGCTTTGACGCCGCCACCATTTTATTTGCTGACATTGTGGACTTTACCGGCCTGTCTGCCGAAATGTCCCCCAGCGAGCTGGTGCAAATCCTCAACCGGATTTTCTCGACCTTTGACTGCATTGCCGACAGCATGGGCCTAGAGAAAATCAAAACCATTGGCGATGCCTACATGGTGGTGGGCGGCCTGCCGGAACGTCGCCCCGACCATGCCGAAGCGATTTTGGCCCTGGCCATTCGGATGCAGCAGGAGATCAAGACCTTTCGCCGCGCCGATGGCAGTCCCTTTCACCTGCGTATTGGCATCAATACCGGCCCCGTCGTTGCCGGGGTGATCGGTATCAAAAAATTCAGCTACGACCTCTGGGGCGATGCGGTCAATATTGCTAGCCGCATGGAGTCCCATGGGGTGGCCGATCGCATCCACATCAGCGCCAACACCTACGAGCATCTCAAGGACCGCTACCCCTTTGAAGATAGGGGCTGCATCACGATCAAGGGCCGGGGCGAGATGCATACCTACCTCTATGCTGGGGATGACCTGGCCCAACCCAGTCAACCCGCCGACTGGACCAGTGACCCAGAGATTTCCATTACCAGCTACTTGGGATAACCCGAGGTGGAAAAACGGGGGTCAAGCCATTCCAGCACCAAGTCCTGAAGCTGCCGCAGATCGCGGGTCAGCTCTTGCTTCACAAACTGCCCCATCGCATCCAAGGCGCTAAAGCTGCTGCCCGGTTTCCAGGGTGGATCTTGCGCCAAAGGGGTGGTGTGGGTCCCCGGCATGATCTGTACCGCAGTTCGCTCGGGAAATTTCTGCAACAGCACATTGGATAAGGCGCGGGTCTGGTCAATGTCGTCCCGCCGAAATTTCACCAGTAGGTTGCGGCCCACCTCGTAGCGATCGCGAATGATCCCCAGGGTCGCGGCGGGGGACGGGGTAAACTCCACCCTGAGGCTGGGGGATAGGGCCATTACCTGATCGAGCAGGGGAATGGAGCGCTTGGCCGAATAATTGTTAAAGGCCATCAGCAGGTTGCCCGCCCGTCGTCCGTCATAGAGGCTATTCAGCAGCAAATGTACCTTGCAACCCATGCTGTGGCCGATGCCGTAGATCGGCAGATCGCGCCCTTGCAGCACCCGACTTTGCAGATAATGCAGGGCTTGGTCAAAGGTAATGTGGACCTCTTGGGCGATCGCCCGATGGTCAAAGGTGTTGATAAACGGAGTAGCCACCACCAAATAGCCCTGCTTGGCGACGGTTTCGAGCAGTTGCCGATAGGTGATATGGGGGGCAGAGGCCACAAACGCTCCCCCCAAAAAATGCACGATTGCAATGGGCCGGGGGGGAATGAGTAGCCAATTGCCTGAAACCTCTCGCCATTGCATAGGGATGCGCTCAAGTCGGAATCACAAGGACACCCTAACCTTAACGAACCTGAGGGAGTTGCTCTGACTGATAGGGCGATCGTCTAGGATTTTGCTTGAGCCCAGACTTGAGCCCACGGAAGCTGTGGCTGATAATGGGCTCTGAGCAAAACGTACCAACCCTCCGGCTGTGACAGACCCCAAAAGCTACAAAGACACCGTTCTACTGCCCAAGACCAGCTTCGAGATGCGGGCCAATGCCACCCGGCGGGAACCAGAGATTCAGCAGTTTTGGACTGAGCACCAGGTTTACGAGCATCTGGCCGAGACCAACCCCGGCGAGCCCTTTGTGCTCCACGATGGCCCCCCCTATGCCAACGGCGATCTGCACATCGGTCACGCCCTCAACAAAATTCTCAAAGACATCATCAATAAGTACCAAATCCTGGCGGGGCCGCAAGGTGCGGTACATTCCTGGCTGGGACTGCCACGGCTTGCCGATCGAGCTGAAGGTGTTGCAGGCCATGGACAGCGAGACCCGCGCCCA
>JAAUQE010000268.1 GCA_012032425.1 Leptolyngbya sp. RL_3_1 | reverse complement strand
CTTGGCCACCAGAACTAACCCAACGTTCCCCGCACCGGGATCTCCAAAGTAGCCGCACAACGACGGGCTGCCAGATCATCCACGATCGCTTCAGTTCCGCCATGGTCATACGCCCAAGCCAAAACCGACGATTCCCCCTCCCCTAAATCCCATGCCTGAATGATGGAGGGGATATTAGGTGTCATGACGACCTCTAGCCAAGCAGTTTCATGAAGGGCTCTAGCGGTGACATCCCCTTGCCCTCTGCGATAAATTTCGTAACTGTCCCCTGAGCGGAGTCGAAGGGGACATTCTGGTTGGGTTTTGGCTTCGACTTCGCTCAGCCAGCGTAATGCCTGGGACGGTTACTGAATTTCAGTAGCTACAGCTTGAGGGACTAAAATTTTAGGCGCAAGCAGCCGTAGCAGGTCCAGTAGATTGGCCTTACTCAAATAGATCAGCGGTGAGGCATTGACTACCGGTAGCTCAGCCAAGGGCCAATTCCCGCGCTAAATCATCAAAATCTACCTGAAACGCCTCGACTTGCTCACGAGCTAACGCCATCAAAAAATCAGTGCGATCTAGACCAGCCACTTGGGCTGCTTTCTCTTGGGAGATCTGACCTTTTTGGTCACAAAAATAGCAGCGGCTAAACGCAAATCAAACACAAACTCATCTGGAGATTTTCTTAAAGCTGAAAATACTTCCGGAGGCAGATCAAACGTAACAGCAGCCATCTTTGTACTCCTTATGCAACGGGGGTAGCATCTTTCTCAATATGGGGTCAAACCAGAAATCATTAGGGGTGCAGAATCTGTTTCTTAAGGCCATGGCCGATGTTGGCCGTCGAGTCTGTCACTTCCAAGGTGATGATCTGCTTGTGAATCCTCATCATTCTGTCTTCAATCCCGTCAGGGCAACAACATCGGCGATGTGCTCCTAGTATCGTGCGGCGTAAGTTTGCCAACTCTTCCTGGGTGGGGAGCATGGGAGCCACGGAGTCAGAGGGTAGTGCTATTGCCGCCGAGCAGTACTAGTTTAGCGGCAACGCCCTGAGGAACCCTTCCTCTAGAATCAAAGGTGAGCTCGCTTTAGTTGACCTGCAACCGTAGCCGCCACGCTGAACCAGCCCAACACCCCCATCCTGGTGGACGCCATGACCTGGCGAGAATTCAAGGCCACTTTATAGTTCTGCAACCGCCCCGCTTATTCAAGAGCAGCCATAGGATCAATGATGGCGAGGTCCGAGATCCAGTCAAAATCCTGGCTGTTGTGGGTGACGAGAGGCCGCTTATGCACCAGCGCCGTCCCCGCAATCAGCGCATCTCCTAGAGACATGCGATGGACTTGGCGTAGCGCGATCGCCTGATCGGCCACCGCACGACTAATGGGCAAAATCTCCGCCGCCTCGAAAAAGTCACCAGAAATTGCCGTTCCGCTCCATTGAGGCGGTGATATCCCAACGTTTCCACATAACTGACCAGCGACACCGCAGGTCCATGCTCCGCAATAAATTGCCGCAGCCCCTCTCGCTGGGGCAGAGCCGCATAGATAATGATATTGCTATCCAGCAACATCACTCTCGCCCTGGCAACGGCTTGTCCTGGCGTATCTGTCGCTGCCAAGCCACCGGATCAACCTCTCGAAACCCCTGGAGTTGGGCAAGTCCCGCTAAAGCTAAGGCCATGACCTCGCCTCGACTGCGGCGCACTTCATCCCCTTCAGGAGCCGCAGCGACAGTCGCCTGCGGCTCAGCAACCGAGCCGAGCGCTATCTTGTAACTCCCATAATCAGCCAAAATCGCCTCGATCTTTTGCCAGTCCTGGTAATCAATAATCACCCCAACCGGCTCCATCGCCTCATTGGTGATGATCTGCTTGTGAATACTCATCATTCTGTCTTCAATCCCGTCAGGGCAACAACATCGGCAATGTGCCCCTAGTTTAGCGGCAACGCCCTGAGGAACCCTTCCTCTAGAATCAAAGGCGAGCGATCGCTTGAGTTGACCTGCAACCATGGCCGCCACGCTGAACCAGCCCAACACCCCCATCCTGGTGGACGCCATGACCTGGCGGGAATTCAAGGCCACCGAGCAACGGCTCGATCGCCCCGGTTTGCGACCGTTTTAGATGGGGTTCTGGAGATTCGGCACATGCCCGGTGAGCAGCATGAAACCATCAAAGAGAGAATTTGGGCGTTGCTTGAGCTTTATCTCCTACAACTAGGCATCGATTACGGGCCTGGGTCAACGGTGAACTTTAAACCATAGGTAGTTACGCTCAAGGCTTAAAGTTCAAAATTTAAAGCCGGGTTGCTTTAAAGCACATCTAGAAACGCGCTCAAGCATGGCCTTGCACCCCAGGGTTAACGTAGCTTGTAGGGCATAAAACGGGCTCAGTAAGCTGCTCACCAATAGGGTGGCCTCACAGGCACGAACCACCGCATCAGTGCTGCTGCCATGAGGTTGCCAAAATACCGCCCTAGCCGCAACAGGTCACTGAGCCCGTAGGCCAGCACCATGACCGGTCTTTGCCAGGGGCGATAGCGTACCATCGCAGGGGAAAGCGATTCAACCCGACGGAGCGGCAGAGATTGATCAGGTAACTCGCTTGCAAACGGTGGGCGGGGAGGGTATGGCCAATTTTCATGGCGGGGTTGTGCCACACCTGCCAGCCGCCATCGCGGATGTAGCCGAGGGTTTCCACATCTTCGCCTTTGGCCACCAGGGAGCGACCTTTGACCCCCACCATGCAGGGCTGCTCGGGCACATGGGCCAACCAAGCTGCTCGCCGGATCACCATCCCGGCCCCGGCGGGCAGCACCCCTCGCTGATGGGTATAGATAAAGGGCTCTGGACCCCGCTGAATGATCGCCAGCAGCGGCGCAATTCGCTCAAAGCCGCATGGGGGGTTGACCCCAGGCTCGTAGAGGGGTTGGATTTCGCTGCCGTAGGCCCCGGCTTGGGGATGGGCTTGGCCAAAGTCGTAGGCTTGGCGCACCCAGTCAACGGCGGGGGGGTTGTCGTCATCGAGGAAGCCGATCCAGGGGGCGGTGATGTGGGCGATCGCCCGCCGCCTTGCATAGGCCAAACCCTGGCGCGGTTCGAGGCAATAGCGCAGCGGAGCGTCCTGACGCCATTGCGCTTGATAGCGGCGGACCAGAGCGGCGGTGCTGTCGGTGCTGTGGTTATCGACGATCAGCACGTCCCAACTCAGGGGGTCGGTGTGCTGCTGGGCGAGGAGGCGATCGAGAACTTGGGGAAGTTGGTTGGCACCGTTGTAGGTGCAAATTGTCACGGTGAAGTCAACCACGGGGACGTTGCAAAGACGACAGGGAGGCAGGGTTAAGCGGGCGATTGGGCGGGCATATCGGCGGGTTATTACGGAAGCATTGAGGTATCAAATACCGCTAATGGCAGCTTTACATTTGTCTATTAAGGGAAGTCTATGGAGATGTTAAGGACTGGGGCAGCCGCGCATCGTCATCGCCCAATTTGCCTGCGAAGTCGGCTCTTCCGTTACAGGATGATAACTTTTCCTTCTCGCTACAGCCGGTTAACATCGCCACGATATTGGGCGTGGCGATGCAGGCCAGCGCCATGGCTTGAGGCCAACGAACTCAGAGAAATTTTTGATTCTTTAAAACCGATTGCGAGTGAGCGGTGTACCGATAACAGACCGACGTTCACTCACCTGTTTTTTGGGGAATCACCATGAATTTTCTACTCACGACCCTAGTCAACCAAATCATTGCCAACCTCTTTGAAGACGCGCCGGGCATTCAAACCCTCGGCAATATTCTGATCGGTAACGCTGGCAACAATCAGCTCCAAGGCGGTGACCAGGACGATCTGATTTTTGCGGGGCCGGGTGACGACACGGTTGCGGCTGGGGCCGGTAACGATTTGATTTTTGCCGGTTCAGGCAACGACATTGTGGTGGGGCAGACGGGCAGCGATGTTGCCCTTTTAGGCTCAGGCGACGATCGCTTCATCTGGAACAACGGCGACGGCAGCGACTTTATCAATGGCGGTGCGGGCTTTGATATTACTGAGGTCAACGGTGCTAACGGCGCGGGCGATGAATTTGACCTGGCGGCGGTAGACGGTCAAGCCATCTTCAACCGCCTCAATCTCGGGCAGTTCACCCTCACCAACGAGAAAATTGAAAAATTTGACATTAATGGTCTCGGTGGGGACGACGCGCTCACCGTTGGCGATCTGACCGACAGCGCTGTGCAGAAAGTCATATTCTCCGGTGGCGGTGGCAACGATACCCTCGATGCCACCGCTAGCAGCACCGAAATCGAAGCCTTTGGCGGTGACGGTGATGACCTGTTGCTGGGCGGCTCTGCCGTTGACACCTTTGATGCCGGGGCGGGCGACGATACGGTGGTCGGACAGCGCGGCAACGATATTGCCGACCTCGGCTCGGGTCGCGATCGCTTCATCTGGAACAACGGTGACGGCAGCGATGTCATCCACGGTGGCAGGGGCTTTGACGTGACTCAGGTCAACGGGGCAGACGGTGCGGGCGATGAGTTTGACCTAGCGGCAGTAGACGGTCAAGCGATCTTCAACCGGCTCAATCTAGGATTATTCACCCTCACCAATGAGCGCATTGAACAATTTGAAATTAACGGTCAAGGGGGCGACGACTCCCTCACCGTCGGTGACCTGACCGGCAGCGGGGTGAGAAAGGTCTTGTTCTCGGGCGGTGAGGGTAACGACACCCTCGATGCCACCGCTAGCAGCACTACGGTCGTCGCTTTCGGTGGCGACGGCGACGATCTGCTGCTGGGGGGCTCCGCCGTCGATCGATTTAAGGGCGGGGCGGGCAACGACATCGTGGTCGGACAGCGCGGCAACGACATTGCCCGCCTAGAGTCGGGGGATGACCGCTTTATCTGGAACAACGGCGACGGCAGCGACTTTATCCACGGTGGCCGGGGCTTCGATGTGACTCAGGTCAACGGTGCAGACGGCGCGGGCGACGAGTTTGACTTGGCGGCAGTAGATGGTCAAGCGATCTTCAACCGGCTCAATCTAGGATTATTCACCCTCACCAATCAGCGCATTGAGCAGTTTGAAATCAATGGCCAAGGGGGCGACGACTCCTTCAC
>JAAUQE010000069.1 GCA_012032425.1 Leptolyngbya sp. RL_3_1 | reverse complement strand
GACGTGCAGGGGGCTTTTAAGAAAAAGCTGGGCATTGATTTCCGTCGCTACAAAATCCTCGGGGCCTGCCATCCCCAAATCGCCTATGACATGCTGCAAACCGACGACAAGGCCGGGGTGCTCTACCCCTGCAATGTGGTGGTGCAAGAGCACAACGATGGCCGGGTCGAAGTCTCGGCGGTGGATCCGCTGGCCATGTTCCTGATGATCCACAGCCCCCGAGCCAAGGAAATTGCCCTCGACGCCAGCAAAAAGATACAGGCGGTGATGGAGCGCCTACCCAGCCCCGTGCTAGTGGCAGCCTGAACGCGCTTAATCCGTAAACGTCCCAGAAACTACGCTGGCTGAGCGAAGTCGAAGCCAAAACCCAACCCAAATGTCCCCTTCGACTCCGCTCAGGGGACGGTTACCTTAATCCTTCCGCAACTGATACCCAGTCCGGCTAAAGCCCTACAGATTGCACTGGGCGTAGAGCCCTACGCCCCTACAAAGCCTCGGTTTTGAAATGGGGGTATTTGACCGGAGTTCATGTTATTTGGAGAAAACCCATGACTAATAACGTTGGCGGCTTCGATCGCCTAATTCGCTTTGCCCTCGCAGCCGTGCTGTTTTACCTGGGCTTGATGGTGTATACAGGCTCCGCCCTCGGCACTGGTTTGGCCATTGCTGGAGCCATTGCCGCCATTAGCGGCCTTTTAGGCTTCTGCGGTCTGTACAGCCTGCTGGGCATTAACACCCGCAAGGCAGACCAGCGACCCCAAGCTTAAAGGCGATCGATTGGATTTTCCCCTCCTCGGGAGGGGCGTAGGGGTGGGTTCCGATGCAAGAGCCCAGTGGCTGACCCACCCCGGCCTGCGGCCACCCCTCCCCAAGAGGGGAGGTTTCGGCCAGTTTTTCCAATCCCGCACTCAGGTGGTTTATGGGGCGATGGCCCTCTGGGCCGGTCTTTAGACCATCGCCCCCACATTTTCGGAGATCAAGGAGATCAATACTATGGATTACGCCATTCCCAACGAAAGTCCGTCGCTGTCGCGGCGGCAATTGCTCAACTTTTTGACGGGGGCAGCGGTGGCCGCCACTGCCGGATCGGCGCTGTACCCCATTGCCCAATTTTTTGTACCGCTTCGGGAGGTGACTGAAGGGGGCGGGATACTCGCCAAAGACAAACTGGGTAATCCCATTCCGGCGAGTCAAATTCTGGCTGAACCCATTGGCACTCGTGCCCTGATTGCGGGATTAGCGAGTGAACCGACTTATCTGACCATCCAGAAGGATGGTTCCCTATCGCCGATGGGAATTGTCGATAACTGCACTCACCTGGGCTGCACTTTTCCCTGGAACGCCAACGACCAGCAGTTTCAATGCCCCTGCCACGGATCCCGCTACGACCCCCGATGGCAGCGTTGTTCGGGGGCCAGCCCCCCCTGCCCCTCAAGATTGTGCATGTGGCGGTCAAAGATGACGCCATTTGGCTCTACCCCTGGACTGAAACGGACCCCCGGACGGGAGAACAGCCCTGGTGGGTCTAACCCATCCCTTTAAGGGCAGAGTCAGGATTGCCAACTTTGCCCCCTTTTCATCCGTTATTTAGCGCAGTTGATGGGGTACTGGCGCATCGACAAGACCAGTGCTTTGCATCAACTGGATCACACCGAAAATATCCTCGTTTTTGGAGGTTCCGTTCATGAATACGATCATCCCTTACAGACGACAACCCGAACTGGGGACTGTCGGTCTTTGGGAGCAATTTGCAAATTGGGTGACCAGCACCCAAAACCGCCTCTATGTGGGCTGGTTCGGGGTGTTGATGATTCCCACCGGCTTGGTAGCCCTGACGGTGTTTGCGATCGCCTTCTTTGCCGCCCCCCCAGTGGATATGGAGGGCATTCGCGAACCCATTTTTGGGTCGGTTTTGAGCGGCAACAATCTGATCACTGCCGCTGTGATTCCCACCTCCGCCGCCATTGGCCTGCACTTTTATCCCCTCTGGGAAGCGGGCTCCGTAGCGGAATGGCTCTACAACGGGGGTCCCTATCAGTTAATTATTCTGCACCTGCTGATCAGCATTTGGGGCTACCTGGGTCGCCAGTGGGAATTGAGCTATCGCCTCGGGATGCGCCCCTGGATTGCGGTGGCCTTTTCGGCTCCGGTCGCCGCTGCCACGGCGGTGCTGTTGGTCTATCCCATTGGCCAGGGTAGCTTTTCAGAAGGAATGCCGTTAGGCATTTCCGGCACCTTTCACTTCATGCTGGCCCTCCAGGCCCAACACAATGTGCTGATGCATCCCTTCCACATGATTGGGGTGGCGGGCATCTTCGGCGGGGCGCTACTCAGTGCGTTGCATGGCTCTCTGGTGACCTCCAGCCTAGTGCGTGAAACCTCCGAACTGGAGTCTGCCAATGCCGGCTATCGCTTTGGACAACAAGAGGCTACCTATAATCTCAGCGCCAGCCATGGCGGCTTTTTAGGCCGACTCTTGATTCCTGGAGTGGCCCAGCGCAACAGTCGCTCGGTGCATTTCTGGCTAACAGCGCTACCCACCATGGCATCTGGTTTGCCGCCCTGGGGGTGGGCAGCATCGCCTTCAACCTCAATGGCTTCAATTTCAACCAGTCCATCTTGGATAGCCAGGGCCGCGTGGTGCCCAGCTATGCCGATGTGCTGAACCGAGCCACGTTAGGCATTCAGTCGATGCACGCGCCCAATGCCCACAACTTCCCGCTGTTGTTGGCCAGTGGTGAGGCGACTCCTGTGATTGGCCATGCCCCTACCAGCGCCAGCTAGCGCTCTCCGCTATTAGCGGCTGCTCAAGGATTGAGAAGCTTGAGCAACCGCTTTCCTCATCCTACTTAAACCCCTGCCATGACCCTGATCTCATCACACCCACGCATCGGAGACGATCTGACTCCAGCAGAATTTGCCCATTTGTCCGATCCCCCGCTGCTACTGGATGTTCGCAGTGGTGTGGAGTATGGCTTATTTCACGCTCCCCAGGCCCGCAATCTGAGCCTGCCGCGCCTGTTGCTGGGGCGATTTCCATTATTGCGATCGTGGGTACTGCCACCCTGGTTTCGCGCTTTGCCCAAAACAGAGGCGATCGCCGTCATTTGCCTCACCGCTCACCGCAGCCCCATCGCCGCCGCCGCCCTGACCCAGGCGGGGTTCACCACGGTTTTCAACCTGACTGGCGGCATGATCGCTTGGCAAAAAGCCGGTTTGCCCGTCTGTAAAGGCCCAACGTCCGTAACCGCCGCTGAATAGTCGCAACTTCAGCCGCTGTGTTGTCCCAATTCGCAGCATTCGGATTCACCCCCATCTCACCTCAGGAGGATCAGGCACCGTGTGGAGAGCATTAGGCTTCATTCAAAAAAACTTGGTTTGGTCGATTCCCGCCTGTATGGTGGCGGGGATTCTCGTGGGGGCTGTGGTAGACCCAGCCCCCCTGAAAGCCTTGATCATCCCCTCACCTTTTTGATGGTGTATCCGATGATGATCAACCTGCAACTGCAAACGGTCCTGTCCGGGGGCGATTATCGGGTGCAACTGCTCACCCAGGTGATCAACTTTGGGTGGTGCCCTTCTTTGCCTTGGGCCTCGGCAAGGTCTTTTTTGCCGATCAGCCCTTGGTGGCCCTGGGGTTGCTGCTGGCCTCCCTGCTGCCCACCAGCGGTATGACCATTTCTTGGACCGGGTTTGCCCAGGGCAACATCAGTGCCGCGATCAAAATGACGGTGATCGGCCTGATTTTGGGCTCCTTAGCCACCCCCTTCTATGCCCAAGGGTTGATGGGGGCAGCGGTCGAGATTCCCCTGTCCAGCGTCTTTCGGCAGATCGTGATCATTGTGTTTTTGCCGATGATTTTGGGATTTGTCACCCGGCTCTCACTGATTCGCATCGTCGGAGCCGACAAATATCACAAAAACCTCAAGCAGAAATTCCCCGCCTTCTCCACCCTGGGGGTGCTCGGCATCGTGTTTGTGGCCATGGCCCTGAAGGCTGAGGCGATCGTGACTAACCCCACTGTGCTGTTGGCCTGTCTGATGCCCCTGGCGATTTTGTATCTGGGCAACTTTTTGCTCAGCACCCTGATTGGCAAGTTCTTTTTCAATCGGGGGGATGCGATCGCCCTGGTCTACGGCACGGTGATGCGGAATCTGTCGATTGCGCTGGCGATCGCCATGACCGCCTTTGGCAACGAGCAAGGCTCTGAAATTGCGCTGATTATCGCCATGGCCTACATTATTCAGGTGCAAGCCGCCGCCTGGTACGTGAAATTTACGGATAGAATCTTTGGCCCCAGTACCGAAATCCCACCCCGGCTCGGACAGTCTGCTTAGCAATTGAAATTCATTAAGTTGCCAATTTTGAGTTTTGACTTTTGAGGTGAGCAACCCATTCAAAATCCAAAACTAAGAACTCAGCCAGGTTCAGAAGTGGAGTTTTGACATCTCGCCCAACCTCACCGCCTGCGGCACCTCTCCTTGGAAAGGAGAGGCTTAGTGAAAGTCTGGTTCCTCTCCTTCTCAAGGAGAGGTTAGGCTGATTGACTGACAAAACCTTATCCAGAGCCTCGGAAAGCCCTCACCCGCCGGGAGAGGGGTTGGGGGTGAGGGCGAACAACTTTTGTCAGTCAACCAGGAGGTTAGGTGAGGTTTTGACGGGCAAGCATAACTCCAGTTTTCAACTTAGACGTGGTTTAAGAACTCAACACTCAGCCATTTTTTAAATATCACCAACTTTTCATTTTCTTTGTTTCTCC
This sequence comes from Leptolyngbya sp. RL_3_1, assembly GCA_012032425.1. Taxonomy (GTDB): domain Bacteria; phylum Cyanobacteriota; class Cyanobacteriia; order Phormidesmidales; family Phormidesmidaceae; genus PCC-6406. The sequence continues at coordinate 11,661 of JAAUQE010000069.1, read as the reverse complement.
CATGAAAAAAATCGCGCTGATCTTACTGACGAGCTGGCTCTCCCTCAGCTTATTTTGGGGCGGCCTCCCGACTGCTGCGGCCATGGCCTCCCCCAACCCACCGGGATTGCGTCAGTAGCCACTGACAACACCGCCTCGTTTTCAGCGGTGGATGAATTTCTGCAATCCATCCCCAGCGGCTACTACGCAGTGCAACAAATTGGCGCGTTGAAAGGGATGCTCCAGGATCAAGCAGCGCTATTGATTGATGTGCGTGAGCCCTCGGAATTTAGGCGGGGCCATATTCCCGGTGCCATGAATATTCCGGTGCGATCGCTGACCCACAACCTGGGCAAGATCTCCAAGGACCATCCTGTGGTGCTGTACTGTTCCTCCGGCTACCGGACAGCCATGGGCGTCATGGCCTTGCACATGCTGGGATACAGCAACGTTCGAGGTTTTCCACCGAGTATTCAAGGGTGGCAAGCGGGCGGCGAACCCATCGTCACCTCAGACTGAACTCACCCTGTTTTTTCTACCCTGTCTTCAGCGGTAGCGTGGGCAATGCCCACCACAGTTGTTGATGTGAACCCAACCAAAGCGCTTGGGTAGAAAAAGTTTAGAGCGGTGGGCTTGACAAGAAAAATAATCGCTACCGAAGACTTGACTGTACCGAGGAACATCGCCCTCGCCAGTCGGCACAGTTCTGATCAGCCCAATTCTGAAGGATTCTGGGGTGGATAGTGCCAGCCCTGCGACAAGCTAAACCCCTTTGTGAGCCACCAGAGCGCGGTAAGCTACAAATAATCACAGCCCCATCCCCTATGCTAAGTGAGTCTATGGTTCAACCTCCTGTGGTCTGACCATGGCAGTCATCGTCCCATGCGCCACTGTGATAGACCGTTGGCGTTTTTCGTGCTGATTTCTACAATCCTCTCTCAATGATCCTTTCTCAATGATCCTTCCTCAATCCAAAGATTTGCTCGTCATTGGTTGGCGGGAATGGTTAGCACTGCCCCACTTGGGGATTCCTCAAATCAAAGCCAAGATTGATACCGGGGCGCGTTCTTCTGCCCTCCATGCCTTTAACATTGAAAGCTTTACTCGGCAGGGACAGCCCTGGGTCCGCTTTAGCATTCATCCTCATCAGCACAACAGCACCGATACCCTCACCGCCGAAGCGGCGCTCTTAGAGACGCGCACCGTCAAAACTCTGGCGGCCACGCCCAGTCTCGTCCCGTGATCCAAACCCCAGTGGCCTTGGGGGGGCAGCAGTGGCCCATTGAGCTGACCCTGACCAACCGCGATGTCATGGGCTTTCGGATGTTGCTCGGGCGGCAGGCCGTGCGGCAACGCTTCCTCGTTGATTCTGGCCAGTCCTATTTGCAAAGCACGACGGATACCCCCGCAGCACAGCCTCCCCAGGAGACCCCATGAAAATTGCTATTTTGTCTCGCAATGCCACCCTATATTCCACCCGCTGTTTGCAGGATGCAGCGGTAGAGCGCGGCCACACCGCTGAGGTGATCGACTATCTGCGCTGTTACATGAACATTACCTCCCATAATCCCCAGATCATCTATCAAGGCAAACTCCTAGAAGATTTTGACGCCGTGATCCCACGGATTGGGGCCTCGAATACCTTTTACGGCACGGCTGTGGTGCGCCAGCTAGAGATTATGGGGGTGTTTCCCGCCAATGAGTCCCAAGCGATTTCGCGATCGCGGGATAAGCTCCGCTGCCTGCAAATTTTGGCCAAGCGCGGGATCGGTTTGCCCGTGACCGGGTTTGCCCATTCCACTAAGGATATTCAGGGGCTCATTGATATCGTCGGCGGGGCTCCCCTGGTGATCAAGCTGCTCGAAGGCACCCAGGGCATTGGCGTTGTGCTGGCCGAAACTGATCAGGCTGCTAAATCAGTGATCGAGGCCTTTCGCGGTTTAGACGCCAATATTTTGGTGCAAGAGTTTATTGCCGAAGCCAAGGGAGCCGACATGCGCTGCTTTGTCATTGGCGATAAGGTCGTGGCGGCCATGAAGCGCCAGGGTGCTCCGGGTGAATTTCGCTCTAACCTTCACCGAGGGGGCAATGCCCAGAGAATCAAGCTCACTCCTGAGGAGCGCAGCACCGCCCTGCGGGCCGCCAAAGCCATGGGCCTAAAAATTGCTGGGGTTGATTTGCTGCGCTCTAACCATGGTCCGGTGGTGATGGAAGTCAACTCTTCCCCTGGGTTAGAAGGCATTGAAAAAGCCACAGGCACCAATGTAGCGGCCAAAATCATTGAATTTTTGGAAAAAAGTGCAGCCCCCAATAAAACTCAAGATCGGATCAAATATTGATGACGATATCCATGCATAGCCCCACTGTTAAGGTGCAGAATGATGGCTTCGTCATCCATGGCACGGTCATCGCCCCAGGCAAGCGGCAGCGCCTAGAGTTGCCCGTGGCTCGACTCCCCACCGACACGATGATGGCTTTGCCGATTACGGTGATCAATGGGCGCTCACCCAGGGCCTAAGCTCTGGCTGAGTGCCGCCATCCATGGGGATGAGATCAACGGGGTCGAGATCATTCGCCAAGTGCTGACCCAGGTAAAGGCCAAACAGTTGCGGGGCACCTTGGTGACGGCTCCGATTGTGAATGTGTTTGGCTTCATTGAGCAGTCTCGCTATTTGCCCGATCGCCGCGATCTAAACCGCTCCTTTCCGGGCTCCCCGCGCGGTCCTTAGCCTCACGCTTGGCCCACCTGTTTATGCAAGAGGTCGTCAGCCGCTGCACCCACGGGATTGATCTCCATACCGCCTCCCACCACCGTACCAATTGGCCCCAGATCCGAGCTAACTTACACGATGCCGAGACCCGCCGCTGTGCTCAGGCGTTTGGTGCCCCTTTGATTATTCATGCGGCTACTCGGGATGGGTCGCTACGACAGGCCGCCGCCAAGAAAAATATTCCCATCTTGCTCTACGAAGCAGGGGAAGCGATGCGGTTTGACCCCGAAGCGATTCGCACGGGGGTGGAGGGGGTGTTGCGGGTGATGTCGCTTCTAGAGATGAACCCGCCACCACCGCCCGCCGCGAGGGGCGCAGGCCGGTCCGACCCCCTGGAGGTGTCCGACACTAAATGGGTCAGGACGCCCTGTAGCGGCATTTTGCACAGTGAGGTCACCCTGGGCCAACGGGTGACTAAAAAGCAAAAGCTGGGGGTGGTGGCCGATGCCTTTGGTGACAAGCCCGTCAAGATTGCGGCCCCGTTTAAGGGCATCGTGATCGGCGCGACCCAAAATCCCCTCGTTAACCAGGGGGACGGGATTTTTCACATTGCGGCGTTGGGGGAGGGTGATGGGGTGGAGGGGTAGTGGGGTGGAGGGGTGACGATCGCTCCTGGGGTATCGATCGCCAGCGCTTCAGCCCCGACCCCTTCAATTCCGGCTTGGGTCCAAGCTTGGGCCATGGCTTGGGCGACGGCAGGGGCGGATTCAGCCGCCGTCAACGCCAGCAGGGTGGGACCGGCCCCGCTGATGGTGACGCCATAGGCTCCCGCCGCGATCGCCGCTGCCACCACCGCGTCATAGCCGGGGATCAGGGCTTTGCGGTAGGGCACATGGATGCGATCGCCCAGGGCCGTCCTCAGCCAATCGCCATTGCCAGTCGCTAAGGCCCGCAGCAATAGCCCTAAATGGCCACAGTTATAGATGGCGTCAGCCCTGGCATAGTCGTGGGGCAGCACCCGCCGCGCCTCGGCGGTGGAGACCTCAAAGGCGGGAATTGCCACCACTGGAACGATGGAGGGGTGCCAGTCTAGGGGACAGAGGGTGATTTGACCCTGGTCATCAGCCGTCGCCAACTGGCAGCCCCCCAGTAGGGCGGGCACCACATTGTCGGGGTGGCCTTCGATGGCGGTGGCGATCGCCGCCAGTTCTACCGTCGAAAAAGGGGACCCTGCCAACGCATTCGCCCCGAGCAAGCCCCCGACGATCGCCGTGGAAGAACTGCCCAAGCCCCGCGCTAAGGGCACCCCCAGCTCAATCTGGATCTGAACCGGCGGGACCGGGCGCTGGAGTCGTGCAAATAATTGGCAAAAGGCTTGGTACACCAGGTTGCTGCGACCCATGCTGACGCGATCGCGCTCAGCTCCGGTGACTTGAATCGTGAGGGGGACCTCGGCGGTCGCAAACCCAAACCGGTTGTAGCGGCTGAGGGCTGCCCCCAAGCAATCAAACCCAGGACCAATATTGGCCGTGGTGGCCGGTACCGACACCCAAATTGCATCCGCCATGACTTCCTCGTCGTAACCTTGCGCGATCGCCCATGGGGCGAGTGGCATACTATCACCATGGGGTATCGGTTAACCGTTTTGGATTGGCACTATGCTGGAACCCGACGCCCTCCCCTGCCGTCTAAACCGATAACGCCATGGGCCTGAAACCAACCGAGGAGACGACCATGCATTCTATTCACACACCGTCGGTGATCCTCGCCGGGATGTACGCGATCGCCCTCCCCGGCATAGCCTGGGCCGCATCCTCAGGCACTGGTGCAACCATGGCGCAGTTGGTTTTGCCTGACCATGCCCCAGCCGATACCCATACGGCATCAGACATTCCCATGCTTAGCGAAGCCATCATTCCCCCCTTTCCCGGCACCGATATTTCGGCAGGGCATTGGGCTTACTCAGCGGTGGATAATTTGGCGAATACCTACGGCTGCATCAATGGCTATCCCGACGACAGCTTTCGCGGCGATCAGGCCATCACTCGCGATGAATTTGCTGCCGCCCTCAGCAGTTGCCTAGGGACCCTGGTGCAGTTAACCCAAGTGGGACAGGGGGCAACGCTGGATGAAATTTTGGCAGACCTGAATCGTTTGCAGCAGGAATTGGGGAGCCTAGACGGTCAGATCGACGGCTTGCAGGAAGCAGAGTAAGTAGTCCGGTTGAGCACCAAAACACAGGAGAACCTAGGGCGCAGGGGCCTGCGGTCGGTGCAGAATGCAGGGCAATTAACTGAACTTGAGATCAGAATCCCCGTGCCCATCCTATCTTTTGAGGTTTGACCCATGAGGTTTGACCCAGGTCTCTTCTTTTCTAGCAATCGCCTTACATGCTGCGTAGGGCCACAATCGGGTCGAGCTTGGCCGCTTGTCGGGCTGGGAAGACACCAAAAAAGAGGCCAATGCCCCCAGACACCCCTACGGCTAAGGCGATCGCCCCCCCCGAAATACTCGCTTCCAACAGGGTGACGGCCCCCAGCAAAAACACGCCGCCAATACCCAAGCCGCTGCCCACAAAGCCTCCGGCCACCGCCAAGATCAGCGACTCGATCAAAAACTGCACCAAAATATCCTGCTGGGACGCGCCGATCGCTTTACGCAAACCAATTTCCTGGGTGCGCTCCCGCACGGAGACCAACATGATATTCATGATGCCGATACCCCCCACCAGCAGGGAAATCCCGGCGATCGCCGCCAGCAGCAGGGTGAGCGCCCCAGTGACGGTTTCGGCCAGATCCAGCAAGGTGTCTTGGCTGCTCACATAAAAGTCGTCGTCATCCACGATGTTGTGGCGCAGCCGCAGCAGGTTGGTAATCTGAAACTCCGCCGTGTCCATGCTCTCGCGATCCGCCGTCGAGACCACAATAAACGACACCTGAATGCCATAGGGGGACTGGCGCTGCCCCACCAAGCGACTGGCCTGGGTGGTAATCGGCACGATCACCGCATCGTCGTAGTCAAGCCCCAGGTTGGAGCCCTTCTGGGCCATCACCCCAATCACCTCAAAGCTCACCCCCTTGATCCGAATCGATTGACCAATGGGATTCGCTTGATCAAACAGTCGCTCCGCCAGGGTGGCCCCCAACACCGCTGTGAGGCTCCGGCGTTCCAAATCCAATTCAGAAATAAACCGCCCCTGGGCCATCTCAAAGCTGCGCACGGTCAAAAACTGTTCGTTGGTGCCGATAATGCTGCTGCTGGCGTTGCGGTTTTTATAGGTGATCAGGCTGCGATCGCTAAATTCTGGTGCGGTGCCGACCACGGTGGGGACTTGCTGAGAAATGGCTTCGGCATCGGCGACCACTAGGGTCTTGGGTACTTCCAGCCCCCCCAGTTCACGGGTCTGGCGATTACCAGGGACCACAAACAGCACGTTGGGACCCAGAGTTTGAAGCTGGCCATTGATATAGCGCTGGGCACCCTCGCCAATACCGACCATGGCAATCACGGAAGCATTGCCAATGACGATACCGAGCATGGTGAGGCTGCTCCGCAGTTTGTTGGCGGTGAGGGTGGTGACGGCCATCCGCAGGCTTTCGGTAAAATCCACGCTGCTCCTCTGGTGGGGTCACTGCCATTGTGGCGAAGATTGCGGGCATTGTGGGTCGCTGCTGGGACTTCAAAACCCTATCCAAACACTATCTTAGAAACAGCCCTTGTTTTTGATCTCCCATGTTCCTATGGCTTTATACGAGCTGGAATCGCAACTACTGGCCTTGACGGTGGCCGAAAAGGCTCAGGCCATTCAACTGTTGCTCAAAAGCATCAGCCATACTTGGGCGGGGATTGAGAAGACCCCCGGTATTTGTGGGGGTGATGCCCGCATTGCCAATACCCGCATTCCGGTCTGGGTGCTGGTGCAGGCCCGCAATCTGGGCAGCAGCGAAGCTGAGTTATTGGCAAACTATCCCTCGCTTACCGCAGCGGATCTAACCAATGCCTGGACCTATGCAGCGGCTTACCCTCAAGAAATCCAGCAGGTTATCCAAACCAACAACGCGGCTTAATTGTGGGCGCTAGTCCCGAACGGCCCAAGTCCTAGGACTATTTCTAAGAGCAGGGGTGCTTAAGGAGCAAGGGGGCTAAAAACTGGAATGGTTATGTGAATTCAGCCATCGAGTACGAGTATGGCTGATCTTTATGCCGACGAGCAGTTCCCTCTGAAAGCAACTCAGCATCTTCGGGCGCTTGCCCATGATGTGTTAACGGTTCAGGATGCTGACAAGGCCAATCAAGGAATTCCTGATGATGAGGTTTTGGCTTTTGCCACTCAGCAGGAGCGGGCGATCATCACCCTCAATCGCCGCGACTTTATTCGCTTGCATGAGAAAAGTGCAAACCATGCCGGGATTATTGTCTGCAAGGACGATCTTGATAAGCAAAAACTCGCTGAGCGCATTGATCGCGCGATTCAGGCCGAATCGTCTCTTGAAGGCAAACTCGTCCATGTCCAGAAAATATCAGGCGGCTGACCCCTCGCCCATTTACCCTCTTACCCCCGCACACTGCGGTAGCGATCGCCTCGAATCTCCTCCAGCACCGCCCCAATTTCCTCAGGCTTCTCCCCCAGGGTCCTGAGCAAGTGCGAGCCCAGTTCCATCGCCGCTTCAAACTCCGGTTGCACCACCTCCCGCGCCCCGATTTGGGTGAGCAAATCAATCTCGCGATCGCTGTGGGAGCGGGCAATCACGTCTAAATTGGGGACTTGGGCCAAGGCCGCTGGAGGAGCAACCGGGTACTGGCGGGGTCGGGGAGGGCGATCGCCAGGGCTTTGGCCCGGTGCAGGTGGGTTTTTTCTAAAACCTGCTCGGCATCGGCATCCCCATAGACGAAGGGAATCTGCCGCTGCCGCAAGCGCTGGAGGGCCGCCTCACTGTTTTCAATCACCAGGACCGTATAGCCCCGGTTGTGCAAAATATTCACTAGCACCTGACCTACCCGGCCATAGCCCGCCACAATCACATGGCCGGTGAGTTGGTCGGGCACCGCCAGCATCCGGGGCTCCGACCACGATTGCAGCCAGCGCCGCAGAGGCGGGACCCGGTTAAACGCCGCCAGCAAGCGGGGGGCGCTGCCCATCCAGGCGGGGGTGAGCACCAGAGTAATAGCAGTGGTACCCAGCAGCAGCAGGTACTGGCGCTCGGTAATCAACCCCTGGGTAAACCCCGCTAGGGCCAACACAAAGGAAAACTCCCCAATTTGATTCAGACCCACCGCCACCTGCAACGCCGTTTTTACCGAATAGCCAAACCGCAGCACAATCGGCCCAATAATCAGGGCTTTACCCACCATCACCAGGGTGACGAGCTCCAAAATAATCAGCCAGTTATCCAGCAGCACCGCTGGGTCAATCAACATCCCCACCGAGGCGAAAAACAAACAGGCAAAGGTATCGCGCAGGGGCAAGATCCGCCCCAGGGCCTGATCGGCATAATCCACTTCGGCCACCATCAGCCCCGCCACAAACGCCCCCATCTCAATCGACAGCCCCAACTGGGCAGTCAACCAGGCCACGCTCAGGCACAGGGCAATCACCGTCAGCAAAAATAGCTCCTGGCTTTCGGTAGCGGCCACGGTGCGAATCAGCCAGGGCACACACCATCGCCCCAGGCGATCGCCCCCGCCACAAACAAGACAAACTTGCCCAGAGCGGTGGCCAAGGTCAGCCCCACGGTCTCCGGCTGGGTCAGAGCGGGCAAAAAGGCCAGGATCATCCCCAGGGCAATATCTTGGGCAATCAGTAGGGCCAACATCACCTGACCATGAAGGGTGCCCGTTTCCCCCCCGTTCGGTCAGCACCTTCAGCACCACCGCAGTGGAAGAGAGGGACAAGACCAAGCCTAAAAACACCCCCTGCACAGGGGAGGTGGCCCAGCCGGTGAATCCGGTGACGAGGGTGACCAAACCGGTGGTCAGCCCCATTTGCCAGAGGCTGCCTTGCAGGGCAATGTTTTGGACCCGCCGCAACTCCGCTAGGGAAAACTCCACCCCCAGGGCAAATAGCAAAAAGGCCACCCCCACCTCCGGCCAGCCCTTCAATTTGCTCTAGGTCTTGCAGCCAGCCCAGTCCCGCTGGCCCAATCAACAACCCCGCCAGCAAGTACCCCAGCAAAGGAGGTTGGCGCAGCCGCTGGGCCATAAAGCCCCCCACTGCTGAAGTGCCCAACGCCAGGGTCAACTCTAGAACGAACGTATTTTCGGCCATGACCCCTGCATCCCCTATCAACGTCTCCCCGTATTTTGTGCCCAGTTCGGCAGCAGTGGGGTTTTGCTGAATCCAGAGGATCTCAACTTGACTCACGACCCGACCGGGAAGCCAGCCGCAATTTCTTTCCCATTCAGGTTGAGGGCGATCGCATATTTTTTCAGGAACCCCTGGACATAAATCGCCCGGGGCAATGCGTTTAGGTCACCCGCCTCGATCGCCTTGAGCTGATAAGCCTGAATAAAAGTCGCTTGGGCGATCGCCTCAATGGTTTGCTGCTGATCAAGGCGAACTTGTCGCAAGTAGGCCCCAATTTCTCGTAACCGTGCTGCTTGGAGCGCAGCCAAATTCGCAGGCTCGGGAGAAGTCGGGTCCGCAGGAGGGCTCATTAAAACTAGGGAGTAAGGAAACTTACAGAGAACTGAGCCAATTATCCTGCAACCCAGAAAAAATCCATGGATGATAGGGGGCGATTTGTCAGGGAATGCCTACAATCCATCGGTTGATCTGCCCCAACACCCTCCCGAGTACCGAATGGCACCAGTTCCAACACGATTGGGGATGGCAAGGGGCAGAAGGCGCTAGGGCGCTAGGAACCGGCATAGTCAAGCAAGTTGCGCCCTTGAGTACGAGTTCTTTTGGCGATCGTGGAATTCAAAACGCGACCTTTTCTCCACCCCTCCACCCCTAAGCCCTGCGGGCAGGCTCCGCCCACACCCCATCACCCCATACCCTCCACGCCCTATAACGCCGCCTGACGCCACTGGAAATAACACTGCCCAGGCTCGGCGGGCAATGTAGTCGCCACCGTCGTCTCAGCGTTATAAAACGATTCTGCTGGCGCGGCTTCCTCCAAGAAAATCCAGCTATCGTCACCCACCAATGGCGATAGTGGCGCTAGCGGATTCACTGGCGTTCCCCCCCGACCACCCACCGTAAAGGAACTGGTGGCCGAAGCAGGCGCACAGGAATTGCCCACCAAACTGCTGGCATCGATAAAGGTAACCGCGATTGCCTGGGGGTTATCCAGAATGCTGAAATCTAGCACCGCGATCGTCCCAGTGCTGGCAATGTCGTTGACGCCATTCATTTGGAGTTGATTAAACAGGGCGTCATCTAGGGTAGCGAGTTGAGAGATCGTGAACCCAGGGGTGAGGGCAAACTGGATATCGATCGTCCCGCCCAAGGGGCCTTGGGCGCTGGTAATAATGTCATTGCCGGGATTGGCTCCCCCCGGATTGGCGGGTAGCGCCACCACTTGGGCAAACCCCCGGATAAAAATATTGCCCCCCGGCGTGGCTAGCCCCAGCCCTCGCGCCGTAATCAGGCTGTTGTTTTGCATCGTCAGCACCCCCGTGCCGGTGCTGGTGATCGCGATGTTAGAGCCCTGCACCAACAGGCCAGTTTGCCCCAGAAAGGTGACAAAAAATCCGCCTGCCGGGTCATTGTTCTGGGTTTCAGCAGAAATGATCGAATTATCTAGATCAACGTTGCGGGCCGTAATCGTGATATTGCCAGCAAAGCCACTGCTGTTGCCGTTGGTACTCACGGTGGTATCGATCAGGGTTAAATTTTGGGCAGATGTCATCACCACGTCGCCCCCCGTACCACTGCCGCCATTGGTGCTGAAAATATCGCTATTGGTGAGGTTGATCGATCCTTGGTCGCTCAAAATCTGCACTAAGCCGCCGCCGCCACTGCTGTAGTTATCGCCATAGAGGGTGACATTGCTGAGATCAACACCACCCAGGCCGACGGCCTGTAGGGTAATGTTGCCGGTTCTGCCGCCGTCATTGCCGCCGGTATAGGGATCAATTGTGGCAGCGGTTGAGGTCACAGTATTACCGGTGGCCAACACATCACCGCCATTGCCGCCCCCGAAGGCTTGGGTAAAGATGCTGCCAAACGCCACATTGCCGCCGATCGCCCGCAGGGTGACGTTGCCCCCAGAAACGCCACCGTTACCCGTCGTGGTAATCGTCTGACCCGTGGTGTTGATATTGCCGCCACGGGTGAGCAGGGTGACGTCATTACCATCGTTGGTAATGCCACTGTTAGCCGTAATCGATCGGCCCTGAATCAGCAGATCACTGTTAAAGGTGACCGGGTTAGCAATCGTGACGACACCGGTACTGTCGTCCCGGCCAATGATGATCAACCGAGCCGCCCCCCAGATTGGCCACATCTGAGGCGTTTAAGTCCCATTGGGCTCCATTGCCACCGATGGTAATGGCCCGAGTCGGGGCCAACGGCTGGAGGCGGAGGGTGCCAAGGAAGGGGTTGGCCGAGATACCATTCCCGTTGAGATCAATATCGTTGGCGGTGAAGGTGAGATTACCGCCTGCCGCGATCGCCCCCGCCAGACTAATAGTGCCGTTATTATTGAGGTTGGTGACCGCCACCGGACCGTTAGCGGTCAAGCCCGCCAGTTGAGTGGTAGGGCTCGTATCCACCAGGGTCACAGCCCCAACGCCATTGGGGGCCAGGGTAATCAACCCATCAAAACGATTGCCCGCATCGGTCAGCGTAATCGGCTGGTTGGCTGTGCCGGTGAGGGTGGTGGTGCCGGTGACGGTCAAGGCTCCGATCTGGTCAATCGCGCCGTTGGCTTGGGCCACCAAGTTCCCGTTCAGGGTGGAGGGGCCAAAGGTGATACCGGTCGCATCCACTAGCGTGGCATTGTTGGCAGTGAGCGCTAGGATGCCG
>JAAUQE010000267.1 GCA_012032425.1 Leptolyngbya sp. RL_3_1 | reverse complement strand
GCTCTGCTCTTGGTCTTTGCCCTTTCTGGGGCGCTGGTCCACCTCCTGACCGAGTCGTGGTGGTTTGAGGCGGTGGGCTATGGCCGCGTGTTTTGGACCCGAATCCGCTGGCAGGTGATCATCTGGGCGGGCACCCTGGTGCTGTATGCCGCTTTTTTGCTGAGCAACTACGGCCTCGCCCTGTGGCTAACCCGAGAGCGTCCCTGGCAAATTCCCCAGGGTCAAAAGCTGCTGCCAGCAAAACCCCTCTCGCCCCTCTGGACATCGCTGATTGGCTATGGGGTGCTGGCCTTTACGGGGCTGCTCTCGTTTGACGCTGCCGCCAAAAGTGCCGCCACCTGGGACCGCATTCTCAAGTTCCTTAACCCGACGAATTTCGATCAAACCGAACCCCTGTTCCAAAAGGACATCAGCTTTTACCTGTTTCGGCTGCCCTTTTTCCAAGGGCTACAGCAGAGCTTGGCCGAGGCGTTGGTCTGGGCCTTAGTGCTGGCGATCGCCATTTATCTGCTCAAGGGCGAAATCCGGCCAGAACGGGGCTGGAAATACTTTCTCACCGGAGAGGCCAAGACCCATCTCTGCTTGATGCTGGCAGCTTTGGCGGTGGCGATCGCTGCCGGTTTTTACCTGGAGCGCTACGAGCTGCTGTTTTCCCCCAGCGGCGTCGTGTTTGGGGCGGGCTACACCGATGTCCATGCCCGACTACAGGCCCATTGGCTGATGGCCTTTGTCACCCTGGCGGTGGCGGCCCTGTTCATCATCGCCCTCTGGCGCAGCGGCTTTTGGCTACCCATGGTGGGCATCGGCTTTTATCTCGGCATCCTGATTCTCGTCAACGGACTCTACCCCTGGTTCCAACAACAAGTGATTGTTGCCCCCAACGAGCTGACCAAGGAGCGCCCCTACATCGAGCACAACATTGCCTTTACCAACGCCGCCTACGGGTTAGCCCAGGTGCAGAGTGAGCCCTTTCCGGTGGAGGCCACCCTCAGCCGCGCCGACCTGAGCGACAATGCCTCCACCATCGATAACATCCGCCTCTGGGACTACCGGCCCCTGCTCAGCACCTATCGTCAGCTCCAGGAAATCCGGTCCTATTACCGTTTCCAGGATGTGGATATCGATCGCTATGTGCTTGACGATGACTACCGTCAGGTGATGCTCTCAGCGCGGGAACTAGACTACAGCGAAGCGCCGCCCGAAGCCCAGACCTGGGTAAATCAACGGCTCAAATTTACCCACGGCTATGGGGTGGTGATGAGCCCGGTGAATCGCTTTACCCGCGATGGCTTGCCGGAACTGATGATCAAAAATATTCCGCCGGAGTCCAATATCGATCTAGAGGTCACGCAACCCCGCATCTATTACGGTGAGGCCACCAACGCCTATGTATTTACCGGCACCAGCACCGACGAGTTTGACTATCCCCTCGCCGATGAAAATGCCGTCAACCGCTATGACGGAGCCGGAGGAGTGCCGATGGGCTCCTTTGGGCGGCGGCTGGCCTATGCCTATGACCTGGGCAACCTCAAAACCCTAATTTCCAACTATTTCACCGGGGAGTCGCGGATTCACTACTACCGCAATATTGTGCGGCGGGCGCGGCAAATCGCCCCCTTCCTCGCCTACGACAGCGACCCCTATGTGACCCTGATCGACGGCAGGCTGAAATGGATCTTAGATGGCTACACCACCAGCAGCCGTTATCCCTATTCCGAACCGTTAATTCGCAGCAATGATGTGGCGGCGATTCTGGGGAACGATCCAGGAGCCGATACGATTGGGCGATCGCCCGCCGAGGCACTAACTACATTCGCGATGCGGTCAAGGTGGTGATCGATGCCTACGACGGCAGCCTCGAATTTTACGTGATGGACAGCGGCGATCCGATCCTGGCCACCTACCAAAAGATCTTCCCCGATCTGTTCCAAGGGGCCGACACCATACCCGAATCGGTGCAGCAGCACATCCGCTATCCCCACGATCTGTTCACGATTCAGTCCCAGATGTACCGCACCTACCACATGGGCAATCCTGAGGTGTTCTACAACCGGGAAGATGTGTGGCGGTTCCCGCTACAGGTTTACGAAGAAGAACAGGTGCAGATGGAGCCGTACTACACGATCATGCGGCTCCCCGAGGCGGAAACAGAAGAGTTCATCGCGATCATGCCCTTTACCCCGGTGAACAAAGACAACATGGTGGCCTGGTTATCCGCCCGCTCCGATGGGGGCGAATATGGCAAGCTGCTGCTCTATGAATTCCCCAAGCAGCAGTTGGTCTATGGCCCCAGCCAAATCGAGGCCCGCATTGACCAAACCCCCGAAATTTCCCAACAGCTCACCCTCTGGAGCCAAGAGGGCTCACGGGTGATCCGAGGGGACCTGCTGGTGATTCCGATCGAGCAGTCCTTACTCTATGTGGAGCCGGTGTACCTGCGGGCGGAGCAAGGGGAACTGCCCGAACTGAAGCGGATCATTGTGGCCTACGACAATCGGGTGGTGATGGGTGAAACCCTAGATGAGGCCCTAAGTACGATCTTTGGGGCCGCTGATACGGTCGCGCCGACGGCGACGGCACCGGATCCTGAAACTAACACCACAGCGGCATCAACCCCCGCTACCGCCGCAACCCCCATCCTGTCCCCAGAACTCGAAGCCCGCATTACTGCCGCAGTGGAAGCCTACGAGGCGGGACAAACCGCCCTGCAAGCAGGGGATTGGGAAGCCTATGGTGCTGCCCAAGAACGTTTGGGCCAGATTCTCCAAGAGCTGGAGCAGTAGGTCTGGCGATGAATATCGTGACTTTACTGCCTAGCGCTACGGAAATCGTCTGCGCCCTGGGTTTACAAGCATCCCTCGTGGCCGTCAGCCATGAATGTGACTTCCCACCGGAGGTCACAGCCCTGCCGAAAATCACCCGCAGCAGCATTCCTCACCCTCTTTCTGCGGGTCAGATCGACCAGGCCGTGGTGGCCGCGATTCAACGGGGGGAAGCCCTCTATCAGGTCGATGGCGATTTGCTCCAACGGCTGCAACCAGACCTGATCGTCACCCAGGGGCTCTGCGATGTCTGTGCCGTGAATGTTGACACGGTGCAAGCCACGATGATGTTTTTGCCGGATTTTGTGGCTGAGACCGTACAGGTGCTGTCGCTGTCGGCCCAAAACTTTGCCGGAATTTTGAGGGATCTCGACCAAGTGGCCCAAGCGACGGACTCGGCCCCGATGGCGGCCCAATTGCGGGAAGCCCTGGAGCACCGTTGGCAAAAACTCCAAACCACACAGCCGACCCTCAAGCCCAGGGTGCTGATGTTGGAATGGCCCGATCCCTTCTTCTATGGCGGACATTGGGTGCCAGAGATGGTGGCCGTGGCCGGAGGCATTGATGTCATGGGTCAGGTGGGCCGGGATTCAGGCCGATGTACCTTGGCGGATATCCAAGCCCAAGATCCCGATGTGATTATTTCTATGGCCTGCGGTTATGGCTTAGCGGGGAATATCGAGTTTGCCCAGCAACTGGCGGCCCAGCCTGGATTCGGGGCTTTACGGGCTGTGCAAAACCATCAGCTCTGGGCGATGGATGCCAACAGCTATTGCAGCCGACCGGCCCCTAGAATTGTGGATGGGGCCGAAAAGCTCCAGGCGATTTTCAATCATGCTGGCCAAGGCGTGAGCGGGATTGCGCGTCTTTGAATGCTCTAATCCGGATCAGCAATAAGGATCAAAAGACGCTCCTATTTGTGGAGCATTTTAAAAATTGTCCTGCTTTGTCGCCCTCACCCCCTCTGTCCCCCTCGCCCATTTTTGGGAGAGGGGATGTCGGACAGGGGTTTCCGGCTCCCCTTCTCCTAGAATTGGGAGAAGGGGTTGGGGGATGTAGAGCTTTGCTCTTCCCGCAGGGTGGGCAATAATGCAGGATAACTTTTAGGCTGGAGTACTCTTAGCGGCTTTGCCCATTCACCTCATAGGGCAAGGGCTGGGCGGTAAATGGCCAATTGCGTCGAATAAATCGCCACAAAAACGGGGCCGATACCGCCATCAGCAGCAGCCCCATCCACCAACCCGCCTGAAAGTCTTTGAGGGAGACCGGGGCTGGGTCCGGCAGCCAGGAATAGGCCACCTCCAATCCCGCCGCGATCCCATTGTTCAACGCATGGACCCCCATCACCAGCCCCAAGCTGCGGCTGCGCAAGTACAGTAGCGCCATCACCAGACCAAACATCGAGAGACCGATCCAGTTGGCGTGGAAAATCCCGAAAATCAGCGAAGAACCCACCACCGCCCCCGGCAATCCCCAACGGGTACCCCAGCGGTGTAGCAACACCCCTCGAAATAAAAACTCTTCCAAAATCGGTGCCGCTACCACCAGCAAGATCACCATCAGAATGTTGTGGAGCAGCGGGAAGGCCGTGGCCTCGGGGCCGATAAACAGGGACTGGTTAAGGGTGCTTTCGACCAGCTCCGGAGCCACGAAGGACAGCGCCCCGTAAGACACCTGAAAGGATCCCAAGGAGAATAAAAACACCATGAACCAAATGCCGAGCATCGCCTTCCAAGGCCAGGGGCTGGGGGTTGGCCCCATCAGAGATCGCACCTCAAACCCTTGAGGGCCATACTGCTTGATGTACCAGGCCACGCCACCACCAAACATGACCAGATAAAAAATGGAATCCAAATCGGGTCTTCGATCGGGGTAGGCAAGATCCCCACTTCCCCAACGATCCCCACCACCAAGCCGCTACCCACCGATAGCAACGCCATCACCACCACCAGCCAGCGGATCTGGGGCTGCTCAAACGGATTGGCCTTAGACATTGCCATACACCGGCACCGCCGCCCCGCGCAGGTCCCCGGCGGCATCGGAGGCCAGGAAGCAAATCACCTGGGCGAGAGATTCGGGGGTGACCCATTGGGCGGCATTCTCATCTCCCATGGCGGCTCGATTAGCCGGAGTATCGATCACGCTGGGCAGCACCACATTGGCAGTCACCCCGGTGCCTTTGGTTTCCTGGGCGATCGCCTGCGTCAGCGCCACCACCCCCGCTTTTGAGGCCGAGTAAGCGGCCATTTGTGCCGTCGGGTTCACCGCACTCCCGGAGCCGATCGTGACGATGCGGCCATAGTCTTGGGCCAGCAT
>JAAUQE010000068.1 GCA_012032425.1 Leptolyngbya sp. RL_3_1 | reverse complement strand
ACCGATCGCTCGGCTTCATTGCCCGCAAAGCCACTCTCAACGCCGTAGGTAGGAATCCAATCTTCGCCGAACCATTGAAAGATCGTAGATATATAGACCTTACCTTCCGCCTGATCAATCCAGAAGCCGTCTGCTTTGGCTAAAAAAGTTTGCACCTGATCTTCGAGCTGGGCATCCAAATTTTCGCCCCTAAAAGGCTCATTACGCAGCAGCGGGCAGCTAATGGCGGCGCAGACTAAGGCCGCGTGGATGCGGGGTTCGTTGAAGTCCACCCGCAGGGTTTGGTGCTCAATATTGTCGAGGGTTTTGGACTGTCCTTGGATCGGATGTTGGCGAATGCGCCAGACCCCGACAATCTCTTTAATGTCTCTGATCGGATCTTGATCAATGATCGACGCCAGGGTGAGGGAGTTGTAGGCGTTGACCCAAAAGGCAATTTGCTCCGCCTCATCCCAACTGTTATACATTTCATCGCTGACTACCGCGATCGCCCCATTAAACTGATCGAGCTGCTCGCGATTTTGTTGAAGCCCAGCGTAATCCACCAGCCCATCTGCATCCACATAGGTTTCGAGCACCTGCTGATAGGCGTCATAGGCTGCTTCGAGATCGGTGTCAGAAACCGAGGCGCTGGTTTCGGAAGGGTTGGGGGCAGAAGCGATCGTGCAGCCGCCCAGCAATAGGGAGATTAAAGACAGACTTAAAACCGTTTTTTTAACCATGGGTGGGGTAGGTAGATAAAACTTGGGTGTTGCTGAGACCCCTCACCCTAGCCCTCTCCCTTTCTTGAATGCCCCTTGGGCTATAGGTAGAGGGAATAAGAGGGTAAGATCGGCTCCCCTCTCCTACAGGGAGAGGGGTTGGGGGTGAGGGGAGAAAAGTGGGAGGCACCCAATAAAAGCTTGTCTACATCAAACGGGGTGAAACTGAACCTGACCTGAGAACCCTCTGAGCAAATGGTATTAACAACCCGATTAGCAGCGGTAGCCATAGCCCCCAGCGCTCTAAGGGGGTCAACGTCCAGCCGGGTTGCCCCAGGGCCAGACGATAGGGCAGGGCGAAGTAGATAAAGGCCGATAGGCTCAGGAACCGAATGCCGAGGTTGTGGCTGGCCACCCCAAACGGCACCAGCCAGGTCACGTACCAGCCGTGGACGATGGGCGACAGCATCAGCAGGCCAAGCAAATAGCCCTCAGAAAACCCGACAAAGCCTTTAGTCCACCGCAGCAGCCCGATCACCAGCAGCACCAACGGGAGGCCAAAGATGGCGTTGATCCGCTGGGAATCTGCCCAAACCAGGGCGACTAAATGGGGAATGAGTTCGGCGCTACGGCCATAGTTGACGAATGCCGAACCAGTGGGGATCAGGGGACAGGCTTGCGGGCTGCAAAAGGGCAAGGCGCTAAGGGCCAGCGGTAACGCCCCCGCCAGCAGCACCCCAACAGTCAGCCAACCTTTCCCCCGCCGCAGGCTCTGCCAGGTCAGAAAGCCTAAAATCGGCAGCGACATCCATTTCACCGCAATGCTGATGCCAATTAAAAACGCGCTGCCCAGCCAGTGGAAGGGGGGCGGGGTGTCTAGGGCGGGGCTATGGGCCGCTCAAACCACAGCCAAGCGGCCACCAGCGGCAGCAAAAACCAACTGTCATAGTGACCGCCCCCGGCAAAGCTGTAGATCACCAACGGGTTCCAGCCATAGAGCAGGGTGGCCACATGGCCAAAGCGGCGGCTCAACAGCCAGCAGATGCCCAAATCCGCAGCGGTAAAAGCGGCTTTAAACAACAACACCGATGGGGTCAGGTGGGCCAGCAGCCGAAACCCGAACTGAGTCACCGGGGGATAAATCGCCGACACATCCGGGTGGTTAATCTGGGGCCACCACGCCGTTCGCAAGGGCACCAAGATCTCGGCATTGGGGGCATAGTCGTAGGGGCTGAACCCCTGGGTTTGCAGCAGCCCCTCCCAGAGGTAGCGCCAAATGTCATCACCGGGATACATGGCTAGCAGCAGCAGCCGCGTGCGATCGCCACGCCCCAAAACCAATGGGCGGTGAGCGATCGCAGGCCCCAGGACAGCATGAAACCGACCCCATCAGCCCCATGCCCGCCAAAACTGGGGCACCGCCCTGGGGTCATTGAGAAAGTCGCCGTGGGGGAGACTCCAGACGCTGCCCCAGATCAGGAGCACTGCACTTAGAAACAGCAGGCAGGAGTTCAGCCGGGAGGTCTCCCTCACATTCTGAGGACGGATGCAGTTCCCATCGACTGGCACTGCCGATGGCGGCGCGATCCCCCCTGCCCCCCTTATTAAGGCATTCATATACTTTGCTAACCAGGAGTCCCTCATCCCCCAACCCCTTCTCCCAATGGGAGAAGGGGAGCCAGAATTGAAGTCCCTCTCCCAGTGGGAGAGGGCTTAAAGCCTTTGGCATACAAGAAAAGGGTGAGGGCGAACGCTTTGGTTAATCACGTATGTCAATCCCTTGACAAGGGGGGCAGGGGGGATCTCTACGCTATCGATAGCGCCAGCAATCGTGGCTGCGTAAGTCCTGCTTACAAACTTCACCCTAAAAAATTCACCCTATAAAAATTTAGGGCGAGCCTGTTGGGAGCGGCTCAGGGTCGCTTCTAGCTCATCCCATTGCTCCGTTTCAATGAGGTGGTTGAGGGTAGCGAGTTGGTCTTGATAGCCCTGGAGCGATCGCAACAGTTCCTCCCGGTTATAGCGGGCCATCATCAGCCCCAGCTCCGGGTTGCCGCCCCCCACCCGACTGGTGGAAGCAAAGCCACTGCTGGCTAGGGTTTGCGCCAAATCCCGGACGGTGCCATCTGCTTCCTGCAAGCAAGCCTGAATCAAGCTGCTGCTGACCATCACCGGGAGATGGGAAATCCAGGCGACGGCGCGATCATGGTCGGTGGGGGAGCAAGTGAGCACCTTGGCTTGCAAAGATTGAGCCAGGTCTTGCACGGTGGCGATCGCGGCAGCGGGGTGTCTGCCAAGGGGGTCACCACATAGGGGCGGTCTACAAATAGCTGGGTTTCCGCCGCCGCTAAACCAGCTTCGGCCTTACCCGCCATCGGGTGACCCCCGACAAACCAAGGCCAGTGGGTCGCCGCTGCCTGCACCAGATCGCCTTTCACCGACCCCACATCGGTGATGACGGTTCAGGGGACAACTGGGGTGCCAAGGCTTGCACCGTAGGGGCGATCGCGGCGATCGGGGTACAAATAATCACCAGCTCTACCGGCGCTAAGCTGGCTAGGTCGGCGCTGGCGCGATCAACAGCGCCCATCGCCACAGCCGCCACACAGGTGTCGGGGCGGCGGGCAATGCCATACACCTGATGGCCCAAAGCGCGCAAATCCAGACCTAGGGATCCCCCAATTAGCCCCAGCCCGACGATGCCAATCTGCATAACCTGCCCTTCGCCTATTCCCCAGGGAGTGTAGCCCACTTTCTAGATTGAGCAGCAGATTAAACAGCAAGTGCCTAAACGGCTAACGGATAGGTGCGATCTGCCTGATCAGGCACTATCCTGACAGGGTGGGGGGAGAGACCCCTCACCGTTAGCAAAAGCCGCGATGGGGCTCAGTCTGTTTCCCTCGGTCGAATGCCCTCTGGCGGCAGAACTGTGTGAGTTGCCCAGTAAACCCATGGATAAGGTTGGGAAATCTGTAGATAGTGCCTATCGGTGTGCAACCCTATGACTGTCAATTCTGTGCTCACTCCAGACGCCATCCTAGAGCGGTATGCCCAAGGCGAACGGGACTTTGCCCATATTGCCTTGAATGAGTGCAACTTAGCCGGTGCCCAGTTGCCCCACATTAGTCTCAGACAGGCCAGCCTGAATGTGGTCAACCTCAGCACCGCTAACCTCAGTCACAGTGATTTGCACCGGGCCTCTTTGAATGTGAGTCGGCTGAGTGGGGCCAACCTCAGCCAGACCAACCTCAGCCACGGGCAACTCAATGTGGCCAATTTGATTCGGGCGGTGTTGGTGGGGGCAGACTTGTCTGATGCGTCTCTGGTGAGGGCCGAGCTGCTACGGGCGGATCTCAGCAACGCCACCCTCAATCGCGCCAACCTCAGCGAAGCTGACCTGCGAGAGGCACGACTCCGCTGGAGCCGTCTCAGCCATGCCAATTTGAGTCGCTGCAATCTCCGCAAAAGTAACTTGCTGGGGGCCAACTTAGAGTCAGCCCAGATGTACGGGGCGCAACTCGAAGAGGCGGTGTTGAGTGGGGCTGTTTTGCAGCGGGCTGAGCTGCGCCATGCCAGCCTCTGCAAAGCCGATCTCAGCGGCGCAAATCTGCGGGGGGCGAATTTACGCTGGGCCGATCTCAGCGGCGCGAATCTGCGGGAGGCCGACCTCAGTCATGCCAAGTTGAGTGGGGCGAATCTCCTCGGTACCCAGCTAGAGGGGGCCACCCTAGAGGGCACCACCCTAGTGCATACCGATTTGAGCCAAGCTAACCTACAGCGGGTTTATTGTGTGGGGGCCGATCTCTCCGGGGCCACGCTGAATGGTGCTTTGCTGTACGGTGCCCTCTGTTATGACCTGACCACCAAGGAGACCAGTTGTGACTGGGTGGATTTGAGTCGCAATGGCGATCGCTCCAAAATCCACGAATTTGAGGACGCCAACGCCATCCATACCTTCTTTAATCGTCGCCCCCCCCGAGTCCAAATCATTGTCGATGTCGCCCTCACCCAGGGCGCTCATGCCACCCTCTCCCGCAGCTATCATCGTTTGTCTGAAATTTTGACCTGGTTTGTGCGCCCCCCAGATATTGAGATCAGCCACCGCCGCACGGTGTTGACCTTTACCGCCGATACGGAAATGGCGCTGATGGCGATCGCCTACCTGGCCAGTTGGCCCTTTAAAGACAACAAGGCCGTTCGGACCGCTTTGTTTGAGTTTGCCGAATCAGAACGGGTCACCGCCGAGGACAATGCCGGTTTAAGTCCAGGCTTAAATCAGGGCTTAAGTCAGGGCATCGTCACGCAATTCAAGGCTGCCCTGACTGCCCTGAAGGCCAGTGATATTGAGGATTATCGACAGCAGTTGGAACAATCTTCCTTTTTTACCGCCCCCATCCAGGTGCGGCTTTCCAATACCGCCGGACAGGGGTTGGAACTCTACCATAATCCTCGCTTTGGGGTGCGTAACTTTCCTTTGGCCCAGGGGGTTTTCCCGGTACAGCCCCGCCAAGATCCTTTCCCGAACCTAGAAGACTATCGAACCTTTGTGGCCGGTTTCCGCGATCCTGCCACGGCCCTTTAGGGGATGAGGGGTGGAGGGGTGTGGGCGAAGCCTGCCCGTAGGGCTTAGGGGTGAGGAAGGCTTGAGTTTTTAATTTTCAATTGGGGTTAGGGGCGCTATTTTCGCGTCCGATGCAGGATGGATGAATCGGAGCCCTGCAAACACCCTTATACCTACACATCCTCATACCCACACATTCTCCCCATGCTCATTGCCCAAATCACCGATCTCCACATCCAGCCTGAGGGCCAAAAAGCCTACGGGATTGTGGATACCAACCAATTTTTAGCTGCGGCAGTCGCCCAGCTCAATCGCTTCACCCCCCAGCCCGATCTCGTCATCGCCACCGGCGATTTGGTAGATGAGGGCAGTCTGGCCGAGTATCAAGCCCTAAAGCGGTTGCTCGCGCCTTTGCAAGCTCCCCTGTACCTAGCCATGGGTAACCATGATCAGCGGCAACACTTTCGCCAGGTCTTTCCCGACTTGCCCTATCTGCCTACTGCTGGGCCGGTGCAGTACGTGATTGAGGGCTACCCGGTCAGGCTGATCGTGCTAGATACCCTAGTCGCGGGCGAGAGCTACGGCGAGATTGACCCTGCCCGTTTGGATTGGCTGGCGGCGCAGCTCGCCCAAGCCCCACACCAGCCGACAGTGATCTTCATGCACCATCCGCCCTTTGCGATCGGGATTCCAGGGATGGATGCCTTGAAATGCAGAGGGTCTGAGGCCCTAGCGGCGCTGATTCGCCGCTACCCGGCAGTGCAGCGGGTGGCCTGTGGCCATGTTCACCGCTCCATCCAGGTGAACTGGGCCGGTACCATCGGCAGTGTCGCCCCCAGCGTCGCTCACCAAGTTGCCCTACGACTGACGACCGTGGGCAGCAATGCCTTGGTGATGGAACCCCCCGCTTGCCATCTCCACCTGTGGACTGCGGAGAACGGGCTGGTCACCCACACCCACTACCTCGGTGAGTTTGAGGCGTATTCCTACGCCACTAAGCAGCCCATCTCCCTCTATGCCTGAGGTCGAAACGTGAAGCCAAATGTCTAGGGGCAAATGCCTTTACTCTGCTGCTGCTGTTCCCCAGAGTTGAGTTAAGCGCTGATCACGGCCACAGCCAAAACGATAAACCCGGTACCGCACTGGATGGGTTTGGTAATAATTCTGGTGATAATCTTCCGCTGGGTAAAACGCCGTCGCGGGGCGAATCGGCGTCACAATCGGCTGCTCAAATCGGTGCGTCTCATCCAAGGATTGCTGGGTCGCATTGGCCAATTGCTCCTGCTCTGGGGTGTGAACAAAAATGACCGACTGGTACTGGCTGCCGCGATCGCAAAACTGGCCGCCCCCATCCAGGGGATCGACGTTGTGCCAAAAGGTATCCAGCAAGGTTTCGTAGCTGACTTGCTGCGGGTCATAGGTGACCTGCACCGCTTCCACATGGCCCGTATTCCCCGCCGATACCTGAGCGTAACTGGGATTAGCCACCGTCCCGCCAGTGTAGCCAGCCGTGGTTTCTAACACACCGGGCAACTCGTCAAAGGGATGTTCCATACACCAAAAACAGCCCCCCGCAAACGTGGCTTGAGCCGATGCGTTATCCGCCAGCACCGGAGCCCCCACCACCAGCGTTAATAGACTCAGCAGCACCCAGCCCGCTATCAAACCCCGCAGTCTATCCATTGAATAATCCTGATAATGACGCTGATATAACCCTAGCTAAAACATCCAGCCTTAGCTAAAACAAGGTGTTGCGGTTGCGCAAAATCGAGTCTGCAATTTCATGGCTGACTGGCTTGGAGAATAAGTAGCCCTGGATGGCATCACAGCTCAGCGCCTGAAGCTGCTGGAGTTGTTCTGCTGTTTCCACCCCTTCGGCCACCACATCCATCCCTAACGTATGGGCCAAGGTGATGATCATGCGGACGGTTTCTACTCTGAATTGAGAGCCAGAGGTCATTTCTCGAATAAAGTAGCGATCAATTTTGAGGGTATCAATCGGAAATTCATGGAGGCGGCTTAAGGAAGAGTAACCGGTGCCAAAATCGTCAATGCAAATTTTGAAGCCTAGATTTTTTAAGGATCTCAAGGTGCTCATTTGCACATCATATTGGTCCAGCAGACAACTCTCAGTGATTTCGAGCTTAATCTGGGTGGCTGAGATCTCAAATTTATTGAGCACGCGAGCCATTTTTTCGGCTAGGTCTGACTGACACAATTGCAGGGCCGAAACATTCACGTTAATCGTGATCCCACGCCAAACATCGGCCCGAATTTGCGCTTGTGAGAGGCGATCGCACACCGCATTGAGGACCCATAGCCCCAAGGGAATGATCAGTCCAGCTTCCTCAGCGATCGGAATAAAGGTGATCGGAGAGATTGCCCCGCGCTGGGGATGCCGCCAACGGGTCAGGACTTCAAACCCATCGACATGGCCGGTTAGTAGAGAAACGATCGGCTGGTAGAGCAAGTAGA
This sequence comes from Leptolyngbya sp. RL_3_1, assembly GCA_012032425.1. GTDB lineage: Bacteria > Cyanobacteriota > Cyanobacteriia > Phormidesmidales > Phormidesmidaceae > PCC-6406. Next base: position 8,757 of record JAAUQE010000068.1, on the reverse strand, counting down.
GATCGTCGGACTCTAGGGCTCTACGCAAATCATTTTGGAGCTGCAAGGTCTCCACCGCGCTGACTTGCATTGCTGGGTCAAAGACTTGATAACCGCCACGTCCCTGGGACTTGGCGCTATACATCGCAATGTCGGCATCTCTTAATAACTCTTCTGGTTTTGTGTACTCCTTGCTGCCAATAATAATGCCAATACTAGCACCAATAAAAACCTCATAATCTTCGATATAGAAGGGGATATCTAAGATCTGCTTAAGTCGATCAGCGAACTCACAAACCACTTTTTTACTAGGGACGTTTTCTAATAAAATAATGAATTCATCTCCACCAAATCGCGCAATTTTGCCAGTATTTTGCAACTGCTCGCGCATACGTGCAGACACGAGCTTCAGCAACTTGTCTCCTGACAGATGCCCTAAACTATCATTAATCAACTTAAATCGATCTAAATCAATAAACAAAACTCCGTAGAGTTCGGACTGGGGACGTTCTAAAAGTGTAGAAACCCGTTCAAAAAACCAGCTCCGGTTGTATAAATCGGTCAAAGGGTCGTGGTAAGCCTGATAAAAAAGCTGATCTTTGAGCTGTTCAAGCTCTTGCTTGCGCGATTGAATCTTACGAATGAGACCCAATGCTTTTTGGATAGTCGTATCGAGATCGTAAAAGTCGATGGGCTTGGTTAGAAAATCAAAAGCCCCTTGATTCATGGCGGCTCTGATGTTAGGAATATCGCCAAAAGCAGACACGACAATTGTTTTGTATTCGGCTTCTGTCTCAGCAATATTTCTTAGCAAGGATAGGCCATCCATCTCTGGCATATTAATGTCAGTGATAATGACATCAATATCCGCTTCTTTTTTGATGACCTGCAACGCTTCTAGGCCATTAGCAGCAAACAAAAAAGTGAGTTCCTGAGCCTTGATCCTTTTTCTGAATCGTTGACGAATCAGACGTTGCATCCCCTGCTCATCGTCAACCACTAAAATTCTTGCCGTTTCCACGTTTTTATCTCTAGGGACGATGATTAAAATTGGTTCAGAAAAGGGCTTTTAAAAATAGATTTCCGTGAATCCCTGCTCTGTCGAAAAATCTTGATTGAATCAAATGGATCTGCCAGTCCGTCTCGATTTTTATGCCGTGGCCGTTATGATAGCGTCTCACCGTTGGACAAAAGTCTAAGTGATTGCACGCTGATCAGGCTGGCCATGACTCGGTGCGGTACCGACCTATCCTGGAAAAACCATAGGATGATACCGCGCTCTAGCCGCTTTAGGCTGTGATCAAGGTCAGCAACCAGCCGATCTTTTCTTGTACGTATGCACTACTTTTCTCGGCGATCGCGCTTAGCATGGGTCCGGGGCAAGGTGATGATGAATTCCGTGAAGGTATTCGGCTCAGTTGTGTAGGTGATGCGACCGCTATGTTGGCCAACGATAATGCTAGCTGCCGTCGATAAGCCTAAACCGGTGCCTTGGCCGGGAGGCTTAGTGGTAAAAAATTCTGTGAAAATTTTGTCTTCGACATCGAGATGAATACCGATGCCATTATCCCTTACCCTCACCTCAACGGTATCTCCTAAGGATCGAGACCGCAGGGTAAGTTTGGGCTTAAAGTCAGGGGTATTCCCTTTTTTAAGATCCATCGCATAGAGCGCATTATCAATAATATTAACCATCGCTCGACTGAGGGAACTCTCGATCACTTCAACCTGGTTGATGGCGTCATCGTAGTCCGCTTCAATGATGATGTTAAAGTCTTTATCTTGAGCACGTTTGCTGTAATAGGCCAGATTAACTGCATCCATCAACACCATATTGAAGTTGACCGATTGCACCTCATAGTCGCCACTTCTGGCTTGCTTGAGCATCGTATTGATAACCCGCTCCGCCCGTTTGCTGTGGGCGTGAATTAAGTTAGCGTTTTCTTTGACATCTACTAATAAGGTCCTGACCTCATCAACAGACTCTAGCGACAGGGCGTTGGCGGGCAACAATAAGTCCTGCAAGGCTTCCTCAAGCATTTCCATGGAGCCTTCTGCGTAATTAGTCACGAAGTTTAGAGGATTGCGCAGCTCATGGGCAATGCCCGAGGTCAAACTTCCCAAGGAAGCCAGCTTTTCCCGAGCAATGACTTGGGCTTGCGTTTGTTTGAGATTATCTAAAGCCTCGTGAAGTTGATCTTCGATCTGCTGGCGACGCTCAATTTCTTGCTCAAGTCGAGCGTTCTTTTGCACTAAGGTCCGATTTAAACGAGAGATTTTTAAATGGGTTTCGACGCGCGCTAAAATTTCCGGCATTTGAAACGGCTTGGAAACATAGTCAACCCCCCCGACTTCAAAGGCTTTGACTTTATCTAAGGGGTCGTCTAGAGCACTTAAAAAGATCACCGGAATCTCAGTTGTTTGCGGATCTGCTTTCAGTGACTCACAAAACGCTGTAGCCGTCCATTCCTGGCATTCTGATATCTAATAAAATCAAGTCCACCTGGAAACGGTTGATGGCGAGCAGGGCCATGCGGCCACTTTTGGCGCAGCGGACTTGATAGCCTTGAAGCTCTAGCGTATTTGACAACACATGCAGGTTATTTTCATTGTCGTCAACAATTAATATCGAGTTACCTTGCGGGAGCGCCATGGATTCAGCCGGTAGAACAAGTCGGTACGATTGAGGTCATCGAGGTAGCCCAAAATTTACACTCTAGTCTTGACCTAAATGTCGTGGGTTGATTGTCCCTGTTTTTCACCGCTAACCTCAAGATCGGTGACACCATCGGCCTGATCACCGAACTGCCGACTGCTATACAGCGTTTTGAAGCGCGTGAGGTGGAAGCGCGTGAGGTGCAAAAAGAGACCTAAAACCCTTGCTGTAAGGACATCGGCTATCCCTCACCAGACAAGAAAATTTGCCTCGCCGCACCTTACTGGGGCTGTTGACGCTTGCTGCTGTCCTCAGTAGGATCGCTATCTATCCAGGAAGCCAGCCAGACCAAGGGCCACAATAGGCCCGGTCCTGAGATGATTGGGGTGCTGATGCTGGGGCAAAGATAACCGTTTCTTCCGTTTTTGATGCAGCCCGTGCTGGTACAGCAGTCGCCAGTCCGGTTAGGACAAAACTGCAAGCCACTTTGCTGGTGCGCCATAGAACGGGGTGATCCGAGGTGTCTTAAGCCAAGTGGGCAGCGCTATAACTGTAGCAATGGATAAGGCAGCGACTGATTGTACACGGTATGTTTAGTTAGGTTGCTGGGTATTGATGCCCTGAGATGAACCGCCGATATTTTAGGCCGATATTTTAGGCCGATATTTTAGAGGGGAGAACGCGATGAAGAGACGGGATTTTATCAACTGGGTTGGGCTCGGGGCTTTAGCGACCTCACTGCCCGTGGCGATCGCCGCCTGCCAATCTGACGACGCAACCACTCCGGCAGATGAGCCCGCCGCCGATGTCCCTGAAGTGGATGCGGCTCCCCGTGCTGACGGCTTTGGGGCGATCGGCACAGTGGCCGAGCTAGATGCAGCCGGATCCCTTGCTAGCAAGAGCTTTCAAGGTCAGCAGGTGGTCGTGATCCGTGACCCTGCTGATGCGGCAACAGTCTTGGCGTTAAATTCTTTTTGCACGCATCAGGGCTGTACGGTGGAGTGGGAAAGTGATACCGCCCTGTTAGCCTGCCCCTGTCATGGCTCTAAATTCGCCACGGATGGTGCCGTTACCGAAGGGCCTGCTACCGAGGCCCTGGGTGCATTTGAGGCCAAAATCGAAGACGATCTCGTGCTGGTCAAGGTCGCGTAACCTCGACCATCGTCGCCCAATAACCCACTCCTATGGATGGCAATCGCCAGTCCAGTTAGGACAAGACTGCGAGCCACTTTGTTTATGCACCGCTAGTGCGCCACAGACCAAGGCTATGCGAGGTGTCTTAAGCAGAGTGGCCCGCCGCTATAAGGGCCGTGCCTTGTACCTGCCCCTCAGTCATCTGTATCCTGGCCAATCATGATCCGGTGGCCATCCACCGTCCGCAGGCCAAATTCCCGCATCCCCCAGGGTTCATCCCGTAAGGGTTTGATCACTTCGGCACTGTGGGCCATCACCCGCTCATAGTCGGCATCCACATCATCCACCACGAAATAGCCAAAGTAGGAATGATCCCCCAGCTCACTGGCGGGCATCGCCTCAGAACATTCCCCCGCCATAATCCGGCATTCATCTCGCACAAACATACGCCAACCTGGATCCCCAATCTCGTGAACCGTGAACCCCAAGGCATCTCGATAAAACGCACCGGAGTGCTCTAAATCAGGGACGGCCAAGACATACAGCGTGCGCTGGATCATGGTTACGGCGCGAGATGACGGGCGACGGCTTGGAGGCGATTATAAAACCCTGAGGGTTGTGGCAAGGGCACAAACTTTTGAATCGGTTCAGGGGCGTTGAAGGGGTCCTCTGAAGGGGCTGTCGGGTTGATGACGGTTAGAACGGGGCTCGAAAAATCGGGACTGGGGGCAGCGGCAATCGGCAGATTAGTAGGCCCTGTATCGGCGATCGCGGCAGGTGCTGGGCGGCTATCCACTTCTGGGGAAGGGCGCTCGGCATCGATCTCGAACTCGGATGAGGCCGTCGCGACTGGAGTAGGCGCAACCGCTGCTGCCGCCTCAGGGGAAGGTGCGGCTGGGCTCGGTTCGTCGGTCGGTCGGCGGGCGGCGGTGAGGGTGTAACTGGCGGTGCGACCAGCGTGGCGGCAATCAATGCCGTTGAGCTGGCATGGGGGTCTAAAGGCCCAAACGCGACCCGCTCAAAATCATGATTAAAGTGGCGTACGGGCTGGCCCCGTCGCTTCCACATCAGCAGGATTTGCTCAACCGAAAAAGCCTTATACCGCCCTTGATACAGGGCTTCTAACACCGCTGTGCGAATCCAAGTTGGGTCCACCTCTAAGGTCCGCTGCCACAAGTCCATCAGTGCTGGGGGCGTATAGCCTCCCAAATCAAAGCTGTACTCCTGCAAAAGTAGGCAGGCTTGTTCGAGATCACGATTGGAGCCGGGTAGCGTCATCGGAGGTAGCCCAGGAAATAGCTCGCAATGTTGCAGGAAGGTTGCAGTCTCGGTGCTGCATCCGGAGGCAGCACAAAACAATGAAGGGCTCCAAAGGGGCCATGCCTGCTACTGCATATTAGCGAACCCCCATGGTTCTGGCTGATAATACCCCATTACGTTCCTGAACTGGGTGTCGGCGAGTGCAGTCAGTGGTGGGGATAGCAAGGTGGGGCAACGTTATGGATGTTGGTGAATGGCAGGCGCAATTGCAGCTCAGCCCAGCGATCGCGGTGATTCGTGCCCCCACGGTCCGTTTGGGGTTGAGGATGGCCGCAGCGGTGGCAGCGGCAGGGATGCGCCTGATTGAAATTACCTGGACCAGCGATCGCCCCGCCACTTTAATCCAGCAGTTGCGAGCCCAGTTGCCCCATTGTTGGATTGGGGCGGGGACGCTGCTCTGCCGCTCCGATGTCGAGGGGGCGATCGCGGCGGGGGCGGAGTTTTGCTTTACGCCCCACACCGATGCCCGCTTGATCGCCACGGTGCAACGCCAGGGGATTCCTGTGATTCCGGGAGCGGCCACCCCCACCGAAATTGTCGCTGCTTGGCAGGCGGGGGCCACCAGCGTCAAGGTGTTCCCGGTGACGGCCCTGGGGGGGGCCGCCTACATTCGCCAACTGCAGGGGCCTTTAGGGCATATTCCCCTAATTCCCACGGGTGGAGTGACGTTAGAGAATGGGCCAGGGTTACTGGCGGCGGGGGCCGTCGCGATCGCCCTCTCCAGTAGCCTGTTTCCCCCCCGATTTACTGGCTACCCAAGCCTGGAGCGTCATTACCCAACGCACCGCCCAGTTCTTAGCCGCTTTACCCCAAACCACACATCAGGGAAGGGTACAAACATAATCTCCCCACCCGGCCCAATTCAAAACTCAAAACTCAAAACACCCACCTCGTACCCTCACCTCTCACCCATCCACCCTCTCACCCATCTCCCCATCTCCCTCTCACCCTAACTGCCCAGCTTAAAGGCTTCCACAAACAACCCGTAGACCAGACCGAGCTTGAAAGCATTCGACACCTCTAGGGCGAGACTGGGCCGCGCTTCTGGCTGACGGGGCCGCCGGTAAAAGAGCCAGCTGATCCCCTCAACCCCGAGCACCAGCAAAGCCGAAATAAACACATCAAAGTCGGCGGTTTGACCGGCAATGGTGGAAATCGCGGTGCCAAAAAAGTTGCCAAACAGGAGGCTGATAATCACCAAAGACAGCCGCCGCCAGGGATTAAACACCCAGCGACCGAAGCGGTTGCTGAGGGTTTCAATCAGAGTCGTCAAACGGGTGCGCTGCATGGTCAGGGTTCAGGGGAGGACGGGCAAGCCCGGTGTAGACCGCCCTGGCCACAAATGTAGTTCAACTGGCCGGGACTGAGGTTGCGGGCCTCATTAAAATCGACCCCCCGCAACTGCTGGCCCGTAGCCAGATCGGGGGCAGCGGTGACAAAGCCATCACTGGCCTCAACCTCTGCCGTGGTGAATCGAGCCCCTTGTAGGTCGGCCCCCGCCAAGTTGGCCCCCTGCCAGCGCACCTCCTGAAGGGTGCTGTAGCGGAGATTGGCGTTTTGCAAATTGGCTCCGCGCAGGTCAGCCCCTTGCAGGTCAGCCTCTTGCAAGTTGGCGTTGATCAGGATCGCCGCGCTCAAATCGGCGTCGGCCAGGGCCGCCTCCTGTAGTTCGGCCCCGCGTAAATTGGCCCCCGCCCAGATTGCCCCGGTGGCATTGAGCTGGCGTAGGTAGCTGTTGATCAAGTTGGCTTCGGTCAGGATCGCCTCGGTGAGATCGGCCCCCGTTAAGCGGGCTTGGCTGAGGTTCGCGCCGGTTAAATTCGCTTGAATTAGGGTGGCGCGCTCTAAGTTGACGCGCTGTAGGTGGGTGCCCGTTAGATTGGCTGCGGTCAAGTTGGCCCGCAACAGCCCCGCCCCTTGCAGTTGAGCCAGGGTGAGATTGGCCCCAGTCAAATCCGTGTCCGTTAGATCAGCGCCCTGCAAGTTCGCAATGCGATCGTCGTAGGTATCGGGGGTTTGATCGGGACCGGGGTCAAACAAGATCGCCCCCTGCAACTGGGCGCGATTCAGCCGGGTGCCTTGCCATTGGATGCCCGCTAGATTCTGCTTATTGAGAGTGAGGATAAATTCCCGATTGCCTTGGGAGAGATACCCCAGGTGGAGTCCGCGTAAATCGAGGGTGTGGATGCGATCGCCCTCTAAGGTCATGAGTTTGGCCAAACTCCGATTGACCGTTTGGAGACGCAGCACCAACCGCTGCTTTTGGGCCGCATTACCGGCACCGGCCAAGTCCCGGCTGAGGCTTTGGTTGAGTCGTCCTAGATGGGGCACTGCCGCTGGCCCCCGCTCTAGGATCGCTTGGTGGAGGGTGTCGAGCCAGTCCGGATCATCCGCCTGACCGATCAGATCTACCAGGAGAGAGGTGACCTGGGGATCGGGGGTGTTGCCCAGGGCTAAAATCGCCGCCTGCTTGGTGTCTAGATTGGCCTCGGGGTTAGTCAGGGTCGCCACCAGTTGGCCAAATAAGGTGGGGTCGCTGGGGGGGGTAAGGTTCGCCCCCGCAACCAGTACCCCCCTGCTGCCGATGTCGCCCCCACCGCCAGCAGGAGCAGTATCCCTAAGGTGGGGGGGAGCGATCGCCAGCGCGGGGTTTGCGGCTCAGGCCAATGGGGCGCGGTATTCAAGACCACCCCAGTCAGGCCGCTCTCGTCCTCAGCCCAGGTGATTGCGCCCCCGGAGTTGGGCTGGGGGACGATCGCCGTATCTTCGCTGGCCAATTGATGGGTGAGGCGGACGATCGCCCCCGTTTCAGGATCGACGGTGCAGGTGCCCGCTAACCAATCGTGCCAGGGGCGACGGGCTCGGTTGAAGACCCCGGTGGCGCTTTCTGCCACCAGGGACAGAACGCTGAGGCCCAATAAAATCCATAGATTCGGGAAGCCCCCCGCGATCCGCCAGAGTCCGTAGGCGATCGCCAGCGGCATTCCCCATTTACCCACCCCGTCCCGCAGTAGGACCTGCCGCCCCGTGGGCATCTGCCCGTCTACGGTGATCACCTGGATGCGGAGCCATGCTTTTGGTCCACTCGCTCCCCGCCGTCTGAGGCCATAGAGGTGAATCCCCAACAGCACGACTGGGACCCCTAGGGCCACGGACCAGAGCCCATAGGTGAGGGGAGTGATGGTCTCTCTGAGGGCGCGTCGCGGCAGGCCAAAGGTTTGGGCAACGGTGGTTTGGGCGATTTGCAGCAAGGGACTGAGGCGCACCGCTGCCGCTGCGTCCTGTTGCTCAGCCCGCTGGGTGTGGACAATCCCACCGTAAACGGGCGCAGCGATGCCGACGACGACGATCGCCAGCTCTAGCCCCCAGGCCAAACCCCGACGACCTAAGGGGGGGACGCGACGGGCAAAGGGGAGCGGCGCTTGATCGGGGTCAGGGGGGGAATCGTTTTGATGGCGATCGGCCCCAAAAAAATCGGCGCATAGGGATTCGCCTGAGGGATTTCCGAAGAGATGAACCAGATATAGACCCTGTTTTACCACTGTCGGCCCGGTTTGCTTGAGTAGTAGCAAGGATATAATTATGTATAGCCAATGCCGCACAGTTTGCAGCATTGACGTCGCAAAAAACTATGATCAAGACTTTCAGACTGGAGGCGTACCAGAGAT
>JAAUQE010000266.1 GCA_012032425.1 Leptolyngbya sp. RL_3_1 | reverse complement strand
TGCGATCGGTGGCGGCGAATCCAATGGCGGATATTGAAGCAATCTGGTCCCCAGATCCAGCAGGCAATTGCGTAAGGTATTTTCAGAATGACACCAAGCCTTTGAGGGTGAGCCCGCGTCTATATGGCCAAAACGATTCGACTTAAGCCAGGGGACAAAGTAAAACTATTCCAGCGCAATCTGAGCAGCGTACCCATGGACTTTCGTTTCCATGCCTCGGCTCTAGATGGCGGCAAACCCCAGGGTGAAGTGGAGATCTGTGGCTCAAATTGGATTTTTCCCAAACCACCCGTGACCCAACCGCTGAAAGCAGACAACGTTGTTCATGCGGGGTTCTGGGATACCTTTTTCACTGTAACCGTCACGGCCCATGGCGCAATCGAGATCGCCACACCAAACCGTCACGCTAATGTCAGTCGCTGGATGATTTGGGCAGTCGTTTTAATTATCGTTGTGGCGGTGGTGATGACCCTGGTGATTGCGCCATAGCCACTGGCGACACTCAACCTGTAAATGACATCTCTCTCGGTGCCATGCTTGGGCTAACCGAATGCCTTGGACTAGTGGTCTGTCAGCTTTTAATTTGCGACTGATGTAGGCTGGATCAAACGAAGTGAGACCCAGCACAGGCAACGATTTTGCTGGGTCACGCTAGCGCTGACCCAGCCTACAAATTGCAGCTTGACGCTGCACTAGCGATCGCTGAGGCTAACGTGGAAAGTGATTACCCCGTTTGTAGCCGCGAAGTCGTCAACTATCGACGTTTGGGCATCGAGGCCACAGCGGCTTTATGACACCGGGCTTTGCAAAACGCGACGAATTGACTGATTTCGATCAGGGGACCCCACAGTTCTGGATGCGCATCATACAGGTTCGGCCCCAGGCCGTAAAAGCAGCGCTGGTAATCAGGCACCGCACTCCCCTGCACCGATATAGTGACGGAATGGAGGTCATCCATGGTGACGCCGTAGTAGGGCTCTAACGCCCGCAGCTTTTGCTCGATCTGGTCCCATTTGGCCCTATCCACCGGCTGAGTGAATTCGCCGTAGGGCTTGGGGTGATGGGGCGCAAACCAACTATAGGCAATCACAGCCGTGCTGCCCGTGATGGTGACCTCAAAGCGCAGCAGCAGTTCGGTAAAACCATCGGAGTAAGCCAGCGTCAGTTTCATAGTTGCCTGGTGTCAGGCTCATTTATTCAAGCTTTGGGGGCGCGATCGCGGATATTGCCATCCCCAATTTTGCTGAAGTTATCCTGGCTTAGGACGGCAGCGGGTTGAGAGTCTGTGGATCAGGGGGCTGGTCTGCGCCATGGCTTTGCCCATTCAGCTCAGACTGGAGCTGTCGGGCTTGGGCAACGACTAGGGGGTTGGGGTCGTAGTTCATCATCGGCAATAGATTGGCCAACACCGCCGGGGAGGCCAAGCTCAGATAGGACAATACCGCCTCGCGGACAAAGCCAGTGGGATGTTTGAGGCAGCTAAGGGTGTGATCAGGGGTAACGCTCCAGCGTTGCTGTCGAGCCAAGTGAAAGCAGCAGGCCAAGGCCCAGTCGGAGAGAAAGTAGCGCAAGTCGAGTAAGGCCCGGAGGCGATCGCTGGGCTTCATCGGCTCATAGGTGATCCAAGTACCCAAGCTTTTAATTTTATCGATGTGGCTGCGGCCATCTAACACCGTCAAAATCGCTCGCTTACTGGGAATGTCCAGGGCATTATCCAAAATTTCGAGACCCCGCGCCCGACTTGAAGCAGAGCCCTGGAGGCTGACCTGGGCGGCTTGAATGGCGCTCGGGGAAGAAATGAACCGCAGCAGCATAAAGATCCGCCCGATCACATCGGTTTGCAGATCCCGCAGTGCCCCCCGCAGCAAATGAGCTTCGCGGCCCGTGACCCGCTCCTCAGACAGATCAATTCGCGCTGCATACACCTGCCCCATAAAGGTCAGCTCCTGGTTGAGCAACTGCTCAATGCCATCCCGCCCGAGGCGATCCAGAGCCGCATCAATCCCCTGGGAGCGGCGCAGACCGGTTTCCTGAAACAGCTTCAAGAGGATTCTGAGAATCGATCGCCGGGTATCGCCCCAAGTCGTGAGCAAGTTATCCATCAAGCGATCCAGGGCTTCACTCGTACCAATATTGCCCATCACTTGCCAGGCCTGATTGCGAAGAATTTCAGGCTTGTAAATATCCACCGCCTGGGCCTCTAGCATCGGCAGGGCATCGTTACCCAGTCGGGTGAGGGCCTCACCAGCGGCGTCCCGAGTCGATTTATAGCGCAGGGCCTGGAGCAGCGACGGGTAGTGCTCGGTAATGTGGGTGGCCCCGATCGCCTCCAGCATGGCCCGCCGCACCCGCAGCGATTCATCCTGGAGCAGGGCCGGGATATAGAGCCGTAGCGCCTGCAGATAGTTGGCTTCTCCCAAAGCCCGACAGCCCATCACCCGCTCTCGCTCCCGCTCATGGGTGAGCATTTGCCGCAGGGCGCTGGTGGCTTCGGCCTTCTCGCGGGGGTTGCCCTTCCGCAGCATCAAGGAGGCCGCTGTGCCGCGCACCACCGGATCCACTTCGGGCTTGAGATAAGCGCGCAAATCTTCAATATTGGGGCTCTCCTCCGTCAGCCACACGTAGCGGAGGGCTGGGGCCAAAATCTCGGGGAGCTGCTGGGTGGTAATCAGGTGCCTTACCGGCTCAATGTAGTCGGGGTTGGGGTGCTCCAGCATCGCCTCTAAGCTCTGGCGACGCAGCCGGGGAGAGAGTTTCGGCAACATGGGCGCGAGGATTTCGCCCACGCCCCTGGGGTCAATGTGGCACAGCAGCTCAATGCAGGAGCGTTTGTCGGCTTCTCGCCCCGGTTGCTCTAGCTGGTCGATAAAGGCCCGTTTCAACACCCGCAAGCTGGCATCGGATACGCTCAGCAAGCCCCGCTCGGCACTTAAGACGAGGAGGTTTAAATAGCGCGATCGCAGCAGCAGCAGCGCCCCAAACCAAATCACCGCCGCCCCCACAATCAGGATTAAAAACACCTGACTCTGAAAGTCGGGATTGGTAAAGCCCAGCGCCTCGCAGAGGCCAATCACCCCCAAAATAATCACGCCGGTAAACCCCATCGATAGGGGTTCAGCAATCCCCCCCACCAGGGACTGAATGCCGGTGCGATGACTGTCAGGAATCGGCTGAAATAGAATCGGTCGGGTACTGGCCACCAGGGTATAGCGCAGCCACTCGTCAAAAAACTTGAGGATAATCAGCCCCATAAACAGGGCTGCCACCCCCATCACGGCCCCGTGACTCCCCACTAAGGTCCCGATGCCGATCGCCACAATAAAAACGGCAAAATGGCGGTGACCGTAAACACCCCTTGGCGCTCAATCAAGCGACTAGAGGTAAACCACTGGGTGATCAGCTCCACCAGCCCCAGAAGGCCACTAAAAATCCCCAAAAATCCAGCAATTTCAGCGGGACCGAGATTGCGCTCTAGCTGCCCCAGATACTCAAACTCGATCAGGTACATCAAAATCTGAGCCAGCACAAAAAAGGCTAGCAGCAGCGCCACATAGTTTCCCATGGAGCCCCGCATCCGCTGGGCCGAGTGAGGAGTCTCACTGTCCTCGGCTTGACGCACCACCGAGTCGGGAAAGGCATGGCTATAGGTGTGGCTGATATAGAACAAGACCCCCGACCCCACCACCATGATCAGAAACGACAGCAGCAGCACATTGTTGAGCCCCACCAGATTCAACAGCAGGTAGACCGAGAACCCACTCAACACATCCGCCACCAAATTACCGCTGCTAATCAATGGGTAGGTGCGCTTGATCTCACGAATATTAAAGAGCTGGTTAGCCGTCACCGAAACGTTGAGATCGTTCAGGCCGTAAATGGCCTCCATCCACAGCCGCATCACAAAGATGGTGGCAGCAGCAAAGGCCGGGACCGCCAGCCCCCAGCGGAAGCAAAATCGGATGGCCATCAGCACCGCCATCACCACAATCACCCAGCGCAGGGGCAAAAATCGCTGCATCCAGGAGTAAACAAAGCTGAGGCCAAAGCCAACCCCAGCGCTAAAGATATAGATCAACGGCAAGGATTTGGCCCCGTGGGTCTCTAGAAAGAGGGCCGCAGAACTCACCTCTAGCCACAGGATCCCCATGGAGGTGGCGGTATAAAACGCAAACATCAACAGCGTGCGCTCGGCCTCGCGGGGCCTGAGGTTGATGATCTGTAAAAGCTTTTGTTGCCAATGGCTGAGACTGGAATCGCGACCGGCGGTCATGGGGTAGATCCACGGTGGGGATGAGCACGCCCTATTGTAATCAGGATTGCCCAGGGCAATGGCGATACCGCTTTTATAGCGTTGGTTCCGGGGCGAGGGATACCGAGTATCCACCTGATGCGTTGCTTAGAGTGGAGCAACTTAAAAATTGTCCTGCCTTGTCGCCCTCACCCCCTCGGTCCCCCTCTCCCAAAAATAGGCGAAGGGGATGTCGGCCAAGGGTTTCTGGCCCCCTTCTCCCAAACTTGGGAGAAGGGGCTGGGGATGAGGCCAATGACGGAGGATAACTTTTAAGTTGGAAAACTCTAAACACCCCTAAAATTGAAAAGCGCCCTGACCCTCTTAAGAAGAGCCAAGACGCTTTTCAAACAATCAACTCACCCTTGTCAGGTGTGAGTCGCCAGGTTTACCAAGAAGACTTGCGATAGCCACCGCCACCGCCACCGCCGCCACGGGAGTTATCGCGAGGGCGGGCTTCATTCACACGCATCTCACGACCCATCCACTCAGCACCATCCAAGGCTTCAATAGCAGCCTTTTCCTCAGCCTGACCCGCCATGTCCACAAAGGCAAAGCCCCGAGGACGACCAGTTTCACGATCAGTAGGAACACTGACGCGACTGACTTTACCGTACTCCTTGAAGACTGTTTCCAGATCTTCTTGAGTGACATCGTATGACAAATTACCAACGTACAAAGACATTAGGACCATCTCCCTAGGTCAACAACATGTAGCGTGTTAAGCGGAGATGAACCTGTAATCGAAAATCGAAATTGAAACAAGCTGACTCTACCGAAAACTAGCTTTTTCTAGGTTAGCACTGACTAGAGCAAGTGGCAGCCTCAATTGTCTACAGCTCCTAACAAGAATTCTAGCCCC
>JAAUQE010000067.1 GCA_012032425.1 Leptolyngbya sp. RL_3_1 | reverse complement strand
CATTCAACCACCTAAAGCATTTTCAGAGCGGCTGCCCATCCCCCATTGCTCGCACCCATTACCCAAGGCGAGTCACGCCAACCCACGGTGGCGCAAATCATGGCCATAGAAAAAACAATCAATCCCCTACACTGTTGAAGATTAATCCGTCACTCATGGCGATTAATCCGCCGCTCATCATGCCGGGTCAAAAGCCCAGCACAATTGACCGCAGTGCCCATGATCGCAGTGCTAACCGTGTGAGGAGATGACCGCATGCCTTCTATCAGTACGGCCCTGGACTTACTCAAAGCGACAAGTCGGACCTTTTATATTCCGATCAGCTTATTACCGTCGCAGCTACAGGAAGCCGTGGCTTCGGCATACCTCTGTATGCGGGCGATCGACCAGATCGAAGATCACGCCACCCTGCCGCTGCCGATCAAGGCCAAGCTATTGCGGCAAATCAGTCTGAATCTACAGGCCGGGACTGAGTTTTCTAAAGTCGATGATTTTGCCAAGGGATTGGCTGGATTTGACGATCAGCTCGAAGAAGTCACCCTGCGAGTGGGGGAATGGGCGCTACTGGCCCCCGACACGATCGCCCCTCGAATTTGGGATGCCACCGCCGCCATGGCCGATCGCATGGCTTACTGGGCCGAGTGCAACTGGCACATTGAGAGTGAAGCCGATTTAGACTGCTACACCTTTAGCGTCGCCGGGGCGGTGGGCTTGATGTTGTCGGATTTATGGGCTTGGCACGACGGCACCACAACCAGCCGCATGGAGGCGATCGGCTTTGGGCGGGGGCTGCAATCGGTGAATATCTTGCGGAACCACCTGGAAGATTTAGAGCGGGATGTGGACTTTTACCCGACCGGCTGGACTGCTAAAGAGATGCAGGGCTACGCCCGCCGCAATCTGGCCCTAGCGGACGCCTACACAGCGGCCTTACCCAAGGGACCCGCCCTGCTGTTTTGCCGAATCCCCTTGGCCTTAGCCCACGCCACCCTGAATGTATTGGCCCAAGGAAAGGAAAAACTCACGCGCGGCGATGTGATGACCATCGTGGCTCAGCTCAGCAAAATCGCCAGCTAGTACCGCTGCGCGGAATTCAAAAGGCAAAGTTCAAAAGCTAAAACCCTCAACAGGTCGGCTTTTCGAGACTCCTGAAGGGCAACGTTATTGACGCTGTGCCATGGCAAATTGAGACCTAGGCCCTGGGGAGATGGGGAGATGGGGAGATGGGGAATATAGGCAGGATTGGGGTTGCCAATGGTCGAACCCTCAGGAGACCCACAAGAAACCGTTATTCTAGAATCAGACGCGGATCCCAGGAGTGGTATGGATACCAAAGCATTTAAGCGATCGCTCAACCAATCAGAGAATTACTTTCGCAAGGGCTTTGGCCATGGCGAAGATGTCGCTGATCAAATGCAGACGGAGTACCAAAGCTCCTTAATTCAGACCATTCGCGACCACAACTATGTATTGACCCGAGGAGAAGCCACCATCACCTGGCCAAGTCCTTTGGCTTTTGTTGGGGGGTCGAGCGAGCTGTGGCCATGGCCTATGAAACCCGACAGCATTTTCCCCATCAGCGGCTGTGGATTACTAACGAAATCATCCATAACCCCGATGTGAATGAACGGCTGCGGGAAATGGAGGTGCATTTCATTGAGCTGGTGGAGGGCCAGAAAGATTTTTCGGGAGTAGCCGCTGGAGACGTGGTGATTTTGCCTGCCTTTGGGGCCAGCGTCCAAGAGATGCAGCTCTTGAACGAGCGGGGCTGCACCATTGTCGATACCACCTGCCCCTGGGTCTCCAAGGTGTGGAACAGCGTCGAGAAGCACAAGAAAAAGAGCTACACCTCGATCATCCACGGTAAATACAAGCACGAAGAAACCGTGGCCACCAGCTCCTTTGCGGGCACCTACTTGGTCGTGCTTAACCTGGCAGAAGCCCAGTACGTGGCGGATTACGTTCTCCAAGGGGGCGATCGCGACGAATTTCTGGCGAAGTTCAAACACGCCCACTCCGAGGGCTTTGATCCCGATGTGGATTTAGAACGGCTCGGCATCGCCAATCAAACCACCATGCTGAAGGGGGAAACGGAGGCGATTGGTAAGCTCTTTGAGCACACCATGAGCCAGAAGTACGGTCCCCATCGGCTCAACGATCACTTTCTGGCCTTCAACACCATTTGTGACGCCACCCAAGAGCGCCAAGACGCCATGTTTGAGCTGGTGGATGAAGCCCATACCAAAGTGGATTTAATGTTGGTGATCGGCGGCTACAACTCCTCCAACACCACCCACTTACAAGAAATCGCCATCGATCGCAGCATTCCCTCATATCACATCGACGGGCCAGAGCGGATCGGGCCGGGGAACCGCATCGAGCACAAACCGCTCCATGGGGATGACTTGGTGGTGACTGAAAACTGGTTGCCGGCGGGTCCGATTCGGGTGGGGGTGACCTCGGGGGCTTCGACCCCCGATCGCGCCGTAGAGATTTCCATTGAGCGAATTTTCGAGCTTAAGGCGGCGGTGCCGGTGGGGTAAATTTTAGGTCCATAAATCGAGCCTTTCTCTGCGCCCGCCCATCAATAAAAGTTCGATTGCTACGTGCTGAAATGTTGGTTCAGCCTAGACTCTCCCATGAGCTGGAGTATTTAGACTGAAAGCAATGTTTTTCAACCGCTTGTATTGTCGATACCCGGCGATCGCAAGCCAGCGCACCCATGACACCCCTTTACCGTCGTCAATTCCTCGCTTGGGGCTTGGCGGGAACCGCTGCTACCCTGGCAACCCACTGCGCCAGAAGTATGGGTTTTGGCAATGGGGTGCCGAATCAGCGCCCGATAGCGGCACCATTCGCGACCCATCGCAGTCAGTCAGGGCGGTTAGAGGTCTCTTTGCAAGCCCGTCAGCAACAGCTGGCTTTGGGTGATGAACCTGCAACGCTATTGGCCTATAACGGTCAAGTGCCTGGGCCTTGTCTAGAGGCAAAAGCGGGCGACACCGTTGGCATCACCTTTGAGAACCAGTTGGCGCAGACGACCAATCTACATTTCCATGGGTTACATATTCCGCCAACGGGCAATGCCGATAATGTCTTTCTGGCCGTCCCTCCCGGTGAACGCCAGCGATATGAGTTTGTCATTCCCGAGTCACACCCAGGTGGGCTGTTTTGGTATCATCCCCACCACCATGGCACCGTCGCCGAGCAAGTCTTTGGAGGGCTAGCGGGAGCCTTTGTGGTGCGCGGTCCAGTGGACGAAATTCCCGAGATCCAGGCGGCCCAGGAAGCGATTTTGGTCCTGCAAGACTTTGACCTGGATCGTCGGGGCCAACGGCAAGCGCCCATGCCGATGTTTCGTCGTTGGGGACGACAGGGGAATCGGATTACAGTCAACGGCGATCGACCCCCGACCTACCTCGCCACCATCCGGGCTACTGCGCTTGCGGCTGCTGAATGCTTCCCCGTCTCGCATCTACCGACTCCGACTCGAAAATCATCCCTGGCACTTAATTGGCTTGGATGGGGGAACGCTGCCGGAACCCATGGAACTCGACACTGACCTGATTCTCGCGCCGGGAGAGCGGGCCGATCTGCTCGTGGCAGGCAGCCGTGAGCCCAACACCTACGCTGTGGTGAGCTTGCCCTATGATCGAGGAATTGCGGACATGATGAGCGGGATGGGGCGGCAACACCATCACCGGGCAGGGGTCAATGAGGCCCCGTATACCTTGGCACGTCTCAGCTACGGCGAGCCGACCACTGTGCCACTGCCCAAAATGCTCTTGCCGACGGTTGCTTTACCCGCACCCGTCAGGCAGCGGGAATTTGTCCTCGACCACGGTATTAGCCAGGGCCAGTTTTTTCTGATTAACGGCAACGGGTTTGAGCACAATCGCATCGATACCACCGTGCAACTCGGCACGGTCGAAGACTGGCGCATCATCAACAAAGCTGGGATGGATCACCCGTTCCATATCCATACCAATGCCTTTCAGGTGCTCAGCCAGAATGGTGAGCCGTTCCCGTTTCAGGGCTGGAAAGATGTGGTCAACGTCAGGGCCTACAGTTCCGTAGACCTACGCATTGCGTTTAATGATTTTCCTGGCAAAACCGTCTATCACTGCCACATCCTTGACCATGAAGACCAAGGGATGATGGGGATTTTGGAGATGCAATCCACGCCCCTGTAAAGCCACTCACCCTCGGATAAGTACCAGGCAATGTCCCTTGTTCGCCCTCATCCTCCTCCGGCAGGAGAGGGAACAAGAGGAGAAGATCGGCTCCTCTAAGGGAGCAACGGAGTCGTTGACTTGGCCGCCCCAGCGGGGCTAGGGGACTTTTTCGGGAGATCTGGCTTTCTCCCTTAGGGAGACGCTTCGCAAACGACTGCTTCCTGACAGCCCAGTAAATTGAGGCCGCATCGATCAGGGGTTGCTTAGGGCTGCTTGTGGGCCGCTTGGGCGTAATCTCGAAACCGATTCATATCCGCCTGTAGGGTAGATTCCACAATCCGACCCAAAAACAGATTATCCATCAACTGACCGATAAAACTGGGGATGGAATAGGCCACGGTGAGCTTGACGCTGCAATGATCCTTTTGATCATAAAAACGAATCGCCCCGCGATTGGGTAGGCCATCCACCGATTCCCATTGGATAATTTGGTGGGTGAGCATCTTAGTGATGCGAGACAGCCAGCTAAATTCAAAGCCGCTAGAGGCTAGCTTCCAGCGAGACAGTTCCGGGTCCTCGGGCAAGATCGTCACCGCATCGATCCATTTCATCCAATTTGGCATTTGCTCCAGATCGGACCAGAGTTCCCATGCGAGGGTAACCGGCACCTTCACTTCCACCAAGACGCTGTGTTCTAGCCAATTACTCATGGGGCAAATTACTCATGGGGCGAATCACTCATGGGGAGGGCTATGCCGGTTGCAGGGCGCGTTCAAGGATGGCCTTGGCGGCTTGACGACCCGACAGGGTGGCTCCCTCCATACTATCGATGTAGTCCTGTTGGGTGTAGCTCCCTGCCAGGAAGAAGTTGGGGATCGGGGTGGCTTGACTCGGACGATAGGGATCCATGCCCGGTGCTTCCCGATAAAGGGACTTGGCTAATTTCACCACGTTAGACCAGGTTAGGGTCAGCGCGCGGGAACTGGGGAAGAGGTCGTGGATTTGCTTGAGGGCATGTTGGGCGATCGCCTCACTGGACATGGGCACAAATTCATCGCCGGGGGTCAACACCACCTGCATCAGTGAACCTTCACCCTCGCGATAGTAGTCCTTGGGGCTGACCAGGGCGAGATCGGCAAAGCAAGAGAAGTCGGCATCGGCGCTGTAGAGCAGGTTATCGATCCCCGCCGCTTCCTTGACCTGGTGGCGCTTGGCCTCGTCCTGCATCTCGGTGACCCAGCCGTCGAAGCGCAGTTGCACTGTCACCACCGGTACCGCGTCTAGCTTATAGATATTGTCGAACTGGGACCACTGTCGCCATTCTGGGGGGAGGAGCCGCTGAATACCGGGAACATCGCAGGCGGCCAGGTAGGCATCAGCGGTGATGATCTCTTCAGTTTCCCCTTGGGCGATCGCCAGCCCCGTCACCCGCGTCGCTTCCCCTTCCCCTTCAAACAAAATCCGGCGGGTTTGACGGCGGGTGTGGATCTGGGCTCCCCGCGCCTGGATGTAATCCAATATCGGCTTGTGCAGATATTCGTGGGGGGAGCCCGCCAGCATATTCAACCGCGACGCCTCGGTCTTGGTGGCAAACATGATGAAGATGGTGAGCACACACCGGGCGGAGATCTGTTCGGTGTCGATAAAGCCCAGGGCCAAGGCAATGGGGTCCCACATCCGCTTGAGGCTATTTTGGGAGCCGCCATGGCTGCGGAACCAGTCGGCAAAGCTAACGCGATCTAGGGAACGAATCCATTTCATTGCCCCTTCGTAGCTAACTAAGCCGGGGACGACGGGGCTGGTGCCGAGGGCGATCGCGTTTTGGATCTTGTCCATGAGGCCCAGTTGCCCGGTAGTGAAAAAAGCCTTCAAGCCATTCAGCGGTGCCCCCAGCAGGAAGCGAAAGTCAAGGGTGCCAATGTCGCCGCCGCGATTGATAAAGGTATGGACGTGGTCCTTGGGCAGGAGATTGTCATAGGCCCCCACTCGCTTCATCAGCGCGAAGAGGTTGGCGTAGTTGTTGAAAAACACATGGAGGCCCATCTCAATATGGTTGCCGTCCTTATCGACCCAGCTCCCCACCTTGCCGCCGACAAAGGGACGGGATTCAAAGATTTCAACTTCATGACCGGCATCCACGAGGTCTACGGCGGTGGATAACCCGGCTAAGCCTGCCCCGACAATCGCAACTCGCATTCGCTGTGGTGTTCTCAAAGAAACTTTACGTATTTTAGCGGGTCGCGGGGCGTTGAGGCTTAGGCCTCGCTAACTGCGATCACTCTGTAGCAGGCCATTAATCCACGCTTGATCGGCCTGGGTAAAGATGGGGGGTGGCGGTGCTTGACTGTAATCAATCCGTAGGTCGTAGCTGGCCCGCTCATAGACCCCGGCAAAAATACTGGCCAGATCCACGCCAAGGGATTCATCATCGCCCTTCAGGGGCAGCGGAAATAGCGGTAGCGGTTCCTGCACCGTAAATCCATACAGATCCGCTTGGGGGCGCTGATCACTACGGCTCACCAACACGTGATACTGCGCCAGAGGGCCGGCTCCCGCCATGGGTAAGGGCTCGTCTCCCCTCAATAAATCCAGCTCAACTAAATGGGAGGCGCTGCTCAGAATCGCCTGACGTTTGGTGACATAGGCGGCTCGCCCTGGCCCCTGCCGCTTATTCTTGGGCGATAACACTTCAATGACGGTAATAACGGCATCGGTTCCCACCTCTCGCACGGTCAAATACCGCTCCTTGATTTCCACCGGCATCGGTAGCGTCACCTGCTGGGGACGAGGTTGTACTGCCACAGTCTCAACTGCCCCATCCCGAGGCTCAGTTGGAACTGCTTGGGTACGGGCTAACACGACCCCATCGGGAATGCCAACCAACAGTTCCCCATCGATATCGGTATAGGTGCGGGTCTCGACTTCGATGTAGTAACGGGGACGCAGTTGGGGGGCGAGGGCATCGGCGATCGCCACAATCAGCCGACTGTGAAAGGCTGACCAAAAGGTCGGCTGCTCCAAATAGGGATCCATACCAGGGAATAGAGAAGGCATTGTGGCGCGGATGTCTCAGCAATTTAGAACCTAAGTCCATACTAATAGTGACTGATGTAAGCTGGATGCTGCACTAAACCCTGGCCACATCAACTCGTAGTTTGCCCTACGGTAAAAACTCAAGTTTTCAAGTTGGGTATGGTTTAAAGTCTAAAATCGCCAAGAAATATACTCACGACCTAAAATATGTCAAATAGATCGAGGTTTAACAGTTGATCAGAACTCTAACCCTTAGGAATTTCAAGAGTATAAAAGAGCAAACCTACGACTTTACGCAGTTCGATCTTCTCGTGGGGCGAAATAACAGCGGTAAAAGCACTGTGCTTCAATCGCTCGCAATTTGGCAATTTTGTGTGGATGAGTTTCGTCGTGCAAAAAGAAATCGAAGAGGTGGTAGAGGAAAGCAAGTTATACTGCCAAACTTCACAGCACTTCCAGTACCAGAGTTTAGTCTCTTGTGGTCTGAAAAAACTGATCGGACTTACCATCCCGGCCCTCAAGGCAAAAAGAAACTAGAGTACATCTTAATCGAAATCGAACTGACTTGGACTGTCAGCAACCCAAAGCTTCAGGAGAAATCATTTGGCATTCAACTAAGATATAGTTCCCCTCAAACGATATATGCAATCCCTAAAGAGGGCTGGGATGCTTTTTGGGAATTAGAGAAAAATGAATCTAGTCTCCTGCCAGTGATCGCCTATGTCCCTCCATTTTCTGGTTTAGAGCCTAATGAAGAGTGGCGAGACGATGGACCCTTACGTCAGCAAATTGGCAAAGCTCAACCAGGAAGTATTCTGAGAAATCTATTACTGCGTGTTTGGGAAAGCAATAAGGAGGATTGGCAAGAAATAAAGAATGCTGTTCAGAAATGGTTTGATGTAGAGCTAAAGCCCCCTCAGTATGAGAGAGGTATAGATACGCAAATTATTTGCGAATATAAAGACAGAGAAAAATCATATGACATCATCGCCGGTGGCAGTGGTTTTCACCAGATACTAACTCTATTAGCTTTTTTCTATGGTTATAAACCCACAACTATTTTATTGGATGAACCTGACGCTCATCTCCATGTCAACCTTCAAAGAGAAATTTTAGATTATTTCAAAAATGAACAATTCCTTCGCCGGAAAGCACAGTTTCTGATTGCAACTCATGCTGAAGAGTTCATTCAGGGCGTTAATGCACAGCAAATCATGTCGGTTCTGGAACGTAAACCAAGGCGAGTGGATTCAACGCCTGCAATTTTAACTGCCATGGCGGATGTATCTAACCTTGAAATCACTCAGTTGTCAGAGTTGGACGTGCCGCTTCTTTTATATGTAGAGGGTGAAACAGATGAAATCCTAATTCGAGGATGGGCAACGGCCCTAGGGCGTCAAGATGATATTTTGAACAGGGTCTGTTTCAGGGTGATGCGAGGTGGTTCAAAGGAGAAAATGAAGGAAGATAGCAAACAACACTTTGAAGGTGTTAAAGCTATTATTCCAGATGCAAAAAGGCTTGTGCTTTTTGATCGTGATGATGAGTCTTCTTACCATCCCGAAGCAGACAACCCTGTTTTATTTGAGTGGCAGCGGAGGAATATTGAAAACTATTTGCTTGTGCCAAATGCATGGATTAGAGCATCTCTGAAAAAGTTGAGTATTTCAGAAGATGAAATCTTTGCGGATCCGGTTCGAGAATTGGTGAGTGATTTTTTCAGTGGTGAAAATCTGACGCTGCCAAACAATCAGTCTTGGCGAACCGTGAAAGCAAATATTTTTCAAGTGGTAAATGGCAAAAAGATACTTTTTGAAAATGTTGACTCCCTATTTCAACAACTCAAGTCATATGGCCCTATTGTAGAGGTTTCATCAACTTTGGAATTGACTCGGGATATTGTCGCAGCCAGTACACTACCTGACGAAATTCATGAAGATGTGTACTCATTCTTTGACAAGCTCAGCAATATCCTTAATTCATCTGAAGTAAGCAATGTGAACTAGTGCAGCGTCAAGCTTGATTTTGTGTGAGCTCAGGGCTTTCCCCGCTGGGGATGCTAGCTCCAAAGGGGCGGCTGCATCCCCAGGGGCTCGTTAAGGCTAGACGCCTGCCAGTTCCCTCAACTGTGCCATCCACAGAGATATGCTGAAAAGCAGCCGCGATCGATGACCCATGACCACTTCTCCCCTCAAGTCCCCTTCTCCTGAACCTACCTGGAAAACTATCCTGCGCCTGATGCGCTGGGACAAACCCACGGGGCGTTTAATTTTGATGGTGCCCGCCCTCTGGTCCCTGGTGTTGGCGGCACGAGGCACGCCTCCCCTGGTTTTGCTGGGGGTGATTGTGGTGGGGAGTTTGGTCACCAGCGCCGCTGGCTGCATCGTCAATGATCTGTGGGACCGCGACATTGACCCACAGGTGCAGCGCACCCGCACGCGACCTTTGGCGGCCAAAGCGCTTTCGGTGAAGGTGGCGATCGCCCTCGCCCTGATCGCTTTTCTCTGTGCCTACGGGCTCTCGCTGTATTTGAACCCGCTAAGTTTTTGGCTCTGCGTGGCGGCGGTGCCCGTGATCGTGCTTTATCCCTTAGCCAAGCGAGTTTTCCCGGTGCCACAACTGGTGCTGGCGATCGCTTGGGGGTTTGCGGTGTTGATTCCCTGGGCGGCAGTGACCCGTGCCCTAGAATTGCCGACGGTGTTGCTGTGGGGGGCGGTGATGTTCTGGACCCTCGGCTTTGACACGGTGTATGCCATCCCCGATCGCCCCTTTGATACCCAGTTGGGGATCAACTCTAGCGCCCGCTTCTTTGGCAACCGCACCCCCCAGGTGGTCACCCTCTGCTTTATTGGCACAGCGCTGCTGCTAGCGGCGACGGGGGTGGCGATGGGGTTGGCTTGGCCCTATTGGATCACGCTGGCGATCGCTATTTTGCTCTGGGGACGCCAGTGTCAGCGCCTCCGTCAACGCCACCTGCCCCTCAGTCTCTATGGGCGCATTTCAAGCAGAATGTCTTGCAGGGATTCATTCTGCTGATCGGCATGGTGCTGGGCACATGGCTCTAAGGCGGTTTGCAGAGGCGGTTTTCAGAAAAGGAATTACCCGAAAATCCCATGTTCTTAGGCTGAGTAGAAGGCCAGTTCCAGTAGCGGGAGCAGGCAGGGTCTGAAAGGGAACAGGTTGAATCAGTTGACCGGGCTCAGCAATAGTTGTTGATGTCACCCCATTCACTGGTTATAGCCCCTACCCCGAGGACATCAGGTATCCTTTCAAGCTTGGGTCACCCCTTTTCAAACAGCCTCTTAGGTAGGGAAACCGGCCATGCTGGGGAGGGAACAAACGCCGCCCATGGGCGAGGGCGGCATTCCTTGCGGTGCGGTGGTCGTCGCGATTGGCGAAGCAGCCAGGGTCGGACTCACTGCGGTTGCTCTAGACAGGCTAATTTGGCGGGCCACGTAGCTGGTCAAATCGTGATAGCGGTTAACTGAATTCTCAGTATCAAAGTAGGCGTGAATGTAGAGATTATCGCCAATCACGTTGATATTTTCTTCAATCATTACCGATGAGAACGGCGTTAACTGATGCTCTTCCGGACCCTTATCTTGGGGCACCATGCCATAGAGGTTTTGCAAGGCTCCCGTTGCCATGGCCGCCTTCAGCTCAGCAATAAAGGTCTCACGATTTTGGGGTACTGACCCCACCCGGAAGCGAAAGTCAATGATGGAAGCGCCGGTGTAGGGCACCACGGTGTAGTTCACTCGGAAGTTGGTGTCATCGACGAAATTCAGCAACTTTTTGGCCGATGTCTCTAGGGTACAAAAGCGGCGATCGAGGGTGAAGCTGTGGCTCAGTTTGTATTCCGGGATATTATGCACCACATTCACATCGCTATCGATCAGGCTGTACCGCTGGTGAATGTAGTTTGCCAACGGCACATAGGCATTTACGGTGCAGGAGCCATAGGAAACCACCTGTAGGTCAGGGGTAAAGTCCTGGTGATTAAACCCATACACGAGGGTTTTATCGGCATCCCAGAAGGTGGCAGAAATCAGCACCCGTTGGGTTTTGCCGGTTAGGTAGGGCTGACAGCGCTCCGCAACGGTGGCTTTGCCGCTGCATTCCAACACCAGATCGGGCTTGCCTAGCCAGTGAATATCAGCACGGTCTTGGTGAGAATATTCAATCTCAATGGTGCGATCGCCCTTGGCAAAGCCAAGATAATTACCCTTGCGAGCTATATCAAAGTCATCGAATTTGACATAGGGATCGGCATTGATAATCTCTAGAGCTTTATCTAAGCTCAAGCTGTCATCATTGATATATTTAAGGGTATAAGGAGCATCCTCAATATGGTTGAGCCAATATCTCAATAGATGCAGGCCAAAACGGCCAAATCCATTCATTCCTGCTTGAATTTTCGCCATGGTTCTACCACCTCATCCTTGAAATCATCGCCGTCTCTAATGCCATCGCCACAGCCGACCCATGAGAAAATAAAACCCTAAACCGTCCTTGAGGGTGTCGGCCTGAGCTCGCTTTAGCAGTGATGCTTTACCACCGCTTTATTCTAGGTGATGGATCTGTGGCCTTGAGTAGCGGAGATCACGGCGCCACTGTGACCCTTAAATGCCCCTAGCTGTGAGCATTCCCTTGTTTTCCAGAAGAATAACCGCTGACGCCAAACGGCCCATTGTTGGGGCCAGTGATTTCTATCACCCTGATCTTTCTATCACCCTGCTCTCATGAGTGACTTCCCATCGCCCTGTGATAATCTTTGTCCTGAAAAGAGGGTTCCAAAATATTTTATTGACGAGATCAGCTATGACGAACGTCTGAAAATCCCGTCATGATTTTACAAATCGATTAGGCAGGTATTGATCATCAATGATTCATATCGGCAGAGAATCTTTTTGATAATTAAAAATCAATCTTGATCACCCATTTTCCCATTTCTCTTCCTCCCCTAAGAACTTTTAGGGGAATCGCTCAGGCCCGAGCCCGGTTGAGCGCCATGACTTTTCGGCGATCGCCCTGGGTTTAATGGGATATTGGGACGGTACTGCGATGGCATCGGTGTGAGAGACGGTTTGAATCAGTCCTATCGATGGCTGTTGATCTGGTCGGGGCTGGGGTTGCTGCTGCGACTCACTCAGCTATCCCTGAAACCCGCCTGGATGGACGAGGTGGCCACAGCCATCTACAGCATTGGCAACAGCACCCACGATCTGCCCTTCGATCAGGTGGTGGGTCTGGGCGATATTTTGCGATCGCTCACCTTCTCCCCTAGCCCCACAGTGGGAGACACCGTCCAGTATCTGGTCCAAGAAGATCGCCATCCCCCCCTCTACTTTGTGTTGTCCCATGGCTGGGTGATGTTGTTCCACAGCTTTTTTCCCAGTGTGGATGGGTTGCCGTCATTGGCGGCGTTACGGGCCTGTTCCGCCCTATTGGGGGCGCTAGCAGTCCCCTTGGCCTATTGGGTGGGGCGAGCCGCCTATCGCAGTGCCCTGGCGGGCGACCTGGCCGCCGCCCTGACGGCAGTCTCACCGTTGGCAATTGCCCTGGCCCAAGAGGCCCGCCACTACGGGCTGGCCTCCACCCTGGTCACCGCCTCGTTGGGCTGCTTTGCCTTAGCCTTTCGGCGGGTTTGGCGCGACCAGTCCCTGGGGGCAGGGCTGACCATCGGCTGGATTACGATCAATGCCCTCGGGTTTGCCACCCACTATTTCACTGTGCTGACCTACACCGCTGAGGCCATGGTATTTGGGGCGATCGCCCTGATTCAAATTCGGCAACAGGGGTGGCGAATCTTGGTGCAGCCGGTATGGCTACAGCTCTATGGGGTGGGTCTGGGTACAGCCCTTAGCATTGGCGCTTGGTGGCCGTTACTGGTGGGTTTGGAGGGCAGCAATCAGATTTTAAACAGCGACTTGAGCCAATGGACCAGTTGGGTTAATCCCATCGTTCAAACCTTGCTGGCCTGGATTTTTACGCTGTTCACCCCGATCACCTTTTTTGCCGATACCCCGTTGCGACTGGCGGTCATTGTGATCACTATTTTGATCATTCTGGCAAGCTGGATCCGCCTGGTTCCCCTCTTGATCCGGGGTCTTGTCAGCCTGGATCAAGAGGCAGACAGGCGGGCCGGGGGATGGGCGATCGGCAGCTTTTTAGTCGCTATCATGGTGGTTTTTGCCGGGGTCTGCTATGGCTACGGCACCGATATTACGAAGGGGTTGCGCTACACCTTTGCCTATTATCCCGCCGTCACCCTGCTCATGGCTGGGGCGTTGTCAGGGTATTGGCCCCAAAAGCTGCCTCGGGGCCGCTGTAGTTGGACGATTCCCCTCTGGCAAAAGCGCTTGAGTGGCCGTCGCCTGGTTCAACTCACTGGGACCCTCGGCCTCATTAGCGCCCTATTCGTGGTGAATAATCTGGCCTTTTTAAAGTTCTTTAGCCCCGATCGCTTTATCCCCTTTGTCCAAGCCCATTCTACCCATCCCGTCGTGCTAGCGGCCCCGGAACCCCGCTACGAAGCTAAACGGGCCATTGGCATTGAGTTTCTCAGCGTTGCCTGGGAAATTCACCGTCACTTTCCCCCCAGTCAACCCGGCAGTGGCTGGCAGCACCCCCCGCAATTTTTGGCCATGGGTTTAGAGACGCCCACAGTGCCGGATTGGGACCAACGGATTGGGGCGGCCTTGGCCCAGCAGCCCGCCCCCTATGATCTCTGGATATTGCACGGGGGGCCGGATTTAACCGCCTATGGTTGCAGCCCAGCCTTGGACGCGCCCCAGGGCAATAAGGGCAGCTATGTGTATCGCCACTTCACCTGCAACCCAGCGGCTTAATCGGCAGTAAGCGTAGGGTGCGTTCCTATCTACTTGTGTACTGGCAAACTGAGCCAATGTCACGGGAACGCACCATCCTACATCCCTAAGCACCTATTCCCTAAACACCTATTAATGGTGCGTTTGCCTAAGGGCAACGCACCCTACGCTTACTGAACACCCACGAAAAAATCAGGAGGATGTAGGGGCGCAGGGGCCTGCGCCCGGTGCAGAATGCAGGGCAATTAACCGGACTTGATGTCAGAACCTAAAAAGCCATACTGAGAATTGCTGCCGTCAGTCAGCCCAGCCCGAAATTGATCTATCGCCAGACCATGGGACGCCAACGCTCAAAAGCCGACTTACCCACCAAGATTTGCCCCGTATGTCAACGTCCCTTCGCTTGGCGCAAGAAATGGGCTGACTGCTGGGAACAGGTCAAATACTGCTCAGAGCGTTGCCGTCGTCGCCGCTCCCAAACCTAGCGTCCTCAGTTGTTCAGCACCTGGGGCCAGTTTTGGTCGGCCTGACTGATATTGCCAGGGATATCTTCCACCCAGCGGTCCTTGACCTTCTGGTTGTAGTTGAGATAGAGCTTGCCATCCACAATTTCCCAAGCGTTGGGATCAATCGCAGCGGTATTGCCCTGGCTAACGGCCCAAGCGCAGTAGCCCCCGTATTGAGGGGCATATTTTTCAGGGTCGCTGGCAAATTGATCGCGATTCTCGGCACTGGCAAAATGCCACGTCGCCCCATTCCAGTCATAGCTATGGGCGGCATCCCCGGCAACGTAGGTCGCATCCGTAAAGTAGGCGACGGGATCAGCCCCTTTTAGGGCGATGCCGCCTTCGGCATAGACCACTGGCTGCTTAAAGCTCCCAGCAGGGCTGGTGGCCTCCAGCCGTTACCGCCGGGTTGACCGAACTGGACGGGGGTGTTTCTGAGGATGCTGGCCCGGTATCGGGGGTTGTGGGGGCGCAGGCCATCAGCAATGAGATTGAGAGCAGCGCAAAGGTGAGGGTAAAACGCATGGCAGTTTGGGGGAGAAGTGGGGAAAAAGCGTCAGCAATCGGAGTCTTGTTTTCAGAGAGCGTAATAATCTCGCCTGAGAGCCCTCTGAGAACCGTCTTAAATTTTCAGACTGGTTCGGCCTGCAAGCGGGCTGACCACGGGCAAATGTCATCATTTCCAGACAAGTGCGTCTACGTAATCAATGTCGTCTGATCCATTTTCTGAGATCAGTGGTATCACATATTCAGTGTTTTCCCGAGATACACAACGCCCTGGCAACTAGCCCTAGGGGGTAGGCTCAATCGTCCCAACAGGGAGGCTTGGGGATACTCCGTAGTTGTCACGGGGGGTTGGGGCATTGGCCCGAAGTGATTTTCAAAAAAAACTCATATCGAAGTCTATGGATCCTGCTTTCCTAATCGTCATGGTGGTTCTACTTTTTATGTGGACCCGTGAAAATTTCCCTGGCTTTTTCCCAAAAAAGACTGAATCTGCGCCCACGAAAGAAGGGGATTTGGCCAAAGCCCTGGAAAAATATCTGCTGGATGGCATCAAGGTCAAATCCAATTAGCAGGCCCTCAACCATTGCAGTCTAGGGCAAGGGGCTTAAGCCCCTTGTTCAAGGGCAGGGAGATTTACGCCTGTACTAGGTCACCGGATAGGAGAGCTTTGGGATGTCATACGCGATCCCCAGGCTGTCTGGTGATGCCCTTGACGGTAAGGGGCGGGCTATACTGACGGGACCCTAAGGCCGTTGAGGCCGTTGACTCCTCCGATTTCCATGCCCGTCTCTGAACCGGTTGCCCCCTTAATTCACTCCCACTTCCAGGCGGCGATCCGCGCCCGTTCCTTTGTGGTCACGGCTGAGGTAATGCCCCCTAAGGGGGCCGACCTCAGTCATATGGTGGCGATGGCGGCAGGGCTACGGGGGCGGGTGCATGGGGTGAATATTACCGACGGTAGTCGAGCGGTGATGCGGATGTCGGCGCTAGCGGCGTCAGTGGTTCTGCAACAGCACGGAATTGAGCCCATCTGTCAGATGGCCTGCCGCGATCGCAATCGCATTGCCCTGCAAGCCGATTTGTTAGGGGCCTCAGCCCTGGGGATTCGCAATATTTTGGCCCTGACCGGTGACCCGGTTAAGGCTGGCGATCATCCTCAGGCCCGCAGCGTCTTCGATCTAGAGTCCATTCGGCTGCTGCACCTGATTCGGCACCTGAACCAGGGGCAGGACAGTAATGGCAACCCCCTGAGCGATCGCGCCACCACGCTGTTTCCAGGGGCAGCGATCGACCCCCAAAGTCCCAGTTGGTCAGGGTTGCAGCGCCGCTTTGAACGCAAGCTAGAGGCGGGGGCACAGTTTTTTCAGAGTCAGTTGATTACCGACTTTGACCGGCTGGATAAGTTTATGGCCCAGATTGCAGCGGGGTGCGATCGCCCGATTTTGGCCGGTATCTTTTTACTCAAATCCGCCAAAACGCTGTTTATCAACGTATGTGAC